>JBBRCA010000098.1:0-10929 GCA_038205325.1 Terriglobales bacterium | reverse complement strand
CGAAGCTGAAGTCGAGTACGAAATGCACACCTCGCCGAGCGTGTACGTCCGCTACAAGCTGACCTCGCCGCCCGAGAATATCGACCCGCGACTACGTGGCAAAAATGTTTACACCATCATCTGGACGACCACGCCGTGGACGCTGCCCGCGTCGCGCGCTGTGGCCTTCAATCCGGAGATTGAGTACGTTGCAGTCGAAGATGTCTCCGGCGTTTACATCGTCGCGCGTGCGCTGTTGGAAGACGTTCGCAAGCAGTGCGACGCAAACGGAAATCTAAAAGACGCCGTTGCGATTGCGGAGTTCCCCGGCTCGGTTCTCGATCGCGTGACTTTCGCGCACCCCTTTCTGGATCGCGAAATCCCCGGGGTCCTCGCCGACTACGTGACCACCGAACAAGGCACTGGAGCGGTCCACACCGCACCCGCGCACGGCCCCGAAGACTTCGCCACTGGCCAACGCTACGGCCTCCCGCTCACCTGCGATGTGGACGCACAAGGCAAGCTCCGCAACGGTCTGCCGGAGTACGACGGCCTCTTCGTCCTAAAGGCCAACGGCCCCATCAAACAGCTTTTGCATGCACGCGGCGCATTGATGGGCCAGCACGACCTTCACCACAGCTACCCCCACTGCTGGCGCTGTCACCACCCGCTCATCTTCCGCGCCACCGAGCAGTGGTTCATCAACATGGAAACGCCCATTCCGGGTGCCCCAGAATCGGGTGCCCCAGGTCTCGATTCTAAGACCTGGGTTTCCACGGCCTCCAGCGTCCCAACCATCCCCTTCCGCCAGCGCGCACTCGACGAGATCAAGCGCGTAGTCTGGGACCCGGCCTGGGGCGAAGAACGCATCTCCAACATGATCGCCACGCGCCCCGACTGGTGCATCTCGCGGCAACGCATCTGGGGCGTGCCTATTGCCGTCTTCCTGTGCGAAAAGTGCCACGAGCCTCTGAACGATGCAGCCATCAATGCCAGCATCGTTTCGCTCTTCGAAAAAGAGGGCGCGGACGCCTGGTACACGCGCTCCGTCGATACGCTTTTGCCCGCCGCCACAGCCTGCAACAAATGCGGCGCTGTAATGCAGTTTCACAAGGAGATGGACATCCTCGACGTATGGTTCGAGTCGGGCGCAAGCTGGCACGCCGTGCTCGACGCCGAGCCGGAGTTGCACTGGCCCGCCGACCTCTACACCGAAGGCGGCGACCAGCACCGCGGCTGGTTCCACTCTTCCCTGCTCAGTTCGGTCGCCATTCGCGACGCCGCGCCGTATCGCAGGGTCGCAACGTCGGGCTGGACACTCGACGAACAGGGTCGCGCGTTTTCGAAGTCGCTCGGCAACGGCGTCGATCCGGTCGATGTAGCGGACCGCCTGGGTGCGGAGATCATCCGCCTCTGGGTCGCGAGCGTTGACTTCCGCGAAGATGTCGCGGCCAGCGAAGGCCTTATGCAGCGCGTCAGCGAGAACTACCGCAAGCTGCGCAACACCCTGCGCTTCCTACTCGGAAACATCCACGATTTCAACCCTGCAACCGATGCCGTCGCATGGTCCGACATGCAGCCGCTCGACCAGTACATCCTCGCGCGCACCGCCGAACTCGATGCAAAGATTCGCAAGGCCTACGACTCCTTCGAGTTTCACCGCGCTTATCACGCGCTCAACGAATTCGTGAACAGCTACCTCTCTGCGCTATATCTCGACGTTGTGAAAGATCGCCTGTACACGCTGGCTCCCAACAGCCCCGCCCGCCGCAGCGCGCAGACCACACTGTGGCGAATCGCCGAAGCCATCACGCGCCTCATCGCGCCGATCCTTTCGTTCACGGCGGATGAAGTCTGGAAGTTGCTTCCAACGGTCGTTTCGCGCGAAGAGAGCGTCCATCTCGCCCTCTTCCCGGACATAGCTGAAATCGTTCCCGGGAGCGTTGCGTCGCTCAAGGCGGAGTGGGAACTGCTTATGGGTTGGCGAAGCGGCGTTCTCAAAGTTTTGGAGGAAAGACGAGCGGCAAAGGAGATCGGCAAGAGTCTCGAAGCATCTGTGCGAGTGGTTCACGCCAAAGGAATCGAGTCGCCGATGTTCGAGATTCTCCAGAAGTATTCCAAGTGTCTTTCAGAACTCGCAGGCGTCTCGCGTGTGGAACTGGTGGAAGAGGACGAAATGCGAGAGTCTGCGCCGTCCGATGGCCGCTCGACCACCTTCTTTTCTCTTGCCCCCGGCGAGAAGTGCGCTCGCTGCTGGCGCATCCTCCCCGACATTGGAGCAGACTCTCGCTGGCCTGAAGTCTGCGCCCGCTGCGCCGACGCCCTCGAAGCCATCGGCTTCCCTCCCACCGCATCGGAGGCTGCATGAGCGCCCGTATTCGCGACGCCCGTTGGCTGATGCTCGTCATCGCAATCGTCGTCATCGTGCTCGACCGCATCACCAAGCTGCGCGTTGAAGCGAACGTCGAACTCGGCCATCACGTCGCCGTGTTTCAGCACTACTTTTGGATTTCCAACGTCCGCAATACCGGCGCGGCCTTCAGCATGTTCGACAGCGTCAAGTCGCAGCTTCTCGTCCGCGATCTCCTCGTCGCCTTTTCTATAGCCGCCGTTCTGGTCGTGCTTATTGTTCTGTGGCGTGTGGGCCGCAGTGTCTCCGTAACCTCGGTCGCGCTGGCCCTCATTCTGGGCGGCGCGGTGGGCAATCTTTACGACCGCCTTATGCTGCACTACGTCATCGACTTCCTCGAAGTCCACATCCACGGCTACCACTGGCCGGACTTCAACGTCGCAGATTCGGCCATCGTCGTCGGCGCGTGCCTGTTGCTGATCGAAATGCTGCGACCCCAGCGCGCGGGCTGATATGACCGGAAAACTAATCGACAAAATCACCATTCGCGGCGCGCGGACCCACAACCTGAAAAATATCGATGTCGATATTCCGCACAACGCCCTGACCGTCGTCAGTGGCGTTTCCGGCTCCGGCAAAAGCTCGCTCGCCTTCGACACGGTCTACGCCGAAGGTCAGCGCCGCTACGTCGAAAGCCTCTCGGCCTACGCGCGCCAGTTCCTCGAGCGCATTGAAAAGCCCGACGTCGATCACATGGACGGCCTCGCCCCGGCCATCGCCATCAAGCAGAAAAATCAGACGCGCAATCCGCGCTCGACGGTCGCCACCGCCACTGAAATTTACGACTACATGCGTCTGCTCTACGCCCGCTGCGGCACCGTCACCTGCCTGCATTGCGGCGGCGTGGTGCGCCACGATACGGTCGATGAAATCGTCACGCGCGTCCTTGCGCAACAGGAAGGCATTCGCGTTTACGCGCTCTTCCCGGCGATGCGGCAAGAGGTGATGCTGGAGCCTTTGCAAGGCCCTGCGCCGGAAATCGTCGCACCCGCACCCACAAAACCCATCTCGAAGAAGGCCGCAAAAAAAAGTGCGACGCCTATCGTCGATCTGAGCGACGCTGTGAAGGAGCGGCTCACCGAACTTCGCCGTCGCGGCTACAACCGCCTTTGGCAAGCGTCTGAAAGCGGAACAGGCAGCGGCCACATCGTCGAGTTCTCAACGCCGGAATCGCTGCTTGAACTGAACTTCAACGCGCCCGCCCGCCCCATCTTTGTGCTCGCCGACCGCCTCGCCCTTTCACCGGACATCCGCACCCGACTCGTGGACGCCATCGAAACCGGCTATCGCGAGGCCGGCGAAATCGTCTTCCGCGCAGTCCCACGCGACGAAGACGCGGTCGCAGAATCGTTGCGCTTCTCCGCGGCCTTCGAGTGCTCCACATGCCACCGCGCCTATCGCGAACCCGAGCCACGCCTGTTTAGCTTCAACAATCCCTACGGTGCGTGCCCACGCTGCCAGGGCTTCGGCAACACCATCGACTTTGACCCCGGCCTCATCATCCCCGACCGCACCCGAACTCTCGATGAAGGCGCGGTCGATCCTTGGACGAAGGCAAAATATCGCGTCCACCACGGCGAGATGCGCCGTGCCGCAAAAGCCGCGGGCGTGCCGCTCGATGTCCCGTGGTTCGACCTCACCGCCGCGCAGCAGCGCTTCATCGAAGAAGGTTCCGCAAGCTGGCCGGGCATCCGCGGCTTCTTTGCCGAACTTGACCGCAAAAAGTACAAGCTGCACGTCCGCGTCTTCCTCTCGAAGTATCGTGGCTACGCGACCTGTCCAGAGTGCCGCGGCCAACGTCTGCGTGCCGAAGCTCGCGCCGTGCTGCTCGACGGCAAAAACATCTGCGAAGTCTGCGCGCTCACCATCGTCGCGGCGCAGGAGTTCATGGACGCACTCACCCTCTCGCGAGCACAGATGGAGATCGCCGCGAAAGTGCTCGAAGAAGTCCGGCAGCGCATCAGTTTCCTCCACGAAGTCGGCCTCGACTACCTCACGCTCGACCGCCTCAGCTCGACCCTCTCCGGCGGCGAGTCGCAGCGCATTCAGCTTGCAACGAGTCTCGGTTCGCGGCTGGTCGGCGCACTCTACGTGCTCGACGAACCCTCCATCGGCCTGCACTCGCGCGACACCGCCAAGCTCGTCCGCATCATGGAAGAGTTGCGCGACCTCGGCAACACCATCCTCGTCGTTGAACACGACGCGGACGTGATTCGCTCCGCCGACTATCTCCTCGACCTCGGCCCCGGCGCGGGCGAACTCGGCGGCAAGCTGCTGGCGGCGGGTACAGTCGACGAAGTGCGCAACAATCCCGCATCGCTCACGGGCAAATATCTCAGCGGTCGGCTGTCGATTCCCATCCCAAGACATCGCCGCGAGCCGGGTCGCGAAAAACTTATTCTCAAGGGCGCACGCATTCATAACCTCCGCGGCGTCGATATCGAAATACCGCTCGGCCTGCTCTGCTGCGTCACCGGCGTCTCCGGCTCCGGCAAATCGACCATCGTGCATCAAGTGCTGTACCGCGCGCTGATGCAGGCTCTCGGGCAAACCGAGGGCGCCGACCCCGCACACTTGTATCGCGAACTCAGCGGCACGCCCTATCTGAACGATGTCATCCTGGTCGACCAGTCCCCCATCGGCCGCACGCCGCGTTCGAATCCGGTCACGTACATCAAGGCCTTCGACGCCATCCGCGAACTCTTCGCCGCGCAACCCGACTCCAAGCGCAAGGGCCTCGCCGCCGGACATTTCTCCTTCAACGTTCCGGGCGGGCGCTGCGACGTTTGCGAAGGCGACGGCACGGTCACGGTCGAAATGCAGTTCCTCGCCGACGTCGAACTGCCCTGCGAAGAGTGCGGCGGCACGCGCTACAAAACGACCGTGCTCGACATCAAGTACAAGGGCAAGAACATCAACGACGTGCTGCGCATGACGGTGAAGGAGGCGTTGAGTTACTTTGCCGGCGTTGCGAAGATCGTCGACAAGCTCGCCGTGCTCGACGAAGTCGGCCTGGGATATGTGCGCCTCGGCCAGAGCGCGACAACACTCAGCGGCGGCGAAGCCCAGCGCGTCAAGCTGGCACAACATCTCGCCTCAGCGCGCTCTGGCTCGTCGGGCGGCGCGACCGGCGTTCGCGGCGAGGCCAAACGCATCGCCAGCCGCATTCTCTACATTCTCGACGAGCCGACCACCGGCCTGCACTTTGAAGACGTTGCTAAACTCCTCGCCGCGTTCAAGAAACTCATCGACGGCGGCGGTTCGCTCCTGGTCATCGAGCACAATCTCGACATCATCAAGTCCGCCGACTGGGTGATCGACATGGGTCCCGAAGGCGGCTCCGGCGGCGGGCAGATCGTCGCCGCAGGCACCCCCGAATTGATCGCCGCAACGTCCAACTCATATACCGGACAGTGGCTCGCACCCGTTTTGAAGGCCGCCAAGAAAGTGTCCTGATGCGCGACCTGCTCTTTGCTTCGATACTCGCGTTCACAGCCGTCCGCGCCGCCGCGCAATTGCCCGCAGGCACGCGCGACGCCGCGGACAATTCTCGCGCCGACGCAGCTAACGCCAAGCTGCGCGATGCCGAGGCAGCGTTAGAGCGCGGAGATTTCGCCGACGCCGCGAAGACGCTTCAAACACTCGCCGTCGAGCGTCCGAAAGACGCGCAAATTCTCTACGACCTGGGCTTCGCGGACGAGCGCACCGGCGACGACGCAGGCGCGACCAGGGCCTACGAAGCGGCCATTGCAGCCTCCCCCGAAGTTGCCGAGCCGCGCGTTGCTTTGGGCCTCCTGAACGCCCGCGCCGGAAACGCCGATAAGGCGCGCGGGGAGCTGACTGAGGTCGCGCGCATGGACACAGCGTCGCCACAACTCAAGGCCCGCGCATTGCGGGCGCTCGCTCACCTTGATGAGGCGACGCGCCCGACGGACGCAGGCGCAGAAATCCTCGTCGCCATCAAGCTGACCGGCGAAACGCCCGAGGACACTGCGTTCTCCGCCGCGCTGGCGGAGCGTTCCGGAGACGCCGCCGGTGCAGAAGCCGCCTATCGGCGCGCTCTGCAACTCCATCCCGACGACGTGGACGCCGCTGTCGGCCTGGCCCACCTTCTGCAACGAACGAATCGCGCTGCGGAAGCAGAAGCGGCACTCACCGAGCCGTTGAAAGCTCACCCTAACGATCCCCGCCTCGTCTCCCAAATGGCGTCGATCTACGCCGCCGAAGGCAAAGCCAAGCAGGCGATTCCGTTGCTCCTCCAACTCCGCTCCGACCCGAAGTTCGCGAACGACGCAGCCCTCTCCCGCCAACTCGCCCGGCTTTACGCTCTGGACGGCCAGAACGCCCAAGCCGAGCAGATGTACAAGGCCGCGCTTGCAAAAGACCCGAAAGACCCCAACGTCCTTGACGACCTCGGCAGCGTCCTCGTGCTCCAGCAAAAGTATCCGGAAGCCGAGCAAGTACTCGCCGCAGCCGTCGCCCAGCGCGACCGATTCCCTTCCACCGAGGCCTTCGGCGAAGCCGCTGGGCACCTTGCCTTCGCCCACTCCAAAGCCGGACATCCCCGCGAGACCTTGCAAGCTCTAACAGTACGTGCTACAGTACTTCCCAACTCTGCACCTGCGCTTTTCCTCGAAGCAACGGCGCACGACACCCTGCACGAGGTCAAAGATGCGGAGCGAGCTTACCGGGCGTTCCTCACCATCGCGGCAGGAAAGTTTCCGGACCAGGAGTTTCAAGCAAGGCACCGCCTGATCGCTCTGGAACATAAGTGAAATAGAAAGACACGGCCAATGTAGCCGCATACGGCGTTCACTTTGAGGTGCGCTATGGGCTCGCAAGTCTCGGCAACTCGTTCTCTCATCATCCTCACCATCATGCTCTGCGTCGCTGCCCCTGTAAGGGCCCGCGCTTTCTCCTCCGGCGAAGAAACCCTTCTCAACGACGCCGCGCTGGCGCAGCTTGAAGCGCGTGCGCAAAACGCTCAACCTCGCGAGCAGTGCTTCCTGTACGCGGAACTGGTGCACAATCTGACCGAAGTCGCCGGCCGAGAATTGGCCAGCGGCGAAAATGAGCAGGCGGGAACCACCTTCCGGCACATTAACAGTCTGGTACAAAAAATCCAGATAAGCCTAGCTCGCGACAGCAAGCGGCTGAAGAACGCGGAGTTGCTAATGCGCCACACAACACGTCGGCTCATGGACATGCTGCACGTCGCCTCCAACGACGACCGCCCCGTGCTTCAGGCGACCCTGAAGCGACTGGACACGGTGCAGAGCGAAATGCTGACCCAGGTGTTCGTTCATTAATCCACATGATGCAACTTGTCAGACCTCTCAGCCTGCTCTGTCTCTCTGCCCTGCTAGTGGCAGGCACCACGCATTCCCTGCCCGCGCAGACCAAAGACGCCGCCATGAGCGAGTCGGAAGTCGAAAAGTTGCGCGAGGCGGCCTACGTTCCCACCGACCGTATCAATATCTTCATTAAAATCCTCGACGTGCGCGCCAAGGCGATTGGCGGCCTTTTGGCGGGCCGTCGCAAGCCCGGTCGCGAGCAGGACTTGCACGATATTTTCGACCAGTTCGCGGCCATCGCCGACGAACTGAACGACAATCTAGACGGCCTGGGTCCGAAGCACCGCGACATTCGCAAAGCGCTCCCCAAGCTGCTTGAAGCCACCGAGCGCTGGTCGACGACACTGCGCGCTGCAGATCCGGCCTACAAGGTGGTTCGCAAACTCGCGCTTGACGCCGTTAGCGAAGTTCACGAAGCGGCAGCGGCGATGCAGACCGACCAGGTCGCCTACTTCAAAGCCCATCCCGAAGCCGCCAAGGCGGAGGCTGACCGCACCAACCCCCAGCCCGCGGAGCAGAAGCCGATCGAGATCCCTCGTTAGAACCTGCTCACGATCTCTGTTGGCTCTCCCCCCCAAGCTGTCATCTCGACCGGAGGCGCGTTTTTTGCGCCGGAGTGGAGAGACCCGCAGCTTATTCTGCGCAGCCGAATGTCCTTGCCGCCATAGAAAAATCTATCGGTCTCTCCACTACGCCTTCGCAAAGTGCGCGAAGGCTCCGGTCGAGATTATAGCGTCTACCGGCTAAATAGAGACCGTGAACAGGCTCTAAGGAAAGCGTCGATCAAGTCGGGAAAACTTCTCCACAGCCTGCGTGGTACGCTGGCGAAAGCGTGCCCGTACTAGCCCTTCCCACCGTTTCCGTCTCCCTAATCTCGACCTTCGCATTCGAGTACCGTGAGCTTCGTCCCCGCGCTCCGATGCCGCCGATGGACATCCGGTTCCGCCGCTTCACCTCGCTCAACACCACCATCCGTCTACGCGAAGGCCACCTCCACATCCGCCTCTCCGACCTCCTGGAGCACGCCCCCGAAAGCGTCCACCAGGCCATCGCCCACATCCTGCTGGCCAAGCTCTACCGCAAGCCGATCTCCCCGCAGCACGCCGACCGTTATCGCCGCTACACGCAGTCCGAGATCGTGTCCAGGCAAGCCGAGCGTGTCCGCCAAACCCGCGGCCGCAAACGCATCACGTCGCCGCAGGGCCACCACTTCAACCTCGATGAAGTCTTCGAGTCGGTCAACCGCCGATTCTTCCACGGCCTGCTGGGCCGCCCCACGCTCACTTGGAGCGCGCACGTCGCGAAACGCATGTTGGGCCACTACGACGCGGCGCACAACACCATCGTCGTCAGTCGCGTCTTCGACCGCCCGGGAACGCCGCGCTTCGCTATCGAATATTTGCTGTACCACGAGATGCTGCACCTGAAACATCCCGTCCGAGTGAAGGCCGGACGCCGTTGCGTCCACTCCCGCGAGTTCCAGGCCGACGAGCGCCTCTTCCCCGAACTCGCGCAGGCCCGCGACTATCTAAAACGACTCTAAAGCCTGTTCACGATCTCCGTTTAGGCCCGGAGACCTTGTCATCTCGACCGGAGCCTTCGCGCATTTGCGAAGGCGTAGCGGAGAGACCTGCAGATTTCCCGGAGCGGCAAGGATATTTGGCCCCGCAGAGAAGGCAACAGTCTCTTCACTCCGGCGCAAAAAACGCGCCTCCGGTCGAGATGCAGAGAGCAATGCCGAGGATCGATCGGGTCTTCCCTAAAGCGACTTCGCACGCACCGTAAAGCTCTGCGCCTTCAATTCTCCGTCACCAGATTCATCCTCCGGTTCCACCCGCACAACCACCCGTTTCGCCCCCATCGCAGCACAGGGCAACAGTGCGCAGTACACGCCGAACCCGGTGTCCTCTGTCTTCACCGTGCCCGAGTCGTCCGCCGTGCGCCAGTGCAGTGTCGCCGCAGCCGGCAGATCGACGCGCAGGTCCTTGCCCGGCGCGAGCCATCCACGCTTCTGTGTTGGCGTCCAAATCTGGAACCCCGCCGAGCGCTTCTCCACCTGGTAACGTTGCACCGTTTGCGGCGGCAGGTCCCACATCTTGCCCGCGTGCAGCGAGCGCAGCAGCTTGATGTACTCCGCGTGGGCCCACACCAGCGGCATACTCGACCCCGCCGGTCGGCCGTTGTACAGCCTATGCTCCGGGATGTCCGGCGCGTCCCACACCTGCTCTGGAATCATGCCGCACTCGCTGGTTTGCCGCGCCATCGTCTTCAGCAGTTCGAGCGCGAACTCGCGGTTCCCGGCGGCAAGCTCATAGTGCCCGCGCTCCCCCGCCAGCAATGGCCACCCCCGCCCGATGCCCGTCTTCTCATACGGGCTGCCGTCCGCCTTTTCGCCATACCCGTCTTTGGAAGAACGCACCCACACCGGCCCCGTTTTCGTTTCCCGCTTCAACGTCGCGTCCACGACTTTGATCGTATTCAAAATGCGCTCGTCGTCCGGAGCGCGCAGGCCGAAGCGCACCAGCGCCAGCGCATCCGGGCTGACCATCTCGGACGCCCGCTGATGCTTCTCGCCGAACGGCAGATTGACCATCCGGTTGTATAGATTTCCGGTCGCCTCACGCTCCACGCGTTTCGGCGGGACCATCCTGACGTAATAGCCGGAAACGCCGTGAGCCGCCGCCAGCGCCGTGCCCGTCACATACGTAAACTCGTCGATGGTGTCCTGCCACGCATCGGCGGTCTCGCGCAAAAACGTCGCCCCCACCGCATCGCCGCTTTGTTCACAGAAGTCGGCGGTGGCCAGCAGCGCCGCGACCTCCGTGGCGGTCGTGTACGGCGAGTAGCCCGGCAGTTCTTCCCACCGGTCTTGCCCTGTCCACGGCCCGTGCTTCAGCAAGAAACGCGCTGCTGCCTCCACCATCTGCGTCGCATCATAGCCGTCCAGCGCGTTCTCCCGGCGCAACTGGTCGGCCAACAGAATCGGCAACGCCGTGCCGTCCATCTGCACCGCGGTCCAGTAAGGCGTGCCGTCGAGAAACATATTCTGACTCCAGCCTCCACTGTCCTCCTGCGTACAGCGTAGAAAAAATAGCGTGGCCCGGGCCGCGCGCGCGTCCCCGCTGGCCAGCTTGCCCAAGGCCGGCTCCACCCAGTCGCGGGGCCACAGCACAGGGTAGCCGCCGA
>JBBRCA010000097.1:0-11090 GCA_038205325.1 Terriglobales bacterium | reverse complement strand
GAATGCTTCGCACCGAAAGCGCCGATCCCACCTGAATGATCGTGCCGCGATTGCGCGGCAGCATCCGCTGCAACGCCGACAGCGTGCCGTACACATACCCCAGATACGTCACTTCCGTCACGCGTTTATACTCCGCCGCTTTCATCTCTTTCACCGGAGAAAAAACCGACAGCATCGCATTGTTCACCCACGCGTCGATAGGCCCGAAAGCCTCCTCGACTTTCGTGGCGGCGGCGTCCACCGCGTCCGCATCGCTCACGTCGAGCGCCAACACCAGGCCCTCTCCGCCCAGCGCCACCACCTCCTGCCGCGCGGCTTCCAGTGCCTCAGGGTTGCGCGCAATTAATCCAATCCGCGCGCCCTTCTTCGCAAACCCGTGGGCAATCGCCCGTCCCAAACCCGCCGACGCGCCCGTCACCACGACCACTTGTCTATCACCCATCGTCATATGCCTCAGTTGTTCGATGCTTACAGAGGCCGAAAAGGGCCTCACCCCAAAATCGTGCAAAGATAGACATGATACGGATTAAAAGCCGTTAAATGGCACTCAAAAACACCCAAGGATTACGATGAGCGAAACCATCACCCAACCCGACAACACCACCATTACCCTCAACAAAACCGCCGATTACCGCGATTCCTATGCCAACAGCGTGCAAGTCCGCCTTTCCGTCTGGGACTTCCTGCTGGTCTTCGGCACGCTCGAGCAGCAGACTCGCGACGCGGTCTCCATCCAAAACTTCCAGGGCATTTATCTCAGCCCCCAGCAGGCCAAAGCGCTGCACAACGTCCTCAGCCACAACCTTGGACAATACGAGCAGACCTTCGGCCCCATCTCGCTCGACAACGCCCAGGCCCCCCACTTCGTCGTCCCCCCCGGCCCCATCCATTAGGCCTTTCTTGTTCTCATTCCGAAATGGAGCGAAGGAATTTGCCTTCGTTCTTGCTTTTCTTTCTGTCATTCCCGAAGGGAACCTGCATTAAATGACGGCGACGACAGTGCGACCCGTCAAACCTTCCCAGCGTGCAGCCCACCTGCTCGCGCTTTTTCCCCTCATCTTCGCTGGCGGTTTCCTCGGCCACTACACCCTGCTTCGCCTGCCCTACTTCTGGGACGAAGGCGGCTACTACATCCCGGCCGCGCTTGATTTCTTCCGCACCGGCACGCTCATCCCGCAATCGACGATCACCAACGCTCATCCGCCGCTGCCGTCGATTCTCCTCGCTGTGGAGTGGCATCTCACCGGTTTCTCCATTCTCGCCACCCGCACCTTCATCTGCCTAATCGCCGCCGCCGCGCTGCTAGGCGTCTACCGCCTCGCGCGCACCTTCATCGGCACGCCCGCTGCTGTCGCCGTCACTCTCCTCACAGCCCTCTACCCCATCGTCTACGTACAATCCACCCTCGCCCATGCCGACATTTTCGCTGCCGCTTTCACCCTCTGGGCACTCATGCTGTATCTACCTTCCACGAACGCCTTGTCCTCTCCACCGAGGCCTAAGAGAAGCGAAGGGGCCGTGGAAAGATCGCAGCATTTTCCCCTTCAAGCCGCCATAACCATCGCCCTCCTCTTCTCCCTCTCCGTCCTTTGCAAAGAAACCGCCATCGTCACCCCTTGCGCCCTAGCCCTCCACCGCCTCTACCTGACCCTTCGCGAACCCGATCACCGGCGCACTCATCTTCTCTGGCTGGCAGCCCTGAGCGTCTGCGTGCTTCCGCTACTCGCGTGGTACGGCTTCCATTACCACCGCACGGGCTTCGTCTTTGGCAACCCAGAGTTCCTGCGCTATAACGCCACCGCAAATCTCGACGTCCACCGCATTACGCTCGCCCTCTACCACCGCGCTCTGCATCTGCTCACGCACATGAATATGTGGGCCGCAACGCTTCTCAGCGCCGCCTGCTTTCTGCTCCCGCGCCGCATCGCACCCAGCATTCCACGCACCGTCCTCTTGCCAATCCTTCTCCTCCTCATCGCCAACTGGGTCGCCTTCTCCATCCTCGGCGGAGCGCTACTTACACGCTACCTGCTCCCCATGTATCCGCTTCTGTTGCTGCTCTTCGTTGCTATCTGGCGCGAGCGCACGCCGCACTGGCCGTACCTCGCCGCGCTTACTGCCGCGTCCTTCGTTGCGGCGCTGCACATCAATCCGCCCTACGCCTTCGCCCCAGAAGACAACCTCACCTACCGCGACATGATCGTGCTCCACCAGCAAGCGGTCGCACTCATCGCGCAACGTTTTCCGCAAGCCACCGTCCTCACCGCTTGGCCCGCGAACGCCGAACTCTCGCGCCCCGACCTCGGCTACACTCCCATCCCCATCAAAGTCGTCACGCTGCAAAACTTCGCCCGGGACCAACTCCAAAAAGCCGCGCAAGCTCCCGGCGACTTTGACACCGCACTCCTCTTCTCAACTAAATACGAACCCCCCGCAGGTCACGCCAATTTGTCGCAGCACACGCAAAACAGCGACGCCCGCTACTTTGACTTCCACCGCGACTTGCTCCCCGCCGAAGCCGCCGCCCTGCTCCACGGCGAGGTCGTCTGGCAAGCCTCGCGCAACGGCGAGTGGGCCGCCGTCCTCCGCTTCCCCCGCAGCTTCGAAGCCCAACACGCTGCACCTTCCTTGTCGGCCCGTTCCGCCCCGTTTCTGGTTGCCCTTCTGCAGTAGGTTTTGGTGGTCATTCCATAGCGCGGCGAAGGAATCTGCTTCTTTCTCGCAGTTGCACAAACTGGGTGCCACCACCAAGACCACTCTTACGACCTCTTCGCTTCCTCTGTGCTCTCCGCGTTCTCCGTTGCAGTCGTTCTTGCACTTGCTTTTCTTCTGTCATTTCCGCAGGGAGCCTGCCGTCCTCAAACTGGCAACTCAAGCGCGTTTTCACCACGAATCGAATCCCACTCTCCACCCCTCAAATCCACATTCCCCAACGCCTTCCGATAAACCCACGCGTCCCGCGCCTCCCCATAAAACCCCTCAGTCCTTTTCGACTGCACAAACCCAAAACGCTCATAAAATCGAATCGCGTCCGCATTCCCCACAAAGACATGCAACGCCATGGCCCCACACCCCGATCCGCGCGCCTCATCCTCAACCCTCTGCATCAACTCCTGCGCCAGACCCCGTCGCCGCCATTCCGCAGCAACATCGAGCGTCACCACGTACCCCACATACCCCCCCTCTACAGCCTGTACGTGCACCACGCAAAACCCAGCCAGCCCATCCTCATTCGCAATCACAACGCGAGCTTTTCCGGTTTCCGCGACCCCCCGCATCATAGCGCGCGAAAACCTAAACTCCGGAGCGAAACACGCCTCATCCAGCCGAAACATCGCCTCGAAATCCTTAGCCCTATACCCTCGAAACTCCATCACTTCCCCACCCGTCGCACTTATTTTTTTCTGTCATTCCCGTGAGCGAAGTCGAATGGGAACCTGCTCTTGCCGTCATCGTGAAGCCTACACCGCCACCGTAAAGCTGTCCTCGCTGCGCGTCACGGCCCGATACAATGTGTCGCGCTCGAACGGGACTCTTCCCGCCTCGGTAATCAGCCGCACTAAATCCTGACGCCGCATCCCCTGCGGAGTCGTCGCTCCGGCATCGTGATAAATCTTTTCTTCAATCACCGTGCCGTCGATATCGTCGGCCCCGAAGCGTAGCGAAATCTGCGCCATCTTGGGCGTCACCATCTGCCAATAGCTCTTGATATGCGCAAAATTGTCCAACAGCAATCGCCCCACCGCGATCTGCCGCATGTCGGTCATGCCGGTGGATTTTGGCAGGTGCGCAAGCGCCGTGTTCTCCGGATGAAAACTTAATGGAATAAACGTTTGAAACCCGCCCGTCTCATCCTGCACTTCTCTTAGCTTAATCAAATGATCGACGCGGTCCTCGTCATTTTCGATATGCCCGTACAGCATGGTCGCATTCGACCGCAATCCGGCTTTGTGCGTCAGCCTCGCGGTCTCCAGCCACTCGCTGCCGTCGATTTTATGGTCGCAAATAATATGCCTTACGCGATCGGCAAAAATCTCCGCGCCGCCGCCGGGACACGAGTCCACGCCCGCCGCCTTCATCTTGTCCAGCATCTCCGCGATCGATATTTTGCCTCGCTTGGCGAGATACGCCACCTCGACCATGGTGAACGCTTTGATATGTACCTGCGGATAGCGCACCTTCAACCCACGGACCAGGTCCATGAAGTATTCGACTGGCAAATCGGGATGCAGGCCACCCACAATATGAAACTCCGTCACCGCCTCAGTCAGCCCCTGCCCCGCCGTCTCCCAGGCCTCTTCGAGCGCCATGGTATACGTGTCGGCCGTCCCCTTCTTTCTCCCAAACGCGCACAACCGGCACGAGGCCACGCACACATTGGTCGGGTTGATGTGCCGGTTCACATTGAAGTAGGCAATGTCCCCATGCATCCGCTCGCGCACCAGGTTCGCCATCCACCCCACGGCCAGAATGTCGCCACTACGATATAGCGCAACGCCATCTTCGAAGCTCAACCGCTCGCCTCGCTCGACTTTCGCAGCAATCGGCGTCAGCGCCGCATCGTCCGTCTGAAACCCATGCCGCGCCCGGCCCGTATTCATCCCAGAACTCATACACCTTTATTCTAGACCCGCGCGCGGTGACCACAAAACGATAGAACTCTTTAGCCCCAGATGGAACGTCGAAGGGCTAGTCGGAGCGTTCCTGAGTTTGATGAACTATCTTGCGCAAAAGCCTGGGTCGCCTATTTTGAGTCAGCCACCTTAGGTTCCGCCATCACCGGCTGCACAACAATCCCGTCGTATAAAGTCGCCCCCACCAGGTGGTCTCCAACCGGCCGCACGAACCGCAGCTCCCATCCCGAATCCCAAAAGCTTACCTTGTAGTCCGGAAGGTGCGCCGCGAAGGTCAACGTGTTGCCGTTCGAGCTCACCAGGATGCGATGCCCGGCCGCATCGAAGTAGATCCCCGTCACCTGCGTCGTATACAGGTTTCGCTGGGTCTTCCAGCTCATTCCATTGTCGGTGGAATAGAACAAGCCCTCACGCCCTCCGACCCAAAGGCTTCCCATTTCGTCCACCGCAATCGTTGCGACTTGCGTCAGCGTTTCCGGCAACGCGACCGCGTTCCAACTCACCGCTTTGTCCGCAGACACCGCAATGTGCCGCAGGTCCGCGACCATGACGATGCTCTTCTGGCCGGCGACCAGCCGAGGTTCCGGAATCGGCGCGCCCATCACAGCCGTCCACATCCGTCCGTCCTCATTGCCCTTCAACAATCCGCGCGAAGTCCCCGCATAGATCGCACCTTCAACCGTCGCGAGCGCATATACAGTCGCATCTAAAGTCGCAGGGGGAGGAGGTGGGGCCTTCGCCTTCACTGCGACTTTCCTTGCTGGACCTATTTTCTGCGCCTTGGCTTTGTTTTGCCGGACCGCAGGCGCTGCCTTACCAGCGACCGTAGGTGCGCTATCCTTCGTCGGCAACGGCACTGAAAGCGTTCCCGATTGCGCCCATGCACCCGCATCCAGTCGGAAGATTCCGTGCTCCGTCCCAGCCAGCAGCGTTCCATCGTTGGCGGTCGCGAGGCTGAACACATCGCGACCGTTCAGCGCGTTACTTTCCTGCTTCCAGACCATTCCGCCATCGGCGCTCATGAACACGCCACCCGAGTCCTTGTCGTTCACCACGCCCACATAGATCGTTCCCGCCTTTTGCGGGTCGGACGCGAACGAGGTCACCTGACGCGCCGAAAATCCTGTATTGGACGACTGAAAACTGACGCCGCCATCTTGGCTCGCCAACACTCCGCCGCGGTCGGTCGCCAGCAACACATGGTTCGAATTCTTGGGATCGATATAAACGTCATTGATGATCACTTCCGGCCCCGTCAAACGCGACCAGTTAGTTCCGCTGGTCACCGTCCGGTAAAGACCCTGGGTCGTCCCTGCGAACACCGTCTCCGGATGCAGCGGGTCTTGCGCCAGCTTGCGCGTGCGCCGAGCCGTCGCCGGTATGCCCTGCACTTTTGCGAACTTTGCGCCAGCATCTGTGCTCTTATAAATCCCCGAACACGCGCTCGCATAAACTGTCTGCGGCGCATGGGGGTCGACGATGATGGAGAACACATCGGAATCGTCGATGATGCCCTGCTTGATATTTGTCCAGGTCACGCCACCATCCACGGTCTTCCACGGCAAATGCCACGTCCCTGCATAAATGATTTTCGGGTCCACGGGATCGATGGCGATCGACTCCACCTCGTGGATTTCAATGCTCCCCTCTGGACTGATCAGTTGCCAATGGACGCCCGCATCCTGGGTGCGATACACGCCCTTCAACGTTCCGGCAACCATGATCTTCGGATCGGATGGGGCGCTCGCGAGTGCTCGCACGGACTGGCCGCGCATCTCCGCCTGGACATCCCAGCTCGCGCCTCCATCGTGGCTTTCGAACAGGCCTCCGTCCGGGCGGTCAATGACCCACGCACCTATTGTCATGTGCTTCGAATCCAACGGATCAACGAGGATGTGATCCAGCACAAGATCGTCGCGTTTTCCTACCTGAGACAGCCGTTTCCAAGTCCCTCCGCCATCCGCCGATTCGTAAATCCAACCGGTTAATGTGCCCATAAAAAGGTGCTGCGAGTCGTGCGGGTCCGCCACGATGGACCGCGCATCGCCACCGTAAGGCCCGAGCGGCAACCACTTTGCCGCCACCAGCGGCATCGCCGCGCCAAACAAAACTCCCGCCCAAGCCAGCCCGTTTCGAATCGTTTTCTGCAGTTTCAAAATCCACGTCCCTTACGCATATTCTAGATTGTCATGTATGAGTCGAAGCGCCCTGACGCGACAACGGCTGACTGGGATTGACCCAGCCAGCCGTTGCGGTTATGTGCAGCAGGAGCTACTGCGCCGGTGCTGGCGCGGTCGCTGCATGATGATGGTGACGATGATGCGCCCTTACAGGAGCATTGCGCGAAACCACCTTCACTGCCAACTCATCTACAGTCGTCAAGCCGTCCGTGCTCAGCGTCGCGCCCGTCGGGACCAACGTTGTCGCAGCGGTGTTACCGTCGCTCGTTCCGGTGTACACCGTGATGCGAGAGGCGTCGATGCCCTTCTCGGTCACGAGATACGCCTTCGTGTTCACAGCGCGTTCGGCGGCCAGCTTCGGACCATGCTTGTCGCTGCTCGCCGCATTTCCGGTGATGGCGAGTTTGGCGGCTGGGTCACGCTGCGCGTTCAGGGCGATGTCGTCAAGGCAGGCCTTGGCTTCATTGTCCACGCGAGCGGGACGCTTTGTGTCGCGGTCGAAGTTGATCGTGCACAGGCTGGTCGTGGTGATCACGACAGGCTGTGCGATCGCGATCGCATTGACCGTGACAGTGGTTTGCTGCGAGGCGGTCTGGCCCTTATCGTCAACCACATTGCAGGTGACGGTAATCGTGCCAGGAGCAACGCCGGTGGTGGTCAGGGTCGCGGTCGAGGTGTTGCCCTCGATCGATCCTGCCGACGCACTGTAGCTGTAGGTCAGAGGACGGTTCTGCGGGCTGACGCCGCTGGCCGTGATCGTTGAGGAATCACCCACGTTGATCGTCGCGGGGTTCGCCGAGCAACCGATGGTCGGAGGCTGGAATGCCTTGACCACGAACTGCACCGAGCAATCCGCCATCTGGCCGGGCTTGGAACCCTGCGAGACATGGCCCTTGGCGGTGTACGTGCCAGCTGAAAGCGTCTTTGTGTCGATCGTTACGACATTCGACGTGCCCGCTGCCACACCGCTATCCGATGTCCAGGAATAGGTGGCGTCCTTCTTCGGGTTCAGCATAGTCGCGGTGCCGGTGATCGTCACTTGATCGCCGGGATAGATGTCGCCCGTCGGCGTGGTGACAACGCAGGCGTAGGCAACTGGCGGCGGGGGAATGATGTGGCCGAAATGCACCAGGATGCCAGTGCTCAGCTCGACGCCGCTAAGGTTCGCGCGTCCACCCAGAACGCCAGGCGTAGGAATGCCGGCGAACGGTCCGTAGGACTCGTGAATGTAGCGATAGTCTGCCTGAAACAGGCGAAGACCGAAGCGATGATTGTAGAACGGCAGGTCGTAATCCATGCCGCCGCCTACCATGAGCGTTGGCCCCCAACGATAGGGCTCGTGCTCGAACGTCGCCGGCACTTCGCTGTTCGGCCCACCCAGACGGGCTCCGCCGGCTCCAGCGTGCGCGAACAACGTAAAGTTCTGCAACGGAACGCGGAATATAGGTCCGAGCGTACCCGAATACAGACCGTCGTTCTGCCCATCCGGATGAGCAGCCCCAATGATCTCGGCACCGACATACTTATTGAAGTAGTATGCTCCGCTGAGCATCGCACCCTCGTCAATCGACGAGTAGCGAATGTTCCCCGGCTTTACCTGCCCATGAGCCCCGAAATAGGAGTAACCCATGAACACGTCGACGCGCGACGGGTTGACATCACCGGGAGCGTTCGTGCTCTGCGCACTCAGGCTGGTGACTCCAAAGCTGACCGCACATGCGGCCAACAGTAACCGTCCGATATTGCGAAACGGGCTATAAGACATTCGACATCCTCCACAAAATAAATACTTTTCTATATCTTTACGGGCTCCGGCTGCCGGCGGCCCGCTCTAATTATGAATTCCACCAAAGTGTACCGCACTTGCGCACACTGTCCAGTACAAAATGCAAATTTTCTCTGTCCAGTTAACAATATACCGGCCAAACCCGTCCGGTACAAGCTTCGTGCTCTTGCGAACCACCGAAGTTACCCGCAAGCGGCACCGTAAACCCTGCCGAAAACCTCTGCCAAATCTGAATCAAGCTAGATTCATTGTCGTCTTGAGACTGTTCTTCTCGTGTTGAATCTTTTCCTGCAGCAACGTGATCGCGTACAATAACTGCTCCGGGCGCGGCGGGCATCCCGGCACATACACGTCCACCGGAATCACCTGGTTCACCCCTTGCAACAGCGCGTAATTGTTGAATACGCCGCCCGAAGTGGCGCAGGCGCCCATTGAAATTACCCATTTCGGCTCCGGCATCTGTTCGTACAGCCGCCGTATCACCGGGGCCATTTTCTGCGAGACACGCCCAGCGACAATCATCAGGTCGCTCTGCCGCGGCGAAGGTCGAAAAACTTCCGCGCCGAAACGCGCGATATCATATCTCGATCCGCCCATCGACATCATCTCGATCGCGCAGCACGCCAGTCCAAACGTCATCGGCCAGATCGAATTTTTCCGCACCCAATTGACGGCCGCGTCCAGCGAAGCCAGCACAACGCCCTCCGGCTGCTCATCGCCCCAGCTCACTTCATCCAGCTTGGCGCGGTTCTTTCCAAAACTGTCCAGCGTACCGAAAATATAGCGGTCATTGTGCTCAGGCATGGCGGTAGGTCTTCCGCTGCTACTCGTTTCGTTGGGGCTAGTCATAATGGCAGTGTACGTTTTCGTCGCCGGTGGAAATTTCTTTCATCATCTACATTTCCAAGCGGGGTCGGGAGTTGAGACGCCATTGCTGCCCGTGCGGTTGTTTTTGCGCTGGCGTTTCTTTATGTCATTCCTGTAGGGAACCTGCTTTTACCCTCCTATTGCCGCATAGGTTGTACCCTTGCAAATATGACTGCCGCCGCCAAACACTACCGCTGGTCCGACGTCCCCACCGAGCAACTCAACCCGCTCCTCGCACGCCAGTTCGTCTCCGGCACACAGGGCACCATCGCCCACATCCACCTAAAGAAGGGGTGCATCGTGCCCCTCCACGTCCACACCAACGAGCAGTACTCCGCTGTCATCACGGGATCGATGCGCTTCACCTTCGAACCCGATGGCACGAATCACCAAATCACGCTCTTCCCCGGCGAGTTCGTCGTCATCCCCGGCCACCTGCCGCACCGCGCCGAAGCGCTTGAGGACACCCTCAACCTCGATGTCTTCGTGCCCGTCCGCGAAGATTGGGAGTCGGGAGCCGACGCCTACCTCCGCTAGCTCGCTGCGTGCTTGATGGCACTCGGAACTTTCAATATCCATACATCCGCCTCTGCGAATCTGGATGGCTGTTGCTTTTGTTTTCTTTTTGTCATTCCCGAAGGGAATCTGCTTTTGCTGTTGGTTGTTGAGAAGATTCGCAGCGATGTTGAATGACTTCGAGAATGCTGGTTTGCAGAGTTTGCATCACAGCATCTGACCAGAATCCTGCGTAGGTGTTGAAATCAGTGGAGAGGCGTTGGTGACTGGTGAGATGGAGAAGGATGTCGCCGTTGGCAAGGGATTCGATGCGGTACTCTCCGTCAAGCACATCGAAGTAGCGGCCGCCGATAGTGACATGTTCGTCGAGAGTGGTGGGCGGAATGTGAGCGGTGTCGGCTTTGATGCTGAACGCGAGGCGATGCTCTGGGTCCCAAGCGGTGACAGTTTCGATAAATGTGAGGCCGCGCTCGAAGGTCGCATGGCGGACGCCGCCGACACCCTCGTAGGAGAGCGTCGCTTCGACGGGGCGGGGAAAGCCGATTCGTTGCGCCCAGTTGGGGCTAAGTTCGGCGATGGAAATTGCGGGTACGCGTTCGATGTTCTGCCAGACTGTCTGGGATGATGCGTGGATGTTAATTTCGTTGGAAACTGTGCGAGTTTGCGGTGCCGTTGTGAGTCTGCCTTCCGCAGGGCCAAGAATAAAAGGAAGCGCAGCGATGCAGAATGTTGTTGCGTGTGACAGCCGACGATTGCGACTTCCGAGTCCGCCGATGATGCCGCCGATACTTCCGAAAACTAGGGCTATAGGCAGTGCCATGGCAATGCAGATCGCACCTTCCCATGCAAATAGAGCGGTAACTCCCATCATCAGGATGACCGATATCCATGGCGTCAAAATCCATCGCCAGACTGTGCCGGGATCGGAGCCTTCTGCGCGCCGTGTCGTAAGGATGCCGATGACCAGCGGCCCGCCGAAGACAAATGCCACCGTCATGACGGAATCGATATCAATCAACCATTGCCAGTGAGGCCGATTGGGGCGATCAAGGACGAAGGCATAGGCCCGAAGGAACAGTCCATACAAAACACCGAAGGCAATTCCTC
>JBBRCA010000096.1:0-11225 GCA_038205325.1 Terriglobales bacterium | reverse complement strand
GACCTTCGAAGGAGTTGGCTGGCGAGAAAGTGTTGCGTGTGGGTCTGCTCGGCTTCGGGACCGTAGGAAGTTCGTTTGCCGAAGTGCTGGCTGCGTCTGGAGCGCGGGACATCCGCCTGACGCGCGTTTTCAATCGGGGCGTCGAGCGCAAGCGCAAGCATGAACGCGCGAGATTTGTTCCGCACGATGCGGTCTGGACCGACCGCGTCGAGGACGTGCTCGGAGCCGAGAATGTCGATGTTCTCGTCGAGTTGATGGGTGGCCTAGATCCGGTTCAAGGCTGGTTGTGTACGGCGTTGAAGGCCGGCAAGTCGGTGGTCACGGCCAACAAACAGCTGATCGCGTACAGGGGGGCCGCGTTGTTCGCGCTGGCGGCTGAAAACCGCGTGCATCTGCTCTATGGTGCGGCGGTCGCGGGCGGAGTGCCTGTGATTCCCGGCGTCGAACAGGGCCTGAGTGGCGACCGCATCTGCCGCGTCAGCGGTATCGTCAATGGGACTTGCAACTACATCCTAAGCCGCATGGAGGCGGGTGCGGAATACGCCAATGCGCTCGCCGACGCGCAGAGGTTAGGCTATGCGGAAGCGGATTCTTCGGCCGACGTCGACGGCTTCGACGCGCGGGCCAAGCTTTGCATTCTGTCGCGCCTTGCGTTACGTGCTGAGATTGATCCCGACAGCGTGCCCGCGCAGAGTATCTCACAGGTTTCGGCGATTGATTTCGCTTACGCGAAGGAGCTTGGCTGCACGATTCGGCAAGTGAGTCGCATGCAGTTTGCGGATGACAAAGTCAGCGCGCGCGTGGGTCCGATGCTGGTGCCGAAGACTTCGCCAATCGCATGGTCGCACGGCACACAGAATATGGTCGTGACGAGTGGGGAATTCGCCGGCGACGTTGTCTTCAGCGGCCACGGAGCTGGTGGCGGTCCGACCGCTGTCGCGGTGCTGAGCGATGTGCTCGCGGTCGCGCACAACAGTTCGCCGGCGCGCCTTCCTGCGCGCAAGTTCGCCGTTTCAGGCGATGGATTCGCACCGCATTATCTGCGCTTCATCGTCGCCGATGAACCGGGTATTGTCGCGGCGATAGCTGGCGCGCTCGCGAAGGTTGGAGCGAACATCGATTCCATTCTGCAACGCCGCGGGCATGGCACAGAGAGCCTCCCATTTGTCGTCACCACGGAGCCGTGCCTCACCTCGACCATCGAGAAAGCGGTCGCGGAGATGACGGCGATGAAGTTCATGGTCGCGCCGCCGCTGTGCATGCAGATTCTCGTCGTGGACGATTCGGAAACCGATTGAGGGAATTTCCGCGCTAACCTACGTCCAACCGCCGGAGCTAAAGCCGATCTCACTTTCGTGTTATTTAGCGCAGACTTTAGCCCACTGCTACACCTGTAGAACAAGCCCCCGTTTTAAATAGGATGTTCTCCGCTCGTTGGTTCAATACTTCGGCAGCGACGTGTCGATCCTGTCGGCCCAGGCGAGAATGCCTCCGGCAAGGTTCGAGACATTCGTGAAGCCCGCAGCCTTGAGTGCCAATGAAGCTTTCTGGGAGCGCGCGCCGCTGCGGCAGTGCACAAAGATTTCTGCGTCTCTTGCGACGGGAATTTCCGCGACGCGGTCGGGCAAACTACCGAGCGGAATTAACTGTCCGGCAATGTTAACGATGTCGTATTCGTGCGGTTCGCGTACGTCAAGGATGTATGGCTTGTCGCCTTTGTCCATGCGGGCTTTGAGCTGTTCTACAGAGACTTGCGGAATGCCTTCGATCATATCTGCACCCGCGTCCACATTACCGTGCGATGAGACTTCGAGCGGCCCACCAGCAGCCGGTTTTTCGACGCCGCAGAACTGGTCGTAGTCGATCAACTGCTTGATTTCGTGCGTGCCGCACATGGGGCAGGCGGGGTTCTTGCGCAGCTTGAGGGTGCGGAAGCTCATGGCGAGCGCGTCGATGATCAGCAGCCGGCCGGCCAGGGTTTCGCCGATGCCGAGAACCAGCTTGATGACTTCGGTGGCCTGAATGACGCCGACCAGGCCGGGGAGAATGCCGAGCACACCGCCTTCCGCGCAGGAAGGGACGAGGCCCGGCGGCGGCGGCTCCGGAT
The DNA here is from genome assembly GCA_038205325.1 of Terriglobales bacterium. Classification (GTDB taxonomy): domain Bacteria; phylum Acidobacteriota; class Terriglobia; order Terriglobales; family Acidobacteriaceae; genus Granulicella. Next base: position 9,118 of record JBBRCA010000096.1, on the reverse strand, counting down.
AGAGGCAGCGATAACATGGGCCTGCTTCGGTCGCGAAGACCGACGCCTGGCCCTCGAAGCGGAAGATGCTGCCGTAGGCGTTGGGCTTGCCGGTCAGCACGCACGCGTCGTTGACGAGGTAGCGGGTCTGGAAGTTGTCGGTTCCGTCGGCGATGACGTCGTAGTCCTTGAAGATGTCGAGCGCGTTGGCGCTGGTGAGCATGGTGTTGTGCTTGACGATGTGGACGTTCTTGTTGAGGCCGTTCAGCATCCGTTCGGCGGAGTCCACTTTGAGCATTCCGACGGTGGCCTGCGAGTGGATGATCTGGCGCTGCAGGTTGGATTCTTCGACGATATCGAAGTCTACCAAGCCGATGCTCCCCACACCCGCGGCCGCGAGATACATCGCCAGCGGCGCTCCGAGGCCGCCGGTGCCGACGCAGAGGACTTTTGCGGCCTTGAGTTTTTGCTGACCTTCCATACCAACTTCGGGGAGGATGAGGTGGCGGGAATAGCGGGCGATTTCTTCGTTCGTGAGTTTGGTTTCAGTCGCGTTCATTTGTGTCCTTAGCGTTTCCAGAGCCAACCCCCCACCCCGTCCCATTTGCGGAAAGTCCGGAGAACGTTGGACTTAGGGTTGTACATACACTTTGTTGTTTTGGGTAAAGTCTTCAAAACAGGGATGTTAGCTTCTCAACATCATGTAAAGTCTTCATAACAAGTGGGTTATCTGGCTATTTGTCCAAGCCAAGACGCGAGTTTGTCGAGATTTCATGCCTTCAGAATATCAGCGTTGTCAAGCGGAGTGCGATTTTGGAGTCGCCTCCGTAAACCCTCGGCATTGTTCCTCAGCGACTCTTGATTCGTTGCCTGAATGGTTCGGATACATGCGCCCGCTACCGTTTGTCGCGAGTTCCGTTAGCGACAACAACCACCGGCGATGGAGGGGATGATGGTGAGTTCGTCGGTGTCGGAGACGGGGGTGTCTGCTTTGGCGGGGAGGTAGCGAACGTCTTCGTCGTTGAGATAGACGTTGACGAACGAGCGCAGGGTGCCCTCGTCCGTGAAGAGGTTCGCACGGAGGGCTGGGTACTGCTGGACGAGTTGCTCGAGGCCTTCGGTAACTGTCGCGCCTGCTACCGAGACTGTTTGGTGTTTTCCGGTAAAGGCTCGCAGCGGTGTGGGGATGTGGATATTCATCGTTTCATTGAGTTTGATGCGGGACCGGCCGCGCGGATACAAAACTTGACGCAAAGGGCGGAAAGTAAAGCGCGAAGTTTCGCGAAGTAAAGTCACGCTATTTCGATGGGCTGGTGGGCGAACGCTTTGTCCTCTTCGGTGGTGCCAGTAAGGAGGAAGGAGTTTGTGATTTGGGCTTTGCCCTTTTCGACGGCGGTGATGACGTAGGCGCAACCGAGCCAGTGGGCTTCGGCCAAGTCGGTTGGCGACCACTTTGCGGGATGGTCGGGGTGGGAGTGGTAGAAGCCGACAATGTCGAAGCCGGCTTTGCGGGCTTCGCGTTGGGCCTGGATGAGTTCGAGGGGGGCAATGTTGTAGCGGTTGTGGGCGGAGTCGGTGCGTGTGTTTCCGGCGCGAATTAATTGGGCGACGTGGGTGGTGTCGTCGGAGGCGTGGCCGAGGAGGATGCCGCAACATTCGTGGGGATAGGTTTCTTCGCCGTGGGTGCGGAGTTGGTCGTAGAGGTGGCGAGAGACTTTTAGCATGGGATTCTTGGATGGAGCGAAATCATATTGTGTACCGAGAGCAAGATGTGCGCACAACGAAATACGGGGGGTCCTTCGCTGCGCTCAGGATGACGGCGAAAAACAAGCAATAGCAACAGCAACAGCAAATGCAACTGCAACTGCAGATCCCTACGGATGACAGAAAGAAGAGCGACAACAACACCAAAAGCAACTGCAGATTCCCTACGGGAATGACAGAAAGAAAAACAATTGCAACGCCGCAGTGAGGCTCATGAATGCCGCTTTCCGAGTTTGGCTTCGAGGGCGAGGTCGCCTGCGGCGGGCTCGACCCAGTAGCGCTCACTCAGGTATTTGTCGGCGGCGTCGCACAGGATGGTCACGATGACGGCTTCTCGACCCGCGGCCGCTTCATCTTCGGCGACTTCGAGCGCGGCGGCGACTGCGGCCGCGGCAGAGACGCCGATCAGCAGGCCCTGGTTGCGCCCCAGCCACTTGGACATCGCATACGCGCGCTCGGTGGCCATGTCGATGTTGCGGTCGGCGAGCGCGGGATCGTAGATGCGCGGAACGATCGCGGTCGCCATATGTTTTAAACCTTCGAGACCGTTGAAGGGCGAGTTGGGCTGCATTGAAATGCATTTGATTTTGGGGTTCAACTCGCGCAGGCGGCGAGTGGTGCCCATGAATGTGCCGGAGGTCCCCAGCGCCGCGATGAAGTGCGTGACTGTGCCTTCGGTCTGCTGCCAGATTTCATTGGCGGTGCCGCGATAGTGGGCGAGCCAGTTGTTGTCGTTGCCATACTGGTCGGCGTAGAAGTATTTTTCAGGATGCGCGTCGGCGAGTTCGCGGGCTTTGCGGATGGCGCCGTCAGAGCCGTCGGCGGGGTCGGTCCAGAGGACCTCCGCGCCGTAGGCGTCGAGAATGCGCTTGCGCTCGACCGACACATTGGACGGCATGCAAAGCATCACGCGGAAACCCTGCGCCGCGCCCAGCATGGCGTAGGCGATGCCAGTGTTACCGGAAGTGGCGTCGAGCAGGATGCGGCCAGAGCCGAGCTGCCCGTCGCGCTGCGCGGCGGCGACGATGGAGGATGCGGCGCGGTCTTTGACGCTGCCGCCGGGGTTCATCCATTCTGCTTTGCCGAAAATTCGCACGCTGGGAAGGTGGGCCGTCAGCCGGTCGAGTTGCACCAGCGGCGTGTTGCCGATGCGTTCGAGCAGCGTGGTGCCGAGCGGTTTGGCCGAGATTGCGGTGCTTACCAAGATTTTGGACTCCAATGCTTTCGTCGTTCGTTGAAGCGGCACAGCGGATGTGCGACAGTTGAATCATGGCAAAGAGACCCAGGCCGCGCAGTTTCGACGAAGTGTTGTCGGCGCTCGGCAACGAGAAGTTTGATGTCGCTCCGGCGCAGGAGGGTGCAAATCGCGCCGCGGGTGCGGTGCGGGTGACCAAGTACGGCTGCGCGGCGGAGATCGCACCGAGCCCGAACGCGGAGGCGACCCTGCGATTGCTGGCGAAGCCGGGATGGCTGCTGGGCGGCGAAATCGCGCGCCTGACGGACCGTGGATATCAAAAATTTTTGAAGACATCGAGATTGGAGATTCCGGCCACCGCGGATATTCTTCGCGCCATTCATGCGTTTAGCGAAGAGTTGAAAGAGGCCGTCGGGTCGTTGAGTTTGTACAACGAGTCGCTGGGGACGACCAGCGACCGGTATGTTTATGACCGGGTTGAGGGTCGGGAGTAGCCTGCGCGCGTAACTGCAGATTCCTTCGCTGCGCTGCGGAAGACAGAAAGAAGAGCAAGGGCAACGGAAAAATACGGGGGTCCTTCGCCTCCGGCTCAGGATGACGGCGAGAAACAAACAACAGCAACAGCAACTGCAAAAGCAAAAGCAAAAGCAAAAGCAAATGCAACTGCAGATTCCTGCGCTGCGCTACGGAATGACAGAAGAAATGCAAAAGCGGTCTAGTGGCGTTTGACCTGAGACCGCTGCCACTCGCGGTAGGCTTCGCTCTTGCCGATTCCTCGCGTCTTGGCCACGCGTTTCAGCGCATCCATCTCAGTCAATCCTTCGGCCAGAACCAGCGCGGCGACTTCTTCAGCGAGGGTTGACTGCGGCGTACCGGACGTCACGACAGAATGTGGAGACAGTTCCAGCAACAGCACCATTTCTCCGCGCAGCGAAGGTCGTCCTTGCAACTCTGCGAGGACAGCTCCCGCTGTTCCGCGCACAAACTCTTCGTGCAGCTTGGTCAACTCGCGCGCCAGCACTAGCCGTTGCTGCGGGCCAAACGTCGCGACCACGTCTTCGAGTGCGCCAAGAATGCGGTGCGGAGTTTCATAAAAAATATGTGTCGCGAGGTCTTCGAGGGCAGCCGCGCGCAACGCTTCAAGCCGCAATTTTTCGAGGACCGATCGCCGCTGGCCTTCTTTTGAGGGCAGAAATCCGTGGAACGTAAATCGCTCCGCCTTCAAGCCGCTGGCAACGAGCGCGCTGAGGGCGGCGTTGGCGCCGGGGATGGGGAAGACGGGAATGTCGGCGGCGATGGCTTCGGCGGCGATGGCTGCGCCCGGGTCGGCGATGCCGGGCGTGCCTGCGTCGCTCACAATGGCGATGCGTCCGCCGGCCTTGAGCGCTTCGACCAGCTCGCTCGCGCGCGAGTTTTCGTTGTGCATGTGATAACTCACGGTGGGCGTGCGAATGCCGAAGTGCGCAAGCAGCTTCGCGGTTTGGCGAGTGTCTTCGCAGGCAATGCGGTCCACCGAGCGGAGCACACGGAGTGCGCGCAGAGTGAGGTCTTCGAGATTGCCAATCGGGGTGGCGACCAGGTAGAGGCCGGGCGCGAGCGGCTTGGCGGGCGACGTTTCAGAAGCGTCGCTCACTGACGCGTCCTGGCCTCGACGGGCGGTCGCGTCTGGCGGACCTGCTGGACGGCGCGCGACCAGTGCTGCGGAACCAGTATCCCCAATAGCCGTCCATTTTCGGCGACCGGGACAAACTCCGACGCTCCCTGCGCGCTGGCCCGCTGTAGCGCTTCCATCAACGGTTCGCGTGGCTCGGCGATTTGAAGGGACTTGGTCATCAAGCCCTGCACGTAACTGTCGCCTTCGAGCTGCAAATGCTCCGCAATCGCCTGACGCGTCACCGCACCGACCAGGCGGTCGCCACGCACGACGGGAAACACGTCCTGCACGCTGTGCAGAGTTTGATTGAGCGCGCCGCGCAGCGTGTCCGAACTCGAGAGCATCGTAAATTCCGTCAGCATGATGTCCTCGACGCGGACGCTCTCGGCGCCAGCTCCGTTGGCAACAGTTGACGATTGCAACTGTGAGGTCAACTGGGAGGTCAGCAGCGCAAAGCCTCCCAGCATGATGAGCCACAGGTTCTGCGTGACGATTCCGGCCAGCAGCATCGCAATGGCCAGACCGGTCATCAGGCCGAAAGCAGGTCCGGCGGCGCGCGCGGTCGATACGGCTTTCGAGGCGGCGGTTTTCGCTCCGGTATTTTTCGCGGCGTCGCGCAGCACTTGCCGGGTCGGCAGCGTTGCGGCGGGCAACAGGTTCACGATGCCGAGGACGAACTGCATCCACACGAAGCTGCGCAGGACGTGGGCCGGAGAAATCCAGGGCTGGGCGAGCAAGTTGACGCCCGGAGCGCAGGCGTAGCTCAGGCCGAGGACCAGCAATCCCACGCTGAAGTTCGCAATGGGCGCGGCCAGCATGACCGGCCGCATGGAACGTTCCGCGCCCGCGTCCTGCGGGGCGAAGACCATCACGCCGCCGACGGGCAAAAGAAACAGCGCGCGCAGGCGCAGTCCGATGTAAGCTCCCGCGATCGACCGGGCCGTCTCGCGCACGACCACCGCAAACCCCAGCGCCGCCCACAGGCCGAGGCCGCGCATGGCACTGCCGGTCGCGGCCTGTCCGTAAGCGATTGCGCCTGCGAGCAAGACGAGGAACGACATATGCAGGCGCAAGTCGACGCCCATAATCCTGCCCAGCGGAAACGACAAACGCAGCATGAAACTCCTCGAATACTATCGACCAACAGTGTACGGCGTGTGGGCCGCCGGGCTTGGTTATGACCTGGCTTGGTCACTACCGGTTTTGGTTACGATAGAACGATGCGCGTCATTGCCGGCACATATCGGTCCCGACCTCTGGAGGCGCCGCGCGGTAGTTCGACGCGGCCCACCAGCGACCGGCTCAGGGAAACGCTCTTTAATGTGCTCGCGCCGCGGATTCGCGGAACGCGGTTTGCGGACCTCTACGCCGGTTCGGGCGCGGTCGGTATCGAGGCGATCAGTCGCGGAGCGGAGCATGTATGGTTTGCGGAAAGCTCGCCTGCAGCGCTGGCTGCAATTCGCAAGAATTTGGCGAAGTTGCAGATTGGCGGTGGGTATTCTATCGAGGATCGCAGCGTGGGGCATTTGCTGCGCTCGCTTGCGAAAGGCGCGCGGGCGCTCGATATTATTTTTCTCGATCCGCCCTACGAAGCCGAGGAAGAGTACGGCGAGACGCTCGGTCTGCTGGGGCGCGAGAGCGGTTCGATTCTTGCCGTCGGCGCAATCGTAGTTGTCGAGCACCATAAGAAAGTTGAACTCGCGGAATGCTATGGACCGCTTGAGCGTACCCGCATCCTGAGGCAGGGCGACGCTTCGTTGAGCTTCTATGCGGTCACGGAGCCGCGGGTCAGCGCGTGACGCCGCCGCCTTCGTGCGCTCCGGTCAGTAGATCGACGATGAAGGGGACGTCGCGGTCGGTCTGCATGTTCCAACCCTCGCCGTGCAGCTTGCCAACGCGAATTTCGCCGAGCTTCACGCCTTCCCAGCTCAGCTTTGCGGTCTCCCAAAGTAAGCCTTTCGCCCCGAGGGCGACGACGGTGTGAAAACCCGCCAGGAGCAGCAGGTTTTCATCGAACGCTGCGACAATCTGCGTGACGGGCCGCAGCGGTAGATGGTGACACTGCGCGGGTGTGAGAGTGTTTACGAGATACGCGTATCCTCCTGCGAGGGCGAGCATGTCGTCGGCGGTGGGGCACGCAAATACGCCGCTGGGAAGGGACTTATCGCGGAAACCCAGCGCGCAGGTGGCGAGAAAACTGCCGCCAATCGCTGGCCGCACCAAGAGTTGCAGAGCGCCGCGCTGCAGGGCATCCTCCTCGCCCGCGATGCGCAAGGGGTACATGAACTGACGGGCCGGGGCAATCAAGGGGGGCGCGGTCAGGACTTCGGCAGTCCAGGTTTGGGGGAAGGTTCTCATGGCGTGCGGAAGTGCTCCCATCCGCGGGGTTCGAGTGCGGTGCGGAGGCCTTTGGCGTCCGCGAGAGAGACCTGTGGTGTGGCGAACCGAGACTTTACGATGCGCCCGATTGGAGTGATCGGGACGCCAGCAAGATTGCGGGGTATTCGGGTTGAAGGTCGAGCGGTGAAGAGCAGTTCGTAGTCTTCGCCACCGTGAAGCGCAGCCTGCATTCGGGCCTCGGGGTCGAGACGTTGCGCCAGTGGGTGTAGTGGCAAAGCGATTGCATCCACCTCCGCGGCGACGCTGGACGCCGCGCACAGGTGTGCGAGGTCGGTGGAGAGGCCGTCGCTCATGTCGATGCAGGCTGTTGCCAGCCTGCGTCGCAGCAGGGCTTGGCCGACAGCGAGGCGAGGCTGTGGAAACAAGTGAGGATGCTCGCCAGGGGCTGTTGCAGCGGCAAAACGCCGCGGATTCGCTGTGACTTCCGCGAGTTCGGCGGACGCTCCTCCGAGCGCTCCAGTGCAGTAGAGCAGATCGCCCGCGCGGGCTCCTGAGCGGCGCAGCGCGCGCCCTGTGGGGGCCGCGCCGAGGAGCACAATGTCTGCGAGTACTGCATCGCCGGGGGCCTCTGCTGTGTCGCCTCCGGCGAGGGGGACGGCGTGCAGCTTCGCAAGCGCCAGTAGGCCGTCGAGAAAGCCGTCTATCCAGATCCGGTCAGAGGCCACGGACTGGGGGAGCGCGAGAGAGAGAAAAGCGGCGAGTGGGCGCGCGCCCATGGCCGCAATGTCGCTCAGGCCACGGGCCAGCGCGCGGTGCCCAATAGACGGCGCGGAGTGCCAGTCGCGGCGAAAATGGCGGCCTTCCAACGAAAAATCGGTCGTAACTACGATTTCCTCGCCTCGACGGCGGCTGAGAATGGCACAATCGTCGCCTATTCCGAGGCGCAGGCCGCGGCTGGAGATTCCTGTGGCTCGATTTCGGATGTGTTGAATCAACGCGAGTTCGCCGCTTGTGGTGGGACCGTTGACCCGCTGCGATTGCGACTTTTGGCGTGATTCCATCGTCTTTAGCATATCCCGTGCGGTTGCCGCAGGGGTGCGGCTCCACTAAACTAGAGAGGACAGTCTGCCGGGTTTTCCGCAGACTTGCGGGGTGTAGTATGGCCCACACTGTCGGGGACTGTGCCACCGTGCGCGGAGAGGGGCTTTGAAGTTGGCTCGAAGCCGGAAAGCTTGCCCTGATTCCCACCGGGGCTAAAGCCCAGCATGTTCAGTGCCTTTTACTGCGGGCGGAAGCCCGCTGCTACTCCTGTAGAACGAACCGTATAAGAACACCTATGAATTCTAGAAAACGATCAATCGTCTATGTGACGCGGGACGAGAAGGGCACCGTCGACCGAGTCGCCATTCCGATGCGCTATGTGTACGTGTTTGTGGCAGCGGCCTTGACTGGGATGTTCACAATCGCGGGGCTGGCGGGGTCGTATGGGCGGATGCTGGTCAAGACCGAGGGCATGAACAAAATACGCGAGCAACTTGCGATGACGCGCACCGACTATGCTCATCTTGAAAAGAAGGATCACGAAAAGGACGTGCAGGCGGCGAGTCTGGGGTCGCTGGCGAGCGAAGTTTCGGCGATTTATGGGCTGACGGCCGGCAAGCTGACGCTTCCGCACGGCCACGGCGCGGCGGCGAAGAAGGTCGTCGTCGATCCCAAAGCCCCGCTCAAGGACGATAGTGGCACCTTCACGGACGAGACCTACTACCGCTCGCTGGACACCTTCTACGCGCTGCGGGACACGGCCGCGGCCGGGACGCTGCGCCAGCAGCTCGATACCAGCCTGGGCATTCGGAGCACGCTTTCGGACTTTGCTGCGATGGACTATACCGGTTCCAACGTGCCCGACATGTGGCCTATTCTTGGCCCGATCAACAGCGGGTTTGGGCAGCGCGAAGACCCCGTGCTGGGCATGGGCACCGGCGAATTCCACAAGGGCGTCGATATCGGCTCGCCCGACGGCACGCCTGTCCACGCGCCGGCGAGTGGGCGCGTGGTGATGGCGAGCATGGTCAGCGGTTACGGACGCGAGATCGAAGTGGATCACGGCAACGGCATCAAGACGATCTACGGGCATTTGCAGGGCTTTAACGTGGTTGCCGGGCAGACGGTGGTGAAGGGCCAGGTGA
>JBBRCA010000095.1:0-11297 GCA_038205325.1 Terriglobales bacterium | reverse complement strand
CCGGTCGCGACGAACTGCACGGTCGCTCCGGCCACTGGCGTGACGCCGTCCGTCGCGAAGACCTGCACCGCAAACGGAACGTTGGAAGAAACTCCGGTAGACAGTTGCACCGGCGCAGATACCAGAGCGATGGAGTTGACGGTGGTCCCGGCGTAGCTGAGGGCGGTCTGCATCACAGTGGTTCCGCCCGTCAAGGCATCGGCGACGGCGACATCCGCGGCCCCGATCGTCGTCATGTTGGCCTTGAGCGACGTGGGCGCGATGGCGACAATCCGGGTCGCGCTCCAACTCAGAACCTTCGCGGCCACTCCGTTGACCGTGACAACGTTCCCGGTGTGGAAGCCCTGCCCGGTGATGGTGATGCGCCCGCCGCTTGCGCCGAGCTGCACGGGCAGAAGCGCGTCGGCGTATAACAGCCGCGCTTTGTAGACGAAGTCGGGACGCCCGTGGCCGCGCTCGTCGGCGATGGCGATGCGATAGCTCTGCGGCGTACCGGTTGCATCTTCGTGCAGTTGCGTCATACCGACCACCAAACCGTTCAGCGCGCTGGAAGTGGCGTCGATGGTGGGCAGTGTGCCGGTCGGGTCGGAGGCGTTCCAAAGGCCCAGCAGGATGCGCGCCTTACTATTGGAGCTGATGCCATTCTCGTCCAGCGCGGTCATCTCGAGCGTCCAGCTTCTTCCGGCCTGGACGGTCTGGCTCACCCAGCTGGTGTGTCCATCGTCGCAAAGCAGACCCGTCCACAAACCCGAGGGGTCTATTGCGGCGGGAGCGTTTTCCTGGCCGTCGTTGCCGGTGTTGCAACTGTTGGACGCGTCGTTGACCACATAACTTATGGGCACAACGCGGCCAGCCAACTCCAGCCCATCGACGAGCGTTGCCGCCGCTCCGGAGGGCGTTGGGGGCGAACCCACGTAAGGCGCGATGGCGTATTCGCCAGTGTAAAGGGGGTTGATTGGCTCGGTGGTGGCAAAGAGCGACTCCCAACCGACCACGCCGACGATGGGCACGCGTTGCATCCAGTACAGGCCTTCCAGGCTGCCGTTGGGAGCGCCGGAGCTTTGCGCCACGCCCGCAGACGGCCCGACGATCGGGTTCCCCGCGACCTGCCGGTAGAACGCGCCCGTAACGCCCGACGTCACTTCGTAGGCGTCCGGCGCCGAGAACGCGGGCCTTCGTCGCAGCACGACGTTGACGCCGTCCATACCCTGTCCAGTGGGAAACGTGACATAGCCGTAGAGGGAAAGTGCGCTGTCGCCGGAAAGCGTTTTGCCAGCGGTGATGTTAGCCGGTGTGACGGGATACAGATGGGCGAGGACGCTGAGGTCGTCGGTGCGGAGCACGAAGGGTTGCGCCATGCACTTGTAGGTGTAAGGCCCGCAGAGGACGTCGATGGGGTGCATCACAGGCCAGTTCAGGACCTGAATAAGCGTCGCGGCCGGGATGCCCGTGAATACGTTGTCGTTTAACTGCGACCACCCCACGCCGATCACGCGCCCGAAAGCGCGCATGAGCTGGTACTGCATTTGAAGCAGGTCGTTGGGATTGGGGCCAACGCAGCGGCCGTTCAGAATCAGCAGTGCATGGTCGATGGTGCCCGCGGGGTCGAGGCCATCGACGCTCTCGACGACGCCATTCTGGCGGCAGCCGCTAGGGCTGCTCGCGCCCGAGCCGAGCAGCGTGTCGATGACGCTGCCGTCGGTGTCGTAGATGATGGCGACCGGTATGGCATGATAGTTGGCGAGTTTTACATCGTCTGGAAAGATGACGCTGGAGCCGTCGAAGTAGGTGTTGTTGCTGGAGACGTGTTCGGCGAGTGTCCCTCCTTGCGCCAGTGTCAGACGCGAAGTGGGGACGTTCCAAACGGCGGCGGCGGTGGCGACCATCGCGTCTGCCTGCGCGTGCGTGACGCTCGCGCTGAGGTTGCCGGGGTCGGTGAAGTAGAGCGGGTCGTTGGTGAAGAAGATGACCGGGTTGCCGCTGGTCGCCGTGTAGAACGGCGCGCCGGTAAACCAGCGCGGGCCTCCGGCGTGGGCGCTGAGGACGAGGAGGAAAGTCGTGAGGAGAGAGAGCGCGGTGGGCAGGCGGCAAGTTCGGATAGGTGCCACAAAAGGTTTAGCGAATGGCATCGGGCTGCTCCGCTTCGGCATTGCCTCGGTGTGCTCGCAACAGAGGTTGGCTATTCCCTGCTCCTTGTTCTTTATTCCCTGGTTCGTGTTTCCTACTCCTTGTTCCCTGTTCCCTCTTTTCTGGTTCGTGCGCTCGCAAGAGGGGTTGGAGTGCGTCTTCGCGCGACAGATCGTCGATTGGCTCAGCGGGGCGCACGGGGAGAATGTGGATAGGCCGCCTGCGAATCGGGAACGGAATTGGGTCTTCTACGGGTGAAGCGGTCGGCGTAGGCGGACGGTCGCCGAGGACCGCCGCTGCGACTTCGTTGAGCGGCATTGAAGCCCCCGATTCGACCATCGCAGTGCCAGCCGCTCGCAGCACGCGCGTGCGCAGATGCTGGACGTCGACTGCAAGCGCGGCAGAGGAGGCGGGGAACATCGGAAGAATTCCATCCCCACCGTCGACCGCTGAACTCAGGCCGTTTTTGCTCACGTCGTGGAGAAAGACTAGAGCGCGCTCCCCAACCCAGTAGCGGCGCTGACCGGCGGCCCAGAGGCCTGCCCATTCACGCAGCTTATAGCCGCCTGCGGATGCGCCTTTGACGTTGCGGTCGACGCGGAATTGCACTTCTACGACGCCACCAACGTGGTGGATTGCCGTTACTTCTCCGGCGAAAACGACCCCGGCGCGGCTGCCCAAATTGTTGAGAGCGGCGGCGACCGTGGGGTCGGGAAGCGCCTGCGTAAAGGCTGAAACGCTCGCCAATAACAGGCCACACAGCCAACCGCACTTCGAGATCGCACTGGACATGGCCCACGCTCCTGCACGATCTTTCGTCGTGTAGCGGAGGTGTACAGCGCGCTGTCTCGTTTGGCGACAGCGCTAAAGTTCAGTTGACGATTAGATTTCGGGGTAGAAGTCGAAGAAGGCATCGATCGAGTGGCGCAACTGCGACTCGATCTGCTCGCGACTGCCTTCGAGGATGTGCATTGTCACCTGCGCAGCCTTGCCGTTTTTGAGCGCGATGGGCGCGGCGCCGACGCCGTCCACCTCGTCGGCCGGAAGCAGCCGCAGACCGTATACCAGAACAAGATCAGCCATGAATAGAGGATACAGGGGTCAGGTGTTGGAGGTTCGGGTTAGAGACGAACCCTAACCCTGCTAGCTACTGCACCCTTTGCCTCCCGTTACAATCAAACTTCTATGTCCGAACCGAACGCTGTACGCGACACCGTCATTCTGGGCTCCGGCTGCGCTGGACTCACCGCCGCCATTTACGCCGCGCGCTCCAACCTGAAGCCGCTGGTGTTGGAAGGCCATGAGCCGGGCGGCCAACTCTCCATCACCACCATGGTTGAGAACTTTCCCGGCTGGCCGGATGGCGTGCAGGGTCCTGAGCTGATCGAAAATATGAAGAAGCAGGCTGTGCGTTTCGGTGCAGAACTGCGCATGGCGCACCTGACTTCGGTGGATCTGATGACATCGCCGTTCGAGCTGACGGTGGGCAGGGAGATCATCCAGACGCGGTCGCTCATCATCGCATCTGGCGCTTCGGCGCGCTGGCTGGGGCTGCCGAGCGAGCAGGCGCTCATCGGCCACGGGGTCAGTTCGTGCGCGACCTGCGACGGCTTCTTCGCATCGGGAAAAGAGGTCGCGGTGATCGGCGGCGGCGATTCGGCGATGGAAGAGGCGCTGTTCCTGACGCGCTTCGCAAGCAAGGTCACAATCGTCAATCGCAGCGAGAACTTTCGGGCTTCAAGAATAATGTTGGAGCGCGCCATCGCGCATCCGCAGATCAATTTCCTGCACAACACGCTGGTTGAGGAAGTTCTCGGCGTTGAGGAGAAGGACGTTCGCGGCCTCAAGCTCGCCAACAAGAAGACGGGCGAGCGCTGGGAGTTGCCCGTGCAGTTCATGTTCCTGGGCATTGGCCACGACCCGAACGCGACCATGTTCAAGGGCCAGCTCGACCTTGATGGCGACGGCTACATCAAGACCGAACACAATGTTTTCGTCACCCAGGGCGGCGTGCAGATGCACGGCGTGTACGCCTGCGGCGATGTGCAGGACCGCCGCTATCGCCAGGCCATTACGGCGGCGGGGACGGGGTGCATGGCGGCGCTGGAGGTGGAGAAGTACCTGGAGGAGATGGGGCGCTGACCCGGCGTACACTATCCTCAGCCGGAGGACTCAATGACTCAGATCGACCTACATGATGAAGTCGCTGCCAATCTCGCGAGGGCGGCAGCCTCTCGCGGTTGCGACCAAGCCGAGCTCGCCTCCCTTCTTCTCCAAAATGCCCTTCGTGAAAATGAGGAAGTCGAACTCTCACCCGAGATCGAGGCACTCCTGCTGCGCCGAATCAAACAATCGGAATGTGGCGATTTCATATCGAGCGAAGAGGTCGACGCCAAATTCGAGGCCCTTTTTCAGGAACTGGGAGCGCGTTGAAGCGATATACGCTCAACCGCAATGCCGAGCGAGACTTGGACGTCATCATTCTGCACTTGCGCGGCATTCCGGTTCAGCCCGCCATGAAGATCGGCAAGGCACTGCAAGCCATGTTTAACCAGATTGCTGAGTGGCCTCGCCTCGGTGTCGAGCATCAGGGGTTCCAAAACAGGCACGGATACGAAATCCGAAGCAGGTTGTGTGGCGACTACAAGATCTTTTATCGCGCAGACATGGCCGTGCCGGACATCATTGCCGTGCTGCACACAAAGCGCGATATAGATGCCATCGTGCAGCAGCGCCTGGGTTAGCAATATGTCCCGAGCAAAAATCGAAGAGTGCGTAGTGACTATGCTTCCCGATGAGCCGACGCTCTATACAGTTTCTATTTCGCCGCGGCGTTCTGCACCTTGAGCCACGCATAGAGCGGCGCGAAGTAGTCCAGCATAGGCTGCGCGTCGAGATGGTCTTCGCCGGTCATTTCCTGGAGCGTCTTCTGCCAGGGTTGCGACTGTCCCGCTTCGAGCATGTGCGCGAGCTTCGCGCCCGCCGGCTTTGAGCCGTAGAACGTGCAGCGGTTCAGCGGGCCTTTGTAGCCGCTCGCATCACACATCGCTTTGTAGAACTGGAACTGATAAATCCGCGCCAGGAAGTAGCGGGCGTAAGGAACATTTGTGGGGATGTGATTCTTCGCGCCGGGGTCGAAGTCGGCTTCAGTGCGGTCTACAGGCGGGGCGACGCCCTGATACTTCGCGCGCAACGCCCACCACGCTTTGTTGTAGTCCGCGGGCCTGGTCTCGCCGGAAAACACCTGCCAACGCCACTTGTCGAGTACCAGCCCGAAGGGCAAGAACGCAATTTTGTCTAGCGCGGTGCGCAGTTGCAACGGTATGTCGGCCTCGGCGGGCGGCTCGGCGTCGATGAGCTTCAAGCGCTTCAAGTATGCGGGCGTAATCGCCAGCGCAATGGAGTCGCCGATGGCCTCGTGGAAGCCATCGTTCGCGCCGTTGCGGAAGAGTGCGGGCTGCTGATTGTAAGCACGCTGATAGAAGTTGTGGCCAAGTTCGTGATGCACCGTGGTGAAGTAGTCCGCGTTGACCTGAATGCACATCTTTACGCGCAAGTCGTCGACGTTATCCACGTCCCAAGCGCTGGCGTGGCAGACCACGTCCGCATCGCGCGGATGCACGAACTGCGAACGCTCCCAAAAGGTGCCGGGCAGCTTGGGGAAGCCCAGCGAGACGAAGAAGTTTTCGCCGTAATGCACCATGTCTTTGCCCGCCGCGAGTTGCGCCGCGTGGCCGGCGTCGGAGGTCTGGTCGATCTGCGCGTCGAACGCCTTCGCTGCCGCCGGATCGTTGGCGGCGATCTGATGCTGGAGCGCAATCTCCAAGTCGTACATTTTGAAGCCGGTCAATTTTGGGTCGGTGGGTGCAACGATGTCGTAAATGTTGCCCCACTCCTGCGCCCACATATTGCCCAGCAGATGCGCGGGGATCATGCCGTCGGGCCGGTCCGCCACAGCGCCGTACTTGGCAATCAGTTTGCGGCGAACGTAGGTGTGCAGTTCGCGATAGAGCGGCTCAAGCTGTGTCCATGCGCGATCAAGCTCGGCAGAGAACTGAGCGGGCGTCATGTCGTAGCCCGCGCGCCAGAGTTCGCCCGTGTCCTTATAGCCCAACTCCTTCGCTCCGATGTTTTCGAGTTCCACTTCGCGCGCATACTTGGCGTGCATGGGCGCGCCGATGGCGTGCCAGCCGATCCAAAGACGCTTCAACTCCTCGGGGTCGCGCGACTTCGCCATGATGTTCGAGATGTCGTCGATGCCCATGCACGCGGGTGCATTCGCGCCTGCAGCGGGCGGGCAGTATTTGCCTTTGCCGTACATGCCCGTGAGTTGCGAGGCGATGGTGGTCTCTTCGCTCAGCAGCTTGGGGTCGCTGGGCGCGGCAGGCGCGTTGATTTGGAGCAGCAGCATCTGGCGGCGCTGGTCGGCGGGCAGGTCGAGTTTGTCGAAGCGGTGCGACTCCGCCACCAGAGCGAGCGTGCGCGATTCGACCTGCTCGTTGGTGAGCGCGTCGAGCGCTTCGGTGTCGTCGGTGATGTGAGTTTCGGCGACCCAGTCGGCGCGCTGCGACCGTGCACCGATCGTTAGCAGTTCGGCGTTGGCACGGTCGAGAAAGGCCCGCGCTTCCGCGACAGTTGGTGCCGCACCCTGAGCCGAGACCAACACAGGACAAACGAAGACGGCGGCAAGAAGAAGGAAACGAAATCGCATGGCAGCAAGTGTATCGCGCCGAACGCGAGAGTCGCCAGAGGCGTTGCGCCGTCAGTCTTTCGGCGCGGAACCCGCCTTAGGCAACGATGGGGCCGTCGCCGAAGAGGGGCTACCCGAAGTAGATGGGCTTCCTGGCGAAGTGGACGAAGGCTTGGCGATGGGCGTGGGCTTCAGCGCGATTTCGAAACTGTCGAGTTCCTTGTTGCTGGAAGCGATGCGGACTTTACGGACTTCGAGCGTAGCGTGGTCGAGGATGGGGTCGTCGACATCGCGGGTGTCGTAGTAGAGGTAGCCCGAGACCGTAGCGTGGGGCGCGACGGTGGTGGTCGGGAAGCCGAAATCGGCGCCGTCGAGCAAAATTTGTTTGTCCACGGGTTTGTGGTGGATGGGGATCGACGGGAGAGGCGCGGGCAGGGGGATGTGCGAGTCGGAAATGTACTTGCGCGAGAACAGGCGACGCTGGAGTTCTTCATCGTCCGCCGCCTGGACGACGTGGTTGTCGGCGCTGATGAACTTGATGCGCGCGTCGTCGAGCGAGATTGCGGCGTCGGAGTCATTGGTGACGATGACGCGGAAGGGCATGAAGCCGTGGTGGGCGTAGTCGAGACGGGTGTTGGGCTCGGTTTCCTGGGTGTCGCCGGGTTCGGCGGCGATGGTGACGCGGTCGTGCGTCTCGTGCAAAGGATACTCGGCAGCGGGGAGCGCGGGCTTGGGCTTGCGCGGTTTTTCCGCGTGCGTCGCGGCCGCGAGAGGGAGCGTAAGGGCGAGCGTTAGGAGAAGACGGCGCATAGCTTCGATTATGCTCTGACGATATGCAGGGTGGAAAGAAAGCGATGCTCGGAATGCGGGGCGGAACGTGGTGATGCTCGTCTACAGCTTCGCGCTGACCGTTGGATTGGTCGTCAGCGCGCCGTGGTGGCTGCTACGCATGGCGACGACTTCGCGCTACCGGGAAGGTTTGCGGCAGCGCCTAGGCGGCGTGGCGGGTGCGTTACGGACTGTGGTGCGCGGGCAGCGCGCGGTTTGGGTCCACGCGGTGAGCGTGGGAGAGGTGCTGGCGGCTTCGCGGCTGGTTGCTGAATTGGAGGCCACGCTGGGTGATGGCTGGCGGGTGGTCGTTTCGACGACGACCCGGACCGGGCAGGCGTTGGCGCGAGAACGTTTTGGGGCGGAGCGCGTGTTCTATATGCCGCTGGATTTTGGGTGGGCGGTGCGGGCCTATATGCGGGCGTTGAGGCCGCAGGCGCTGGTGCTGATGGAAAGCGAGTTGTGGCCGCGGATGCTGCATGAATGCGCGCGCGCTGGGGTGCCGGTGGCGGTGGTGAATGCCAGAGTGAGTGACCGGTCTTTTGCGCGGGGCGTGCGCGCTAGGAAATTGTGGGGGCGTGTATTGCGGAAGGTTTCATTGTGGCTGGCGCAAAGCGAGGAAGACGCGCGAAGGCTGGTGGCGATGGGGGCTGCGGAGTCGGCGGTGAGGGTTGGGGGGAATTTGAAGTATGACGTGCGTGCGCCGAAAACTACACCGATGCTGGAAGCACTCCGTCCACTTCTTGAGCGAAGGCGGTTGATGGTAGCGGGAAGTCTGCTCGAAGGAGAAGAGCGGCTTTTGCTTGACATCTGGCAGGCAGTGCGCGGCAAAGCACCCGACGCCGTTCTGCTGATGGCTCCTCGACACCCGGAAAGGTTTGCCGCTGTCGCCGACCTTTCTGCGCCTGGAATTCGCATGTACCGCGCGAGTGAGTTGCTGGCACAAACCAGCCGACGTGACGCACTTGAGCGAATCGCTCCGTTTGCGGCGATCGTTCTCGACACGATTGGCGATCTCGCATCGGTGTACTCGCTCGCGGATATTGCATTTGTTGGCGGCAGTCTTGTTGCTAAAGGGGGGCACAATCCGTTGGAGCCAGCGCAGTTCGGGGTGCCGGTGGTGATGGGACCTTCGTATGAGAACTTTCGCGGGATCGTGGAGCAGATGAAAGCGGCGGGAGGGATTTCCATCGTGGGAGAAACTGCGGGTCTCTCCACTGCGTCCGCAAAGAACGCGGACTCCGGTCGAGATGACAATTTTGTGGTGAGCGAGAGCGGGGACTCTGGTCGAGATGAGAGATTCTCAGTGAGCGAGGCACTGGAGAAAGAGTTGGTACGGCTGCTGACGGATCGCGAGGCGGCGCGGGCGATGGGAGAGCGCGGTCGAGCGGTGATTGAACAGCAGCAAGGGGCGACAGCACGCGCGGTGGCGGCAGTAGTGGCGATGATTCGCACAGTGGTTCCGCAGTGAGTGCGCGGCGGTGGTGGGCGTGGCCGCTCGTGCCGTTTTATGCGGCGGCGATCGCGGTGAAAGATGCTCTGCGGGTGATGGGGGTCACGAAGGTGAGGGAGTTGCAGTGGCCGGTGGTGAGTGTGGGGAGTTTATCGGCGGGGGGAGCGGGGAAGACTCCGGTGGTGATTGCGCTCGCGAAGTTGCTGGTTGCGAAAGGTTGGGAGGTGGACGTTCTGTCGCGCGGGTATGGGCGTGAAGGTGGGGGGGTGGAGAGGGTTGATGACGAGGACGAGAAGCAGGTTCCGTGCGGGAATGACAGAAAGAAAGGCAAGGACGACGACAACAGCAACAGCAGAAGCAACAACGCAGCCACGCGTTTTGGGGATGAGCCGGTTCTGATTGCGCGGGCGACGAATGTTCCGGTGTGGGTGGGGACGGACCGGTTTGCTGCGGGAACGCTCGTCGAAGAGTTTTCGACACGCGAGCGAAATGCAGATTCCTCCGCTGCGCTGCGGAATGACAGCAAAGAAAGAACGCGGAATGACAGCCAGGAAAGACTACGGAATGACAACCAAGAAATTGACAGGCATCGTTCGCTTCATCTGCTGGACGATGGGTTTCAGCATCGGCAACTGAAGCGGAAGGTGGATGTGGTGCTGATTACGGCCGAGGACCTGGAGGATGTGCTGTTGCCCGCAGGGAATTTGCGAGAGGGATTGCGTGCGCTGAAGCGAGCCGGTGTGGTGGTGGTGCGGCAGGAGGAGCGGCTGGGCGTGATGCCGCGTGTTCGCGCGTTGGTGCGCGAGGGGACCGCGGTGTGGAGCGTGCAGAGGGCGTTGAGGTTTCCGAAGCCGCTGGGCGTGCTGAGCGCCGGGCTTCGACCCGTCGCCTTCTGCGCGATCGCGCGGCCCGAAAGCTTCGCGACCATGCTCCACGATGCGGGCTGCGGCGTCATCGAGACCATCGCCTTCGCCGACCATCATGCGTATACAACGGCGGACATCGAGCGCATCATTGAGGTGGCGAAGGGCTTGAACGGCAGCGGCTTTGTCACAACCGAGAAAGACGACGTGAAGCTTTTCATCGAAATGCGTGAACGGTTGGCGGCAGTAGGGCCGTTCGTCGTTGTGGCGTTGGAGGTCGAGTTTTTGAACCCGGCTGAAGTTTTAAGCGACCTCGAGGAGCGGTTGGAATGAATGAAGGACAGTGGGCACGAAGGCGGAGCGATCGGCCGGAACGGGGGGTCGCCGCCATGAATGTGCTGATCGTGCGCGTGGGTGCGATGGGCGATGTGCTCCATGCCCTCCCGGCCGTGGCCGCGTTGCGCCGGGCGCGCCCGGAGTGGCGGATCGACTGGGCGGTGGATGAACGCTGGGCGCCGCTGCTGGTCAATGGCGACGGACGCGGGCCAATTGTCGATGCAATTTATCGTGCGCCCGTAATGCAGTGGGGAGCTTCGCCGCTTTCGCCGCGAACGATTGGGTCGATTCGCACGCTGCGGAAAAATTTGCGTGCCGGGCATTACGACTTGTGCGTTGACATGCAGGGGACGATTCGCTCGGCGGTGATTGGGAGGCTCGCGCAGGCGAATCAACTGGCGGGGTACAACGATCCCCGTGAAGCTGCCGCCAAGCGGCTGTACGGGGTCCGTATAGGACGCGAGGGCGTGCATGTGGTCTCGCAAGGATTGGCGATGCTGGGCGAGGCTACAGGCGTTCCCCTGGAGCTGGATGCGACACCGAGCCTTCTGCCCGTGGACGAGGCCGCCGAGGCCTGGGCGGAGCGGCTTGCGAACGAGGTGGGGACACGCTTCTGCGTGATGGCTCCGCGAGCGGGTTGGGGGGCAAAGCAGTGGCCGGCGGAGAGGTTTGGCGCGCTCGCTGCCGAGCTTGCGAAGAGCGGCGTTGCGACGCTGGTGAATGCGTCTACCCCCGGGGATGCGGTCGCGGCACGGGTAGTTGCCGCGAGCGGCGAGGCAGCCCGGGCGGTGATTTGCGGGGTTGCGGAACTGACTTCCCTGTTGCGGCGGGCTGCGCTATTTGTGGGTGGGGATTCCGGGCCGACCCATTTGGCGGCGGCGCTGGGAGTGCCGCTGGTGGGCCTGTATGGGCCGACCGATCCGGCGCGGAATGGGGCCTGGGGGGCGGGGGTTTGCAGGGTGCTGCGTCACGCGTCGTCGACGACCAGTCATAAGCGGGT
>JBBRCA010000094.1:0-11522 GCA_038205325.1 Terriglobales bacterium | reverse complement strand
GATGCCGATGTGAGCTACAACGGGCAGCCGATTGCGGTGGTCGTAGCGCGGTCGCTGGTGGAGGCGCAGCGGGCGGCGGGGCTGTTGAAGATTCGCTATAAGGAGCGGCCCGCGAAGCTGGAGTGGATGAAGCATCTCGATGAGGCGCGGCTTCCCAAGCAGCCGGGCAAGGAGCCTCCGACGAACCATCGCGGGGACGTCGCGGCCGGCATGGCGAAGGCCACCGTGACGGTCGAGGGGACGTACATTACGCCGATCCAGAACCACAATCCGATGGAGCCGCACGCGACCATCGCGTGGTGGGAGGGTCAGAAGCTGAATGTGTACGACTCGACGCAATATATTACGGGCGCTAAGATGTCGCTGGCGAATTGGTTTCAGATCCCTCTCGATGATGTGCGCGTTCGCTGTCCAATTGTGGGCGGGGGTTTCGGGTCGAAGGGGTTGACGTGGTCGCATGTGGCGCTAACCGCGATGGCGGCGAAGGTGGTGGGCAAGCCGGTGAAAATTGCGCTGGGGCGCGAGCAGATGTTCGGGCCGGTGGGCGCGCGGCCTTCGACGGTGAACAAAATCAAGATTGGTGCAACCTCCGATGGGAAGATCGTTGGCATTGAGCAGGATGTGGTGATGAATGCGTCGGTGCTGGAGGATTTTACAGAGCACTCGGCGGGGCCAGCGAAGATGCTGTACGACATTCCGACACTGCGGGTTTCGGAGAAGCTGGTGGAGCAGAATCTCGGCGTGAGTACGTTTCAGCGCGCGCCCGGTGAAGCTCCGGGGACGGCGGTGCTGGAGATTGCGCTGGATGAGTTGGCGGAGAAACTCAAGATGGATCCGCTGCAACTTCGGCTGGTGAATTACGCCGAGAAGGATCCCAGCCATGACCGACCGTGGACCTCGAAACATCTTCGAGAAGCGTACGCGCAGGCGGCGGGGCGGTTTGGTTGGTCGAAGCGCAATGCGCAGCCGGGGACGATGAAGGACGGCGACAAGCTGATCGGGTATGGCATGGCGACGGCGACGTATCCGGCCAATCGTTCGCCGGCGCAAGCGGTGGTGCGAATACTTCCGGGCGGGCGCGCGTTTGTGGGTTCGGGCACGCAGGACCTCGGCACAGGAATGTACACGATGATGGCGCAGACGTGCGCGGATGCGCTGGGGATCGATCCGTCGATGGTCGAAGTGAAGCTGGGCGATTCGACGCTGCCGAAGGCGCCGGTGTCGGGCGGTTCGCAATCGACGGCGTCGGTGACGCCGGCGGTTGTCGAGGCGTGCACGCAGGCGAAGTTGAAGCTGGCGGAGTTGGCGATCGCGCAGGAGGGATCGCCGTTGCATGGCTTGAAGACGAGCGATGTCGATGCGCGGGGCGGCAAGCTGGTGCATAAGTCGAATGCATCGCACTCTGACACGTTTGCTGCGATCATCGAGCGCGGAGGGAACAAGCCTGTGGAGGCGATGGGGTCAGCTGAACCGAGCGAGGATATGGAGGCTTATAGCTCGAGTTCGTGGGGTGCGGTGTTCGCAGAGGTTGCCGTGGATGTGAACACGCATATGGTCGAAGTGCGGCGCATCGTTGCGACCTACGACATTGGGACGCTGATGAACGACAAGACCGGCATCAATCAGCTTCAAGGCGGAATTGTGTGGGGCATCAGCTTCGCGCTGCACGAGGAGACGCATATCGATCCGGTGTACGGGCGCACGGTGAATGAGAATTTCGCCGAGTACCATGTGCCGGTGAACGCCGATATCGGGACGCTGGATGTGACGGTGCTGAATATTCCGGACACGAAGTTCAATCCCCTGGGAGCGCGCGGGATTGGCGAGATTGGGATTACGGGCGCGGCTGCAGCGGTCGCGAATGCGATTTATAACGCCACGGGGATAAGAGCGCGGGAGTATCCGATTACGCCGGACAAGCTGATGAAGAATAGAGCGTAGAGAAAACGGCGGCTGCTTCGATTTATAGCGATTTGCGGTCGCGGCTGTGATACAAGGGCGCACAGAACTTTTTGAACTTCAAGGAGGTTTTCCGTGCGATCATTTCGTGTCCACTGGCCGGCCGTTGTGGTGGCCATGCTTGCTTCTTTTCTTTTTGACGCAGCGTGGTTTTCGTACTTTCAGACGCAGTGGCTGGCCGGAATCGGTCTGACCATGGAGTCGCTGCGACTGACAGGAATGAATCCCGCGATTCAATATGGGACGGCGCTGCTTTGTTCTTTTGTAACGGCGATTGTATTGTCCATTTCCATTCAGGCCACAGGCGAGCAAACGTTGAAACGTGGGATTGTGTGTGGGGCGATCTTGTGGCTGGGGCTTGTGGCGACGAGTTTTGCGAAGTATTACATCTTCGAGGTGCGGACGCTGTGGATTTATGCGATCGACGTAGGCAACGCGCTGATTGGCATGGTGGTAATGGGAGCGATCGTCGGAGGGTGGCGCGGAAAAAGCAAAAGTGTAGAGGCCGAGTGATTGTGGTAAGAAAACGAACGATTCACGCGCTCTGGACTGTGACTTTGCTGGCGAATGCAGTCGTTTGCATTTCGGCGGCGCAGACCGTGCCCGGCGGAGACGGCCCTGCAAAAATACGCGCGTACATTGGCGAGTCGTGGGACACGCTCTCGCGATCCATGACCGATTGCAAGTCCGTGGTCGATACAAAAGTAACGACGGTGCCGGTGCTGTACCTTCCGGCATCGATGGCAGAGCCCGTCGAAGTCGCAGCGATGCGCACGCAATGCCACGTCGATGTGCGACACCTTCCGCGTGAAATTCGGCGCATCGGCGACGTGCGGCCGAAGGAGCTTTCGGTTGAGGGCTTGCTCTATCTGCCGAATCGATATGTGGTTCCGGGCGGGCGCTTCAATGAGATGTACGGGTGGGACAGCTACTTCATTCTGCTCGGGCTAGTGCATGACGCGCGCGCGGAGTTGGCCAAGGGGATAGTCGAAAATTTCTTTTTCGAGATTGAGGAGTATGGCGCGATCCTCAACGCCAATCGCACGTACTTTTTCACGCGGTCGCAGCCGCCGTTTTTGAGCTCGATGGTGCGCGAAGTTTATGAGCATCCGGGCCACGGCGCTGCACCGGACAAAGCGTGGCTGGCGCGGGCGTATGGCTTCGCGCAGCGCGATTATGCGCTTTGGACATCGGCCCCGCACCGGGCAGGCGCGACGGGGTTGGCGCGGTACCACGATCTCGGCGATGGCCCCGTGCCGGAGATGGCCGACGATTCGAGCTATTATCCCGATGCGATTCGCTGGCTGCTGACGCATCCGAACGAGCACCCGGAGTATCTGATTGCGAGCACGGCAAACCCGACGTCCGAAGAAGCTGCCGCGTTGGCAAAGACGAGTTGCGATGTGGCGGAGTCGAGGGTTTGCGCGCAGGCGGTTGTGGACGGACACAGGCTGTCGGCCAGTTTTTATCGCGGCGACCGAGCCATGCGCGAGTCAGGATTCGATACAAGTTTTCGCTTCGGGCCGTTTTCCGGTTCGACCGAAGACTATGCGCCGGTGTGCCTGAACAGCCTGCTCTACAAGTATGAAAAGGATATGGGATACTTTGCCGCGATACTCGGAAAGATCGAAGACGCGAAGCAGTGGGAGCAGCGCGCCGCCGCTCGGCGAACGGCGATGGATCGATATCTATGGGACGCGACAGCGGGCGTGTATATGGACTACAACTTTGTGACGAGCAAGCGGTCGACTTACAAATTCATCGCGACGTTCTATCCCTTGTGGGCGGGCGTGGCGAGCGCCGCGCAGGCAGCATCGGTGCGGAAACAGTTGTCGGCGTTTGAGCGTTCCGGGGGCGTGGCGACGAGCGATTTCCAATCCGGCGTGCAGTGGGACATGCCTTTCGGCTGGGCCCCAACGACGTGGCTGACCGTCGCCGGGTTGGACCGCTACGAGTTTCACCAGGACGCGGTGCGCATCGCGCGGGAGTTTTCAAGTACGGTGCTTGCGAACTTCATGCGCGACGGCACCCTCCGCGAGAAGTACAACGTTGTGGACGGCTCGGCGAACGTCAAGGTCGCGGCGGGCTACAAGAGCAATGTCGTGGGGTTCGGCTGGACCAATGCTGTGTATTTGGAACTTCAGGACGTAATTGCCGCAAAGGCTTCGGCAACCCCTTCAAAGTAAGGGCGGGGATGACGGGGCTTGTCCCCGCGATCCTAACTACAAATGCGTGTAAACCCGCACGTAGTCCACCAGCATCTGCTGCGGGAATATGGTGCTGCTATCCGGATTTCCCGGCCAGTCCCCGCCCACGGCGAAGTCGAACAGCACAAAAAAGTTATGGTCATAGACCCATGTGGTACCCGCAGGAAGATCCTTCGGGGTGTGCGTCGCATACAGCGTGTCATCCACAAAAAACTTGATCTGGTTCGGGCTCCACTCCACCGCATACACATGGAACGCTGTGTCCACCGCCTGCCCGGTCGGCAGGTCCGTAATACCCTTGAGGCCGTTCGACCCAGAATATCCTGGACCATGCAGGGTCCCGTAGATTCGCTGATGGTCGCCGATCGTCTCTAAAATGTCGATCTCCCCCGACTGCGGCCAACCCTGCGCAATATTATTGCCCAGCATCCAGAACGCCGGCCAGATGCCCTTGCCATAGGGCAGCTTCATCCGCGCCTCAAAGCGTCCATAGAGCTGATCGAACTTACCCTGCGACTCCATACGGCCGGAGGTATAGTTCCTCGAGACTCCATCCGGTCCCGTGTAGGCCTCCTGCCGGGCTTCTAGGACCAGGTTGCCGCCCTCCTGCCGCACATTCTCCGGGCGCTCCGTGTAGTACTCCAGCTCGTTATTCCCAAATCCGTTGCCACTCTTCATCACCGACCACTTCTTGGGGTCAACAGGCGACCCGTCCGCCCCGCTGAACTCATCGGACCACGTCAGCTGCCATGTAGCGGCGAATGTGGGCGGAGCAACCGCCACCTCGTTACGACAACCCGACAGCAGCGGCACGCACAGCAGAATACTCCGCGCGGAGAAAAACCGGAGAGCAGCAGATAGAGTCATGGTAAGGCGATTGTCGCGTAGTCGCGACCACCCGTCAACTGGCGTCTCCGGAACGCTGGGCGTACACGATCATTTGTGTTGCGCTACGTTTGGAAGAAGCAATCGCCGTACAACGGAGATGATGACCCTGTTTCCTTCAGTTCGTCTCAGCGGGAAACGCCACTCACACCTCACATCGTGTTGAAGAAGATCATCCGGCCGGCGCTCAAAACAGCGGGCATCGTTGGAGCTTGGGTGTTGACGTCAAGGTCGTCCTGTAACTGCAAACTCGCGCACCACAATGGACCTCTTCACGCAAGCAATATCCGCCGACAAGCGGGATGCGGGTACGAGGCAGATCGAAATGTTGATGGCGGGATGATAGAGGTCGGAAAATGTTCTGTACCGTTTGCGTATGCTAGGGCTAAATACTGTCACTTTGGTGAGCCATAAACTCAAGATTTTCTGAGTGTATGGCGGGGACGACGGGGCTCGAACCCGCGACCTCTGCCGTGACAGGGCAGCGCTCTAACCAACTGAGCTACGTCCCCAAGACGTAGTTTCAACCCGCGAAGGTTGAAGTCACATGGAAGAAGCTTGCGCCCGTCCTCCATCATTCGTCAGGCTCGAACAGCTATGTTCTCGCCCACGACAGAACCAAGTTTATCAGAAGAAACGGTGCGTGTGTCGATTGCCGGATGGGAAGTCCGCCGCGCATTCGGGCCTCTGAGAGATAGGAAGGGAGCGGCGTGGAGCGCCCGGAAATTCACACACGATTCGATGCCACTGCACTAGTCTTTAAGAATCGCATGGCCGCAACCAAGACATCGCCGCACAAGACATCGCCGCACAAGACATTGCCGCACAAGACATCGCCCGTCAAGCGCGCGTCGAAAAAGCGTGTGCCCGGAAAGCGGGCGAGCGCGACCACGCGGGAAGATGACGCGCCCGCACCGAATCGCTACTTCAATCGCGACGAGAGCTGGCTGCGTTTCAACGAACGCGTGCTCGAAGAGGCCGCCGACCCCACGAACCCGCTGCTGGAGCGCGTCAAGTTTCTGGCCATCACGGCCAGCAATCTCGACGAGTTTCTTGAAATTCGCATCGCCGGCGAGTTACAGCGGATGGAAGAAGAAGAGGGACTTCCGCAACGCCCCGACGAGGGCGGACTCACGCTGGCACAGCGTTTGCAGAGCATTCGCGACCGGCTGCATCGCTTTGCGAAAGCGCAGGACGCGTGCTGGAACGATCAACTGCTGCCCGCGCTCAAGACCGCGAAGATCCACCTACGGCGCTGGAAAAGCCTGTCCAAACAAGAGCGGCTTTTTGCCGAGCGTTTTTACAACGAGCAGGTTGACCCGCTGTTGACGCCGGTGACGATCGACCCTTCGCATCCCTTCCCCCGGGTTCTGAACAAGGCGCTGTGTCTGGCGCTGCTGCTGCGGCACAAGCGCAAGCCTGCGGGCAGTGCGCGAGCGGCAACGTCGCTCGGCGTGATCACCGTTCCACGCTCGCTGCCGCGGCTGATCGCGTTGCCAACGCGCGGCGGCAACTGCGGCTTCATGTTTCTCGACGAGCTGATCGAGGCCCATGCGGAGCGCATGTTTCGCGGCTATCGGGTGCTCAGCCGGGGCTCTTTTCGAGTCACGCGCAACAGCAATCTCTACATGGAGGAGGAAGAAAGCCGCTCGGTGCTGGAGAGCGTGCGGTCGGAGCTGCATAATCGGCGCAAGGGCGACGCGGTGCGATTGCAGATCGACACGTCGGCCGCCGATGAGATTGTCGAACGCCTGAGGGTGAACTTCGAACTGGAGCCGTGGCAGGTCTTTCGCACCTCTGCCCCCGTCAATCTCTCGCGCTTGATGAACCTGTATAGCGAAGTGAAACAGCCGGAGTTGAAGTTTCCTGAGTTCAGCGGGCGCGAGTACAAACCGCTCGGAAATGCGAAGGACATTTTCGAAGACCTTCGCAATCGCGACATTCTGTTGCATCACCCGTTCGACAGCTACGGGGCCATCGAAGGCTTTATCGAAGCGGGGGCGAACGACCCGGAGGTTGTGTCGATGAAGCAGACGCTGTATCGCACCAGCGCGGACTCTTCGATGTTTCGCGCGCTCACCGAAGCGGCGCAGAGCAAAGACGTTACGGTAGTGATCGAGTTGATGGCGCGCTTCGACGAGGACTCGAACATTCGCTGGGCGCGCGAACTGGAAGATGCCGGGGTGCAGGTGTTCCATGGCATCTTCGGGCTGAAGACGCACTGCAAGCTGGCGCTGCTGGTGCGTCGCGATGCGGACGGTGTGTTGCGGCGCTATGCCCATCTCGGCACCGGAAACTACAATCCCGTGACGGCCCGGTTTTACACCGATATCAGCCTGCTTACATCCCGCCCAGAAATTACCGGAGCCGTGCAGCGCGTGTTTCGCTATCTCACGGCGGACTGGGAGACCCAGCGCGACGCCTACCGTCCGCTGCTGGTCGCGCCCATTACGCTGGCTGAAGATACAGTCCGCCTCATCGATCGCGAAGCGGAGCACGCGCGCGCCGGCAAGCCCGCGCGGATTGTCGCGAAGATGAACGCCCTCCTCGACCAGAAGACGGTGGAGGCGCTATATGCGGCTTCAAACGCGGGCGTTGAAATCGACCTGATCGTTCGCGGGATGTGTTCGCTGCGACCGGGCGTAGCCGGCCTGAGCGAACGCATCCGCGTGCGTTCTATCGTGGGGCGGTTTCTTGAACATACACGCATTTTTTGGTTCGGCAACGCGGGCAACGATGAGGTCTATGCGGGCAGCGCGGACTGGATGACGCGCAATTTGGTGGAGCGCTGCGAGGTGGTTTTCCCGATCGACGATCCCGAACTGAGCAGGCGCGCGCGCGAAGAGATTCTGGGGGCGTATCTGCGCGACAACCGCAAGGCGCGCCAGTTGCAAAGCGACGGCAACTACATTCGACCGGTCGTAAAAGGCGATAGCTTCAGTGCGCAGGAGTGGCTGATGGAGCAGGCCCGTAAGCCGCGCGCGGTGCCCGAGGGGGTCTAGCGGTTTCGATATTGGCGTAGATATTGGCGGCGCAGTTCTAGCCGTATCCGAGAATCCGGACCCATTCGACAGGCTCCGGGCAGGCTACGGGCACCCCGCATTACTCGCCTGACCCTTGTAGAAATCTACTGGACCGTAAGGTTGATTGTGGCGGTGTGCGAGACGACCGTAGTGCCGGAGGTTCCAATGGCTGTCACAGTGAGTGCGTACGTGCCGGGTGCGGCGCCCACCACGACTTGCGCGGGAGCCGTCCCGCTTCCGCAACCCGAGCCGGCCAACATGCCAACCGAAATCACCGCGACCAGAGCGCCGATGAAGCGACGGCGTCTCGGCAGCACCAACACCAGAATCCCCGCCAGCGCGATCCCCGAACCTGTCGCGATCCACGGCGACGCGGAGGGACGTGTCGCCGCCTGCGCGTTTCCGAGGGACAACGCCGTCGCCGTCGTGATGGTCAGCACGGTCGTTCCGGTGCCGTTAGCAGTGCCGATGACGACTGGATTTGGAGTGAATGTTCCATTGGGTGTGTTCACCGAAAACACCACGTTGCCCGCAAAGCTGTTGATCCCCGTCACGGTGAACGTGATTCCTGCAGCGGTGCTTCCTGACCTCACGGAGGCCGTCGTCGTCCCCGGAGTCAACGTGAAATCCGGTCCCTGAACGGTGATGGCGGCTAAGCCTTTCGAACCGGCGAAGGTGGAGTCGCCCGAGTACGCCGCCTGCGCGTTGTGCGCACCGCCGTTTAGGGTCGAAGTATCGAGCGCGAACGTCGCCGTGTTCCCGCTCAGCGGTACAGGGGTTCCGAAGGCGACGTTGTCGACTAGAAATTGCACCGTCCCCGTCGGAGTCGCCGTGGTCGACGCCGAACCGGAAACGACGGTGGCCGTGAGGTTGATCGTTCCCCCCAGCAGGATGGTGGCGGGCGTCGCGGTGAGGGTCGTCGATGAAACCGTCTCGCCGATGGTCGAAACGAGCGGAGTCACCAGACTCCAGTCGTTGACGAAATTGAAGACATCGAGCGTACCCCAACCCGACGCGAGGTCGTAGCCTACGCCGGCGTTGTACCCAATGGTCCCGCCGCCGGGGCAATCCGTCGTTCCAACGGTACAGGGGCTGGCGTTGTTCCCCGTGGTGATGTCGTGGAACGCGGTGGCATAGAAGGAGCTGTTTGCCAGAGCGTAAATGGTGGGGTTGGCATTGCCGACCGGGCCTCCAGTCTTCTGCACTACCAGCGCCATCACGCCCGCGAATGCCGGGGCGCCTACCGACGTGCCGCCCACTGCGTCCAGGTTGCCTGCGGCGTTTCTGTAGCCGTTGGTGCAAAAAGCCGCCGTCGCGTCCCCGGCCGCGCCCGTGGTGCAGATGAGATAGGGGTCGTGCGCGGCGGCCGCATTGAAAGAAATATCCGGGACGTCGCGCGAGGAGTCCGCCGGAACGCCCGTGCCCACCTGCCAATACGGCTTGGTGAAGAAGGCGCTCGCCCCGCCGCCGCCGGATGCCAACTGGCCCACGACGCTGTCTTCATTCCACACCGTCTCAGGGATGTAGGACAGCGCTGACCCCATGTTGGCCCCGTTCGTCGTGGACCAAAATGTGCCCGAACCCTCGTTGAACATGGTCCCACCAATGCCGGTCACGCCGGGCAATACGGCTGGAAAATCCGCGACCAGGCCCCCTCTTGCGTTCGGGACCCGATTGTCGCAGTCGGTTGCGCCGGAGTCGCCGGCGGCGACAACGACGGTCTGGCCTTGCGCGTTCGCCATCTGTAGCAGGGCGTCGTAGGTGTTCAGAACGCTCTGGCCAACAGAGGTTTCGCAGGCCCCATAGCTCAGTGAGAGGACCGGAGCGACGTTGTTGTCGATGGCCTGCGTCAACGAGCCATTGATGACATCGGTAGCGTTGACGAAGATGATCTTCGCCGACGGCGCGGTCGCACCCGACCACTCCACGTCGAGTTCGGACTCCAGGAAGTCGCTGTTGTTAGGGCCGCCGGGCCGTGTTCCGGCGGGTCCGGGATCCGGTCCGAAAAGCATGATCGTAGGCGGGTTCACCGAAAGGCCTGAGACGGAACGAAACGTTGCGATGTCGGCAAGGTTGATGTCCACCTGGCCCAGCACGCCAATAGTGACGCCAGTGCCGTCGATGCCGCTGGTCAACAGAGCACCTTCGTCGTAGATGGTGTAAAAATCTCCTGGCGCAATGAAGTGATTGCCGCTGACGGACGATGTGAACGCCGGATTCGGCGCACCGTCCGAAGCCTGCGGGGAATACGCATGATGGCGTGGCTTCAACTGGAAATCGTGCAGGCCGGTAATGGCGCTCGTGACCCCCGCAATCGCCGACGGCAACACCGGGCTGCTCAGATTGGTGACGTGAATCTCGCCGTCCAGCGACACACGATGAAGCTGCGTATGGAAAGCGTTCTGCGCCTGGGCGACCGTGCCCGAGAAGCGAATGAAGGTACTGCCCCGGGCCACCTGCATCACCGTGAAGCCCTGACCGGTCAGCCAGGCCGAGACCTTTTGCAGGTCGGAGGGCGCGAGTCCGAACTGTGCGCCGAACTGCTCCGGCGTGAGCCAGCGGTGATAACGCGGCGAGGCCGGATTTTGCTGATCGGAAAGAAGCTGAGTCAGCGCCTTCTGCTGCGTGTCCGTCCTGTTGAAGCGTATGGAGAGTTCCGTGAGCGCACGGTTCGGCGCTGCCAGCCCCAAATCAGTAGATCGAAGGGCCTGCGCGGGAACGTTGTCCGGAAGCTGGGTGAGACCCGACGCATCGATTGCCACCATAATGCGCTGTGGAATCGCGGCACCGTGCGCAACGGCACCGCATAGGAACAACGAAGCTGCGAAGGACAGGACCCGACTGGATGGACGCATGAACACCTTTTTACGCCGGATCGAGTGTCCCGTTCCCTGCCTCTGCCCGGTGGAGCGTCAGGTGCGAGGCCGCGCGGATATCCGGTGTATCAAAAACATTAGACACCTCTTGGTTAAAATTGTCGCTCCCCCGACCGGACGATGACAATAGAATGACAAATCGCTGACGCTCTACTGCGGAGTAGGCCCGCGAACGACCTGAACGAAGTCGTCCGGCCGGATCTTGCGGGCGAATGCGGCCTGAACGTCCTGGGCGGTCAGAGCGACGTACTTGTTCGCCGCGCGGAAGGGTTCATCGAGCGGCAAGCCAATCAGCGCGCGGTTGAGCAGACCGCCTGCCACGGCCGTCTGGCTGGCCTCGGCAAGCGGCAGCTGGCGCAGCAAGAGCGCCTTGGCCTGATGCAATTCTTCGGCGCTGACGGGAGTGGACCGCATCTGGCCGAGGTCGCGCTGAATCAGCGCCCGGGCCTTCGACACCTTGTCCGGATCGCAGCCGTACGTCACCTCGAACGTCGCGCGGGTCTTGGTCGCCTGCATTCCAACGTCCACGTTGTAAACGTATCCGGCGACCTGGCGCAGGTCGTGATAGAGCC
>JBBRCA010000093.1:0-11550 GCA_038205325.1 Terriglobales bacterium | reverse complement strand
GCGCGGGGTTTCAAGCCGTGGTGCTTGACGCCAGCCTCGGACGCCATCAGCACCGCGGCGGCTCCGTCGTTGAGCGTTGAGGCGTTTCCGGCGGTGACGGTTCCGTTGGGTTTGACGACTGGCTTGAGCTTGGCGAGGACTTCGACTTTGGTGTCGGGGCGCGGTTGTTCGTCAATGGTCATTATGTGCGTTTCGTTTTTGGGGCGGTGGATCGTCACCGGAACGAGTTGGCTAGCGAAGAAGCCGCGCCCGTTTGCCGCTCCCCACAACTGTTGGCTGCGCGCGGCGAAGATGTCTTGATCGTCGCGCGAGATGCTGAACTGCTCGGCGACATTTTCACCGGTCTCGGGCATGGAGTCGATTCCGTACTGCGCTTTGAGGGCGGGATTGATGAATCGCCAGCCGAGGGTCGTGTCCTCGATTTTCGCTGCACGCGCGAAGGCGCTTTCGGATTTGCCCATGACGAACGGGGCGCGGGTCATGCTTTCGACGCCGCCGGCGATGAGGAGATCGCCCTCTCCGCATTTGATGGCACGCGAGGCCATGGCGATCGCGTCCATGCTCGAACCGCAGAGGCGGTTGACGGTGGAGGCGGGCACGTCGACGGGAAGGCCCGCCAGCAGGACGGCCATGCGAGCGACGTTGCGATTGTCTTCTCCGGCCTGGTTGGCGCAGCCGTAGATGAGGTCGTCGACCGCGGCCCAATCGACGCTGTGGTTTCGTTCGATCAGGGCCCTGAGGGGCAATGCTGCGAGATCGTCCGCGCGCACGCTGGCGAGCGCGCCGCCGTAGCGCCCGAAGGGAGTGCGAATGGCGTCGCAGATGTAGGCGGTGTTCATGATGTTGTGCCCCCGGCGGTCTCGCGTGGCGGTTGAATCTGCTTGCGACAGTAGACGTTTCGTGTTCTATCGGACATGGGCGGCCTCGATGCTTTCACTGAAGCGCGCGTTGGCAAGTGCTTTGCGGCGCAGCAGAGGGGAGATGCGGTAGCGCTCTTCGCCGTAGGCGGCTCCGATATTTTCCAGCGCAGTGGCGATGGTCGCAAGTCCAAGTGAGTCCGCCCACTCCAGCGGGCCTTTGGGGTAGTTGACGCCCTTGCGCATGGCAAGGTCGCAATCGGCGACGCTGCATACTCCTTGATTGACGGCGTCGGCGGCTTCATTGGCGAGCATCGCAACCGTGCGCAGGACGATCATGCCGGGAACATCGCCGATGCAGGAGACAGCGTATCCAGCGGCTTGCAGGAGGCTTGCTGTTGCGGTCAGTGCGTGCGGGGCGCCCTGATCCGAGATTGTAATGGCGAGGCGCGTGGCTGTGCTGTAATCGAGCGCGAGATCGACGAGGACAGTGTTGACGCTGCCGTTGGCTGCGGCGCGAGCGGTCGCAGTGCGCCCGTCTGCGGCGTAAATTGCGCAGGCATCGCAGTCGGCGAGGCGGCCATCGCTGTGCGTGTTCGCACGCTCGAAGGGGTGGGACGCGTGGGTCAGGCGTTCCGCGAGGGCGTTGGTGAATGCGTTGCTGCCGAAGAGGCGAATCTGCGTGGGTGTGGGCGCGGGTTCGAGTGTGTGCGGCGTGATGGGTGGCGCTGAGTCGCCGTAGATATAGAAGCCTCGGCCGGTCTTGCGCCCCAGGAATCCGGCTTCGACGAGTTCCAATTGCAGCAGCGACGGCGTGAAGCGTGGGTCGCCGTAGTAGGCGTCGAACACCGAGCGCGTAACCGCGTAGTTTACGTCATTGCCGATGAGGTCCATTAGCTCGAAAGGGCCCATGCGGAAGCCGCCAGACTCGCGCAGGATGGCGTCGATGGTGGCGCAGTCGGAGGCGTGCTCGTTGAGGATGCGCAATGCTTCGGCGTAGAACGGGCGGGCGACGCGGTTGACGATGAAGCCGGGTGAGGAGCGCGCATAAACGGGTGTCTTACCCCACTGCGTGGCGGTGGCGTGGAGTGTTGCGGCGGCAGCTTGTGTTGTGTTCGTGCCCGAGACGATTTCGACCAGGGGCATCAGCGGTGCGGGGTTGAAGAAGTGCATGCCCAGCACGTGCGCAGGATGACGCAGGCCGGAGGCGATAGACGTAATCGAGATGGAGGAGGTGTTGGTCGCAAGCAACGCTTCGGCGTCGACGATCTCTTCGAGGCCGCGGAAGAGAGTGCGCTTGGCTTCCAGGTCTTCGACAATGGCTTCGATGATGAGGCCGCAGTTGGCGAACTCCGTGAGTGCGTCAACGGCGCGCAGGTTATTACGAACTGCGACAGCTTGCGCTTCGGTGACGCGGCCTTTGGCGAGGAGCTTTTGGATGATTGCGGCGATGCTTTCTACCGCTGCCTGCGCAGCTTCGGGGCGGGTATCGAACAGGCGCACGCGATGGCCGGCAAGGGCCGCAACCTGCGCGATCCCAGCACCCATTGCGCCTGCGCCGACCACGCCGACATCAATGCCGGCGGAGAGCGCGAGGGAAGAATTTGTGGCGTTAGCGGCCATGGAACACCGGCAAGCGTTTGTTCAGGAAGGCTTCGACGCCTTCGCGGTAGTCCTCGCTGGAGCCGAGTTCGCGCATGGCGTCGCGTTCGACCATAAGCTGTTCGGAGAGCGTGGCCGCGTCGCTCGAGTATATTGCCCGCTTGGTGCGTGCGAGGCCGAGGGTCGGCGCCGCCGCGAGATGGACAAGCAGCTTTTCAACTTCAGCATCGAAGACATCGTCGTCGTAACATTTCCAAATCAGGCCCCATGCTGCGGCTTGTTCGGCAGAAAGTTTGTCGCCGAGAAGAGCGAGTCCCATAGCACGCGCCGTCCCGAGGAGTCGCGGGAGTTGATAGGTTCCTCCGGTGTCGGGAATCAAGCCTAACTTGGCGAAGGATTGAATGAAGCTGGCGGATTTTTTGGCGATGACGAGATCGCACGCCAGCGCGAGGTTTGCGCCTGCTCCGGCGGCGACGCCGTTGACCGCGCAGACGACGGGGAGGGGAAGCGCACGCAGGGCGAGGACCAGCGGCGCGTAATAGCGTTCGACTTGCAGGCCGAGATCGACGCGGCCTTCGCCGAGATCGCCGAGATCCTGCCCGGCGCAGAAGCCGCGGCCCGCACCCGTAAGCAGAAGCACGCGTACCCCGGCCTCAGTGCTAACGCGAGTGACGGCCTCGCGAACTTCTTCATGCATCGCGGCGGTGAAGCTGTTGAGCTTATCGGCGCGATTGAGCGTAAGGCGGGCGACGCCTCCGGAGATGTCGAACAGGATGTTGGCGTAGCTCATGCGGTGATTGCTGCCTCCTGAAACGTGGCGGAATTGTCGGAGGTTGACACGACCGTACGCTTTGCGACCATGGTCAACACATCGTACTGTGCGACAAGTTTGTC
The DNA here is from genome assembly GCA_038205325.1 of Terriglobales bacterium. GTDB lineage: Bacteria > Acidobacteriota > Terriglobia > Terriglobales > Acidobacteriaceae > Granulicella. The sequence goes on along the minus strand of JBBRCA010000093.1, from coordinate 8,197 downwards.
GTCCTGATTGGTGATGGCGGCGTCCCAGCGCACTTCGCCGTAGTCGTCGGTTTCGCGCGGCGTTTTCTGCTTGCAGGTTAGGATCACTCTCAACGTATCGCCGGGAAAGACGGGGGTGAGAAAGCGTAGGTTGTCGACGCCAGTGTTGGCGAGCACGGGGCCTGGAGCGGGGTCGACGAAAAGGCCTGCGGCGATGGACACGATGAAATAGCCGTGAGCCACGCGACCACCAAACAGTGGATTGGCCTTAGCGGCCTCCTCGTCCATGTGCGCGTAGAACATGTCGCCGGTGAAGTGGGCGAAGTGCTCGATGTCCTCGAGGGTTACGAGGCGCGGTGCTGAGACGACGCAGTCGCCGAGCTCGAGTTCCTCGATGTATTTGCGAAATGGATGCACGCCTTCGTGCCGGTCGGCGCCCCTGATCCAGCGCTGGCCGATCTGCGTCAGCGTTTCGGGCGAACCCTGTAGCGCAGTGCGTTGCAGGTAGTGCATGACGCCGCGAATGCCGCCCATCTCTTCGCCCCCACCGGCGCGACCGGGGCCGCCGTGGACTAGCGCAGGTAGTGGCGAGCCGTGTCCCGTGGATTCTTTCGCGCAGTTGCGGTTGACGATGAGCATGCGCCCATGAAACGCGGCGGTGCCCAGAACTAATTCGCGCGCGAAGTCATTGTCGTAGGTAAAAATGGAGCCGACCAGACTGCCCTCGCCGAGCTTCACGAGTTCGATGGCCTCTTCGATCGAGTCGTAGGGCATCAGCGTCGCGACCGGACCGAAGGCTTCGACAGAGTGGGCCGCGGCGTGGTCTTTGGGGCGCGGGCTGTGCAGCAGCATGGGGCCGAGGAACGCGCCCGCGACAATGTCCGCGCCTTTCACGTCGAACGCGTCGGGGTCGCCGAAAACCAGTTCGGCGCCACCCGCACGCAGTTCGCGCACGCGCTCGCGGACTTCATCGCGCTGGCCGAGCGAGGCGAGCGCGCCCATGGTGACGCCCTCGACGGCGGGGTCGCCGAGAACGACGCGTGAGAGCCGCTTGCCGATGGCGTCTATCAGGGGGCTGATGAGCTCGCGAGGGGCAAACGCACGGCGGATGGCCGTGCATTTTTGTCCGGCCTTGGATGTCATTTCCCGAACGATTTCTTTGACGTAGAGATCGAATTCGGGTTGGTCGGGCGTGGCATCGGGGCCGAGCAGCGAGAAATTAAGTGAGTCGGCTTCCATCGTGAAGCGGACTGAGTTCCGCTGAATAGCAGGGAGCTGACGTAGCTTCAGGCCTGTCGATGCAGAACCCGTGAAGGTGACTGCGTCTTGCGTGCCGAGGTGTTCAAGCAGGTCGCCTGTGCTGCCGCAGATCAGTTGCAGGGATCCCTCGGGGAAGATGTTCGAGACGATGATGTCGCGAAACATGCGTTCGGTGAGGAAGGCTGTTTGGCTGGCGGGCTTGACGATAGCGGGCACCCCCGCGAGCAGCGTCACGGAAATCTTTTCGAGCATGCCCCAGCAGGGAAAGTTGAAGGCGTTGATGTGGACGGCGACGCCCTGGATGGGCGTGCAGATGTGCTGGCCGACGAAGGTACCGTTTTTCGACAGCGCCTCCGGAGCGCCGTCGACCAGGAAGGTCTGATTCGGAAGCTCCTTGCGGCCCTTGCTGGAGTAGGCGAACAGCGTCATAATGCCGCCTTCGATATCGACCCAGGAGTCCGAGCGTGTCGCGCCCGTGGCGTGCGAAAGTTCGTAGTAACTTTCCTTGCGCTCCATCAGATATTGCGCGAGAGCTTTGAGCCGCAGGGCGCGCTCGTGAAACGTGAGCTTGCGCAGCGTGGGACCGCCCACGCTGCGACCGTGCGCGAGCATGGCCTTGTAGTCGAGACCCTCGCTTGAAACTGTGCATACGGGCTTGCCCGTAACTGCGTTGAAGATGGTGCTGCCACCTTCACCTGCGAACCATTGGCCTGAAGCGTAACTTTGCAGTTTCACGGTCGTGCTCCTCATTGCGTCTATCTCAAATATATGCCGCGTGTGGGTTAACTTTCCTGATCGAAGTCCAGAACAATTTCGCTCGTGAGCGGATAGCTTTGGCAGGTCAGGATGAAGCCGCGAGCGACCTCGTAATCTTCGAGCGCGAAGTTGACGTCCATATCTACTTCGCCCTTCACCATTTTGCAGCGGCAACTTGAGCACACGCCACCTTTGCACGAGTAGGGTAATTCGATGCCCTGTTCAAGCGCGCTCTCAAGCAGCGTCTGCTTGTTCATTTCAAGCGAGAACACGCGGCTCAAGCCGTCACGAATGACCGTCACCTTGCATCCTTGCTCGCCCGTTGGCGCGAGAGCACGCGGCTTGCGAGGGGCTTGGGTTGCCGTTCCGAACAACTCCATCTTAATATTTTCTTTCTCGACGCCGTGGGCTTGCAGGCTCTCGGAAACATCGTGCATCATGCTTTGCGGGCCGCAGATGTAAGCGGCATCTATATCTGCTGGGTCGATCCACTGGCGCAGAAGCTGGTCGCATTTTTCGCGGTTGATGCGGCCGTTGAACAGGTCGATGTCCTGATGCTCGCGGCTCAAGATGAAAACCAGATTGAAGCGTCCGAGATAAAGGTCCTTGATACTTTCAAGCTCTTCTTTGAAGATGACCGAAGACGATGCGCGATTGCCGTAGACCAAAGTGAAGCGGCTCCGCAGTTCTTCTTTCAGAACGGTTTTGAGGATTGAAAGAACGGGCGTAATGCCGCTGCCTGCGGCGAACGCGACGTGATGCCGCTCCTTTTCGGGATGGAGTATCGCACCGAAGTGGCCCGACGGTTCCATGCACTCGATCACGTGGCCGGGGCGCAATTCGCGGTTGGCCCAGGTGGAAAACAGGCCGTCCTGCACGCGTTTGATGGCCACACGCACTTGTCCCTCAAAGGGCGCCGAGCAGATGGAATAGGAGCGACGAATTTCTTCGCCTTCAAAGGTGGCGCGCAGGGTGAGGTGCTGGCCGGGGGTGAAGCGAAAGGATTCGCGCTGCTCCTCGGGCACGTCGAAGGTGACCACGATGGCGTCGCGGGTTTCGTTGGCCAGGCTGGCGACGCGCAGGGAGTGGAATTGGCTCATGGGATTTTGTTGCGGGCTAGTGGCATTTGAAGTGGTCGAAGGGTTCGAGGCAATCGAGACAGCGGTGCAGCGATTTGCAGGGCGTGGAACCGAAGCGGCTGATGGTTTCGTTGTGGGTCGAGCCGCAGCGTGGGCAAGCTAAGCTAGGCTTATGGGCGCCTTGGCCAAGCACGACGAGGCTTGCGGACATAGCGTCGCTCGGCTCGCTTGCGCGTTCCATCGGCGGAGCGATTCCGTAGGCGTTCAAATTTTGTTTGGCGCGTTCGGTTAGCCAGTCCGTGGTCCAGGCGGGGGAGAGTTGAATGCGCAACTCCACTCGCTCGATCCCGCGCTCGCGCAAAGCGCTGCGAATGTCTTCGCGGATGACCGCGGTCGCAGGGCAGCCGGAGTAGGTCGGCGTGACCGTGACGATGGCCGTGTCGGCGTCGGCTTCGCTCCAGGCAACGTCACGCACAATGCCGAGATCGACGATGGATACCGCGGGGATTTCCGGGTCGGGCACGTCCGCGAGCCATGCCCAGAGCTGGTCGAGGGTGGGGCGGCTGATTACAGCTTCGGGTGTGGGTAGAGGCTCGGTCATTGAGTTCCCGTCTACCACTGCGCTCCGAGATGCGCGCGGTGAACGACCTGCATTTCGGCTAGCAAAAACCCGAGATGTTCACTGTGGACGCCTTGCTTGCCGCCCTTTTGCATCCATGCGTTTGGTGGGGGCAGCTGAAGGGTCGCAACGGTAAAGACTTTCGCGACGTATTGCAGCCAATCGCTTTTGAGAGAGCTGGGATCGAAGCCTTCGTCGGTGGCGACGATTTCCGTATCGATGGCGTCGCTGGTAAACATCTCGCCGGTAAATGGCCAAAGCGTGTCAGCAGCCGTTTGCGCGAGTTGTCGGCTGGTCGGTGTGCCGTCGCCCATGCGGACGATAAGGTCGGAGCTGCGGCGTAGATGGTAGGCCACTTCCTTGTGCGATTTTGCGGCGATCTCGGCGATTCGAGGATCAACGGAGCGGCTGAGTTTGGAGAGGGCCAGACTGTGCCAGGCGTCGAAGAAAAACTCGCGCATCATGGTGTCGGCGTAGTTGCCGTTGGGCTGCTCGACGAGCAGGAAGTTGCGAAAGCCGCGATCGTCGCGAAGATATGCGAGTGCGTCGTCGTCGCGGCCCGCGCCTTCGACTTCGCCCGCGTAGTTGAGCCAAAGGCGAGCTTGACCGAGCAGATCGAGTGCTGTGTTGGCGAGTGCCATGTCTTCTTCGAGCGCGGGGCCTTTGCCGCACAGCTCAGATAGCCGATGACTCAAGATGAGGACGTTGTCGCCGAGGCGGGTGAGATACGCGAATTTTGTGGCGGCATTGACCATGACCTAAATGTGTTTCACGGCGGTGGGCATCGGGAAGAATGTGGGGTGGCGATAGACCTTGCTGTTCGCCGGCTCGAAGAACATTTCCTTGTCTGCGGGGCTGCTGGCGACGATGGTGTTCGACGGCACGACCCAGATGCTGACGCCTTCGTTGCGGCGGGTGTACACGTCGCGGGCGTTGTTGATGGCCATCTCGGCGTCGGAGGCGCGCAGGCTGCCGACGTGCTTGTGCGCGAGTCCGTGCTGGCTGCGGATGAACACTTCCCAGAGCGGGATTTCTTTTTTCATGGCACTCATTTTCGATGATTCAGCTATGCGGCCTGTGATGTGCGTTCGGCTAGCTTGTCGGCGTATGCCAGCAGCGCATCGCGGAACCAAGCGCCGTCTTCGTGGGCTTTTACGCGCGTTTCGAGGCGCTCTTTATTGCATGGGCCGTTGCCTTTGATGACGTTGTAGAACTCGTCCCAGTCGATAGGACCGAAGTCGTAGTGGCCGCGCTCTTGGTTCCACTTCAAGTCGGGGTCGGGGACGCGCAGACCGAGGTACTCGGCTTGCGGAACGGTCTGGTCGACCATCTTCTGGCGGAGTTCGTCGTTGGAGAAAAGTTTGATACCCCACTGCGCGGACTGAGCGCTGTTGACCGACTCCGCGTCGCTCGGCCCGAACATCATTAGCGAAGGCCACCACCAGCGGTCGAGCGCGTCCTGCGCCATAGCTTTTTGCGCGGGCGTGCCCTTGCAGAGTTGCAGCATAATGTCGTAACCCTGACGTTGGTGGAACGATTCCTCTTTACAGACGCGCACCATCGCGCGCGCATATGGGCCATAGGAGCAGCGGCATAGCGGAATCTGGTTGATGATGGCCGAGCCGTCGACCAGCCAGCCGATGGTGCCCATGTCGGCCCAGGTGAGCGTGGGGTAGTTGAAGATGCTGGAGTACTTGGCCTTGCCGGAGTGGAGGTCGTCAACCATCTGGTCGCGCGACACGCCGAGCGTTTCGGCGGCGCTGTAGAGATAGAGGCCGTGGCCAGCTTCGTCCTGCACTTTAGCGAGCAGGATCGACTTACGCTTGAGGCTGGGAGCGCGCGTGATCCAATTGCCCTCAGGAAGTTGCCCAACAATTTCGGAGTGAGCGTGTTGGCTGATCTGGCGGACGAGCGTCTTGCGGTAGGCGTCGGGCATCCAGTCCTTCGCCTCGATTTTGACGTCGGCGTCAATGCGGGCCTGGAAGGCCTGTTCTTCAGGACTGAGTTCGGCGATCGATCGAACTTTTGAGGTTCCTGTATCGACAAGTTGAGCGTACATGCGGGTACTCCTGGCCGCTGGGCGGCGGTTTCCACTGCATTTCTATTGTAATCGTTCAGGGGGCGCTCAAGCGGCTGCGGGGTTTTCCAGTGCGACGACGAACGCGGTCAGGAAGCCGTTGGTTTGCTGGCCGTCGAGGACGCGGTGGTCGACGGTCAGCGTGACGTACATCATGGGGCGAATGCGGAAGAGTTCGCGTCCGCCGGTTTCGCAGACGATGGCGCGCTTCTGCATTTTGCCCGCGCCGAGTATGGCGGCCTGCCCGTGCGGCAGGATGATGGGCGCGGCCAGAAGACTGCCGCTGACGCCGTGGTTGGAGAGCGTGAATGTTCCGCCATCCATGTCGGCCTGGGTCAACTTTCCGCTGCGGGCCTTCTGGGTTATCTCGCGCAGGCGCTGTGAGATTTCAAGGATGTCCATCGTGTGCGCGTCGCGAAGGACTGGGACGACGAGGCCCCCGGAATCGAGCGCGGTGCCGACGCCAAAGTTCACGTGGTCGAAGACTTCAAGATACGTGTCGTACCACTTGCTATTGACCTCGGGCACAACCCTGATGGCTGCGAGGGCGGCGCGGATGAGGTAGGCGGTGACGCTGGGAACGGGTTCCGCAGGCGCGGCCTGTTTGCGGGCTTCACGGTCGGCGAGGACGTTGTAGAGGTCGGCCTCGAAGACGGAGGTGACGTGCGGGGCGGTTTGTACGCTATGCGCCATGTGGTTCGCAATGGCCGTGCGCATGGGCGTGTGTGGGACCCTGCGGCCTGCAAAGCGGGGGTCTGTTTCCGCTTCCGCTGTGGCTGGGAGTTTCGTAGATACATGTGCGGCGATGTCCGCTGGAGTGAGTCTTCCGCCGCGGCTCGTTTTCGGAATTGAGTGCGGGTCGAGGTTCAGTTCGGACAACATGCGCCGGACTACGGGTGAGAATGTCGCCGTCGGTTCGGTTTGCGAGGAAGCAGCGGGCTGGGCTGCGGGGTTGGATTTGGTTGCGGAAGGTTTGCGAATCGGGTCGCTGCTGGGCGCTGTGAATTCGGTGTCAATGGTACCGAGCAACGCACCCGGCAGGACAGTTTCGCCGGAGGTCTTCAGCATTTCGCGTAACCTGCCTGTGGCTGGCGCGGCGATTTCAAGTGTGACTTTGTCGGTATTAATCTCGACCAAAGGCTCGTGCTCGGCGACGTGTTCGCCGGAGGCTTTGAGCCATTTTCCGAGAGAGGCTTCAGTGCCCTCGTTTTGGTCTTCCGTCATGCGAATTTCGATGATTGGCACAGATGTCCTTTTCGTTTTCGTTGCAGCTAAGACAACATCAGATTTGGCGTCGTGAGCAAAACCGGAGCCACAACAAAATACGGAGGTGCTTCACTCCGTTCAGAATGACGACGAAAAACAAGTAAAAACAAGATGGGTACAGCATCGTATTTCTATGGCTAGAACTCGAGTGTGGCCTTGATTTGCTCGGCGATGGAGTCGACTGTCGGCAGAATGGTTTCCATCAAGGCGATGTTGTAGGGCAGTGGAATGTCGGGGACGGCGAGACGCTCCACGGGTGCGTCTAGATCGAGGAAAGCTTCGCGTGAAATGTAGGCCGCGATCTCCGCGCCGAACCCTGCTGTCATGGTGTCTTCGTGGACCACGATGCAACGGTGCGTGCGGCGCGCAGACCGGAGCACGGCTTCGCGGTCCCAGGGAACAATGGTGCGCAGGTCGATCACGTCGACCGATGCGCCGGTCTGTTCGACGGCCCGTAGAGCGCGCTCGACCATCGCGCCCCAGGTGATGATGGTGAGGTCATTGCCCGTCTGCACCGTCTTCCCGACGCCGAGCGGAAGTACGAAGTCATCTCCGGGATAAGGACGGCGCGCCCATGAGGAATCGAGTTGCGCGCGATGCTCGAAAAAGATGCTGGGGTTGGGGCTGCGCATGGCCGCGCGTAGCAGGCCGGAGGCGTCCTCGGCGTTCGACGGATAAAGCACCTGCCAACCGATCGCGTGCGCGAAGGTGCTCTCGCTCGAAACGCTGTGCCAGGGGTCGCCGCATTTCGAACCGAAGCCGCCCGGCATGCGCACCACGATGGGCGCGGCGAAGCGGTTGTTAGTGCGCCAGCGTACTGTGCCGCAATCGTTCAACTGTTCAGTGGCGGGGTCGGCGTATTTACGAAACTGGATCTCAACGACGGGGCGCAACCCGGCTTGCGCCATGCCGACCGCGTTGCCGATGATGCCTTCTTCGGACAAGCTGCTGTCGAAGACGCGTGCCGCTCCGAACGCGGCCTGCAAGCCCATGGTTGCCGCGTGGACACCGCCTTTTGCGCCGACGTCTTCGCCGAAGATGAGTAATTTTGGGTTGGACTTCAACTCCGATTCGAGCGTGCGCCTAATCGCGGTGAGCATGTTGATGCGTGAGGGTTCGGGCGGAGCGGGCGCGGAGGCGGCAATCCCCGGCTGGTCCTCT
>JBBRCA010000092.1:0-11756 GCA_038205325.1 Terriglobales bacterium | reverse complement strand
AGTGTTGCGTGCGATTTCAAGCCGGATTGTGAGCGAGGTGCATGGGATCAATCGCGTGGTGTACGACATTACGTCGAAGCCGCCGGGGACGATTGAGTGGGAGTAACGGACGTATCGGTAATATGCCGTTAAGTCGAAGCTGGCAGTTTTGGATGCCACGTGTCAGAAGCGAGACATGGGAACCCCGATTTGTGGCAACCCCAAAGCAGATTCCTACGGGATGACAACAATAAAACTAAGCGATTGCGGCAACTTGTGGAACGAGGGCGGTGACTAGCGCGGTGAATTGGGACTCGACGCGGCGGCCGATTTCCATAACTTCGTGGTGATCGATGGCTTCGTTGGAGATTCCGGCGGCCATGTTGGTGACTAGCGAAAGGCCCAAGACTTCGAGGCCCATGTGGCGGGCGACGATGACTTCATGCACCGTGGACATGCCGACGAGATCCGCGCCCAGGGTGCGGAAGGCGCGGATTTCGGCGGGGGTCTCGTAGCTGGGGCCAAGGACGGCGAGGTACACGCCTTCGGGGAGCGGGATATTCTGTCTGGCGGCTTCGGCGTGTGCGAGCTTGCGAAGTGCGGGAGAGTAGGCCGTGCTCATGTCAAAGAAGCGCTCGGCGGTTCCGGGCTTGCTGGCGAAGCGCGGCTCGTTGGGTCCAAGCGCGGCGTTGGTCCCGGTGAGGTTGATGTGGTCGGAGATGCAGACCAGACCGCCCTGGCCGTAACCGGTGTTGATGCCGCCGGCGGCGTTGGTGACGATCAGGCCGGTGCAGCCGAGCAGCGCGAGCACGCGCGTGGGAAAGACGACTTCGGGCATCGCATAGCCTTCGTAGGCGTGGACGCGGCCTTGCATGACGGCGACGTTCGTTGCGGCGACGGTTCCGAGAACGAGTTTGCCGGAGTGGCCGAAGACAGTGGAAAGCGGCCAGCCGGGGATGTCGGCGTAGGAGATCGTGGTCGCATTTTCGACGTGGGAGGCGAAGTTGCCGAGGCCGGAGCCGAGGATGATACCGAGGACGGGCTTCGCTGGGTGGAGTGCGCGAATGTGGGCGGCGGCGGTCTGGGCTTTGGTGTATTGATCGGACATAAGTAGTTTCAGTATCGCCGATGTTCGATTAGCGATGGTAGGAAGAGCAACAGCCGGTTCCCTTCGGGAATGACAGAAAGAAAAACAAAAGCAACAGACTTGCCGCAAAGGGCGGGAAGGGAGCGAAGTTTCGCAAAGGAGAACAGGCAACGCTCGAGGGGAGCAGGTTTCATGTAGGATTTGCAGCTAAAGATCGGAGCGATGGCATAAAATAATCCGCTCCGGAGGGTTTTGACATGAGCGGTATTCGAGTGCTGGTTGGGACGCGGAAGGGCGCGTTTATATTGACCGCGGACGGCAAGCGGAAACAGTGGGACGTAAGTGGGCCGCACTTCGCGGGGTGGGAGATTTATCACGTCAAGGGGTCGCCGGTGAATCCGAACCGCATCTATGCTTCGCAGTCGAGTTCGTGGTTTGGGCAGGTGGTGCAGCGGTCCGATGATGGCGGCAAGAGTTGGGAAGCGGTAGGCAACAAGTTTGACTACGACGGGGTTCCCGGCACGCACCAGTGGTACGACGGGACGGCCCATCCGTGGGAGTTCAAGCGGGTGTGGCACCTGGAGCCTTCGCTGACGGATTCCGAGATGGTGTATGCGGGCATCGAGGACGCGGCGCTGTTCCAGTCCAAAGACGGCGGGAAGTCGTGGGGTGAAATGTCGGGTCTGCGCAAGCATGGGTCGGGACCGCACTGGGCGCCGGGTGCGGGAGGGATGTGTTTGCACACGATCATCGTCGATCCGAGCAACGAGAAGCGAATGGTGATTGCGATCTCCGCTGCCGGGGCTTTTCGCACGGACGACGGCGGCGAGACGTGGAAGCCCATCAACCAGGGTCTGCGCTCGCAGCATATTCCCGATCCAGTGGCGGAGGTGGGGCACTGCGTGCATCACATTGCGATGCATCCGTCAAAACCCGAAACTTTGTTCATGCAGAAACACTGGGACGTGATGCGCTCAGATAACGCGGGCGACTCGTGGACCGAGGTGAGCGGGAATCTGCCGACGGATTTTGGGTTCTGCATCGATGTCCATGCACACGAGCCGGAGACTGTTTTCGTGGTGCCGATCAAGAGCGATGGCGAGCATTTTCCGCCGGACGGCAAGCTGCGCGTGTTTCGCAGCAAGAGCGGAGGCAACGAGTGGGAGGCGATGACCAAGGGCCTGCCGCAGGCCGACTGCTACGTCAACGTGCTGCGCGATGCGATGGCGGTCGACACGCTGGATAAATGTGGTGTGTACTTTGGCACGACGGGCGGACAGGTTTACTGCTCGCCGGATGCGGGCGATTCGTGGACGCCGATTGTACGCGACCTGCCGGCGGTGTTGTCGGTCGAAGTGCAGACGCTGGCGTGAGCTTGTTGACGATTCGCGTCGAGTTGCCGGGGCACCTGCGGACTTTGGCGGGAGTGTCGGGCGAGGTGACGCTTGCGGTCGCGAGTCCCGTGACGCAGCGGACGGTGCTGGACGCGCTGGAGACTCGGTACCCGATGCTACGGGGGACGATTCGCGATCAGGCGACCCAGGAGCGGCGGTCGTTTCTGAGGTTTTTTGCGTGCGAGGAGGACTTGTCGTTTCAGGGGTCGGACGAGGTGCTGCCGGAAGCGGTGGTCGCGGGGCGCGAGCCGTTTATGGTGGTGGGCGCAGTGGCCGGGGGCTAGCGTGAATGAGGGAGACGCGCGGCCGGACGCCGACGCGGTCACGCGTGAGGCGTATTCGCATGAGGCCATCAGCGCGGGATTCTGGCCGGGAAATGGTGGCTTTGGCGACGCGGCATTCTATTGTTACGCGGCGCCGTCTCCGGAGGGACTGGCCGAGGCGAAGGTGCGTCCGTCGGCGGCGAACTACAACGCGGCGCTGGGCGAGTTCATATTGAAGTATGACGACCTTCGCGCGTCGGCTTCTCCGGATGCGACGCTGCTGGAGTTTCTGGAGAGCACGTACGAGGCCGCGGCAAAGCTGACGCGGTGGGACCGCGCGGTGCTGGAGCGGGCTTAAGGGTACGCAGGAGCAAAATTGCGGAATCTTTCGTAGCTGCTGAATCATCTGCTCGGTTGTCCTAGAAAATGATGCCGCTGCCGCGGCCAGGAGGAGTAGACATGAAGCTGACAGGGAATGTGATTTTCATTACAGGTGGTGGTACGGGCATTGGGCGCGGACTTGCCGAGGCGCTGCACGCGAAGGGTAACAAGGTCGTCATTTCAGGTCGACGCAAGGCGGTGCTTGAAGAGACGGCGAAGGCCAATCCGGGGATGGATTTTGTCGAGTTGAATGTTGAGGACCCGAAGAGCATCGCCGCCGTCGCGGCGGATCTGGTTGCGAAGTATCCGAAGCTGAACGTGTTGATCAATAACGCAGGTAGCGCGAAGCTGGACGATGCTTCGGGCGTTGTCGACGATGACGCGCTGGTGTCGACGATGACAACGAATGTTTTTGGGCCGATTCGTCTGACTTCGGCTCTGATTGAACACTTGAAGAAGCAGGAGTCGGCGACGGTGGTGCACGTAACGTCGGGAGTAGCATTTGTGCCGCTGGCGATGGGAGCGGTGTACTCGGCGACCAAAGCGGCAATGCACTCGTATGTTCTATCGCAGCGCTACAGGTTGAAGGGGACGAGCGTGCGTGTGCTGGAACTTGCGCCGCCCTATGTGCAGACGGAGTTCGGAGGGCCTCAGCAAGCCGTCGATCCGCGGGCGATGCCGCTGAAGGACTTTATCGCCGAGACCATGCAAGTCTTGGGAACGGATGCCGATGAGGTTCTGGTCGAGCAGGTCGGGATGCTGAGGAAAAATCCCGGGCCGAATGAATGGGCGTTTGTGAAGCAGTTCAACGACATGATGGCGGAGCAGCCGCACTAAGGTGCGTATATGGTGGCTGGACCGAGATACAAATCGGGCCCTTCAGCCTATCTGTATCGGCCTGTTTGACCTAGGCCTTCGACCCAGGCGGGTATGAACCGCTCCTTTAGCACTGAATGCTGGGCACTCCGGCTTTCATGATGATGTATTTTGTCCTGGCGAAAACTAGAGCGGCAACTGGATGATGTTCATCTGGGTGCCGCTTTACTTTTTGCTGACGAGCTATTTTCGGTTGCGTGTTGCTTTCTTTTTGGGCATGGCGTTTTTCTCGACGCGTAAGTTGAATGCTGTCCGCAGAGCGCCGGCAAGGGTGGCTTGGTCGGCTTTGGCGAGGACGATGTGCGTGTGGCCCATGCGTCCGAAGCCGCCGCGAATGGGGATAAATATTTCGGGCGCTTCGGCGATGAAGGCCGCCTGAATTTCCGCAGTGAGCGGCAGGTTGCCGTAGCCTTCGTCGATGGATGCGAGTGTGGCGAACTTCCGACCACCGATGCGGAAGTCGGGTTGTCCAGCGTGTTTGCCTTCTTCCACGTCGGGGAACGAAAGCGCGATGTCGCGGAAGTTTGCGGCGTTCGTCATCGCTTCCCTTCTATTTGATCAACATCGACACGATACTGGCCGACATGAGGTTGGCCATCGTTCCAGCCAGCATGGCGCGAAGGCCGAGTTTGGCGAGGTCGTTGCGGCGGTTGGGAACGAGCGCGCCGATGCCGCCAATCTGCATGCCGATGCTGCCCACATTGGCGAAGCCGCACAGCGCGAACGTGGCGATCGAAAAGGTGCGCGGGTCAAGTGTGGCCTTGAGCTTGCCGAGTTCGGCGAAGGCCAGGAACTCGTTGATGATGGTGCGGGTGCCGAGCAGGTTGCCGATGATGCGCGAGTCGTGCCACGGGATGCCGATGAGCCAGGCCACGGGCGCGCCGACGACGCCGAGGATGTTGTTGAGCGAGTGCGGGAATGGAACATGGCCGTGGGCCCAGGCGAAGTTTGAGATGCCGAGCATAATCGCGTTGACCAGCCCGACGAGCGCGACGAAGCTGATGAGCATGATGGCGACGTTGAAAGCCAGTTGGCCACCGTCGATGGTACCGCGCGCGATGGCGCCGACGAAGTTCTCTTTGGCGTGTTCCTCCGAGGGTGGCATTGTGACGGTGCCGGCGGTGGCGGGAACTTCGGTTTCGGGGACCAGCATCTTGGCGACCAGGATGGTGCCGGGGGCGGTCATGATGACGGCCGAGAGGAGGTCCTAAGCGTTGATGCCGAACAGAATGTACGCGGCCATGATGCCGCCCGAGACGTGCGCCATGCCGGAGGTCATGATGGTCATCAACTCGGAGCGCGTGGCGCCGGACAGGAAGGGGCGGATGGTGAGTGGGGCTTCGGTCTGGCCCATGAAGATGCTGGCGGCGACGTTGGTGCTTTCGGCACCGCTGGTTCCCATGGTCCACTGCATGATCCAGGCCACGACGCGGATGATCTGCTGCATGACGCCAATGTGATAGAGGATAGCGAAAAAGGCGCTAACGAAGATGATCGTCGGGAGCACCGCGAAGGCGAAGACGGCGAGCGGATTGCCGGGAATGCCGAGCGCGCCAAAGACCAGGCCGGAGCCGTCGGCAGAGTGGGCGAGCAAGCCGGTGATGAAGTCGGAGACATGCTTGAGGATGATCTGGCCAGCGTTCCACTTAATGACCGCGAAGGCGAAAACGACTTGCAGGCCGAGTCCCCAGGCGACCGTGCGCCAGCGGATGGCGGCGCGATTGGTGGAGAAGGCGTAGGCCAGGCCGAGAAATACGATGAGTCCGAGAAGTCCGGTAAAACGGCCCACGTGTACGCTCCTGTATCGCTTGGAATGTTCTGTGCGAGAAGTGTACGGCTATGCCGCGTTTTTGTCCGGGGCCGGTCGTTCTTCTAACGTCGCCGCGCGCGCCTGGCGGTATGCGGCGCGGGAGCTTTGTCGTGTTCGTTGGCTCGAATAGGAGGCAACGTCAACGCGAGCAGTTGGACGGGGTCGAGGTAAGCCCCGTTCCAGCGGACGCCCATGTGAAGGTGCGGACCGGTGACTCGCCCCGTCTTCCCGGAGAGGCCGATGTGAGCGCCCTTCTCGACTCTGTCTCCGGCGGCGACGTCTATCTTTGAGAGGTGCATGTAGATGGTGAAGAACTTCTGTCCGTGGTCGATGATGACGCAACCGCCCTCATAGAAAAGGTCTTTGGCAAGCACGACGGTGCCCGCGTTTGAGGCTTCCACACGCGCGCCCTCGTTGACCGGGAAATCGGTGCCGCGGTGGGTGCTGGACTTTTCTTCGTTGAGAATGCGGCTCTCTCCGAAGGTCTCCGTGGCTTTGGCTGCAACGGGCGTCTTGAAGTTGCCGGTCCACTGCGGCTGCGAGAGTAGATGGGCGTAGGCGTGGGCTTTGGCGATTTCGTCGGAGGCGATTTGTTTCAGGCCGGCGGCGTCGGGTTCGACGAAGTCTTCGGGAACGTCGATGCTGCCGGTGAGAAAGTTCGCTGCGGCAATGTCGATGGCTTTGGTGGAGCGGGCTATGTGGCCTCCGGGCAAGGTCGCCGTGACGTGGAGGTCGTAACTGCCGGGCTGGGTTTCAAGATCGGCACCGGCGAGCGAGTACCAGACTTTGGGGTTTTCGGTCTTGAAGAAGCTGAGGGTTTTGCCGATCAAGGTCGCAGTAACGCGAACCGGAGCGAGCTCGAATTCGACGGTGAAGAGCGCGACGGAGCCTTGTTTGAGCTGGTTGGGTTGCCAGAAGATGTTCTTGATGCCGGGCGAGTCCGCAGCGGGCTTGGCGCTGCGAGCGGCGCGGTGAGTTTGAGGGGTCACTGCGTGATCGGGAGCGGGGCTGATCAACAAGGCGAGTGCTGCGAGCGCAAGAAACGATTGCTTCATTTTCATCCTCGATGACGGGCGTGGAGGAACGGTGCTTCGCTGTTTTGATGCGGGCGATGAAGATCGCGCCGTCCGGGTTCTGATGAGGGGCGAGGCTGAGACGAGAGAGGGTGAGAAGGTTCTTATATAAGTACGCGCGAGAATGAGTTGCGCCTGCGGTCAGGGTGACGGAAAGGTTGTAGTCGCAAAAAAGTTCGTTCAGGAGGGCAGAGGATGGTACACTTAAGGAGATCGTAGAATCCGATCTGGTGTTCTTGCTTGTTCTGGTCGTACTGCTCTACTCGCAAACAACCCCAACATTGCGTTTCAGCGGTACATCGTATTGAAAAGAGAACAAGGTCATGGAAACAGGAACAGTAAAGTGGTTTAACGACGCCAAGGGTTTTGGATTTTTGAGCCGCGCAACCGGTGAGGACGTTTTCGTTCATCACTCCGCGATTCAGAGCGACGGTTTCCGCTCGCTGCAAGAGGGTCAGACGGTCGAGTTCAACGTCGTCAAGGGTCCCAAGGGCTGGCAGGCAGAGAACGTTCGCGTCGCGTAAGCGGCCCGACAGCACCGAGTCCGCAAAGCACTACGCGAGGGGCGGTTCCAGTCGGGGCCGCCCTTCCGCTTTCCACCGGGCCAATTTTGTCCCGTTGCGTCGATGCGCAGGTCCAGCGATCTGCGATAAAGCGCTCCTGCTGTCCGTTTCTTATGTAACGCAATCACAACCGGAGAGAGCATGGCGAACATTGTCGAAAACAAGTACTACCTGAAGACCGTCCATGAAGAGATCGGCCTGTTCGACCGCAAGCTCGCCCACCTTTTGAAGTACGACGTGTTTGAAACCACTGAAGCCCGCGAAGCCGCGACGCGCAAACTGACGCGCAAGCGCGAGTTGCTGGTGGAGACGGCCAAACGCATGGCGGCAGAGGGTATTGAGTTCAAGCCGTCCGACCTGCCTCGCTCGATTTTGCCTGAAGGCATGGAAGTTCCTGTCGCCGCGCCGGTGAAAGAAGTGGCTGCGTCGGCAGAGCCTGCGGTCGCGGGAGCAGGAGCCAATCGCAGTGCGCGCCGTCAGAGTTCGGTGTACGCGGGCACTTCGCTGGATTGGGAACAGAGCGTTCGCAACTACATGCAGAGCAAGGGCAAGGCCTAAGTCAGGGCTTCTTTGAGCCTGCTCGCGGGAAGCTGGTTCCGGAGACCTGAATGTCGACGATCGGGCTGCCTTCGTAGAGCGGACCTATTTGGCCCACGAATCCTGGGGCCTCGCCTTCCAGTATCCAAACTAACGTGTCGGCGGGTTGTTTGCCGACGATGGGTGCAACCACGCCGACAATCCCGCCGAGTTCAATTTTCAAGCGGAAGAGGGTGGCTTTGTGCCTTTGCCCAGCTTCGGAGAATGTGCCTTCTCCGTCGGGCGTGATGGCGATCTTGACCAAGCGGCCTTTGCCCGTGGGCGCAACCAATCCTATTTTGAATCGCGGCGTGTCGCGCGCGACGTTGAGCAGAATGGTGCCGATGAGGCCGTTATAGACATCGGCTGGCAGATCCATGTGCTGCACTTCAACTTTTTCCTTGCCGTCCTTGTCGACGGAGCGCGAGGTCACGTTTCCGCTTGCTACGTCCACGAGGAAGTCGCTGGGCTTGGGGAAGTAGGGGCCTTTCTGAACGTGGTGGTCGCGGAGCAGCTTGAATGTTCCGTGTTGAAGATAGGTCACGGTGTCCTCGTCGATGGACCCGTCTGTGAAGCGATGGAGGAGTCGAGCGGAGACGCGTTCACCGTGGGCGACCTGGATGAGTTCGCCTTTCGCGATGATCTTGCCGTCTTCGGATCGCATGGTGAGGAAGCCGTGCGTCAAGCCCTGGGTCTGTCGGACCGGAACGGGGTCCGCCCTGAGCGGGGCGACAGATGCGGCGAGGGTCAGGGCCAGTGCGAGGTTGCGAATCGTGCGAGCGGGCAAGCGAGTTTGTCTCCTGAATTGAGCGTGCGGATTGAGCGTGCGGCGTGGCAACACGGGTAAGATGCGGAAATTCGCAAGCTGCGGTGAAGGCGTTCCGGTTTCATGCGGGGCGCGCGGACATTCCAGAAACGCGCGCATCTGAAGCCCAGGCCGAAGCGTACAGATAGGGATGCGGATGCAGACGATACGAGTGCGAATTGGGGCAGCGCTGTGGATGCTGTGCGTGCAGTTCTTCCTTGCCGAACAGATCGTTTCGCGCGCGTGGGCGACGCCGTATCACTTTGCGAGAAATTACGTGAGCGACCTGGGCGCGGCCGGGTGCGGCATCCATGACGGGATGGCGGTGTGCTCGCCGCTGCATGCGTGGATGAACGCGTCGTTCGTGCTGCAGGGGTTGCTGATCGCTGGGGGAGCGTTGTTGGTGCGGCGGATGTTTGCGCCCTGGCGAGGATATTCGGTTGGGCTGGCAGTGTTGGCGGTCTCGGGGTTGGGCGTATTTGTCGTGGGGCTTGCGCCGGAGGATGCGAACTCCGCGCTGCATGTTTCGGGTGCAGTGGCGCATTTCGTCTGTGGCGGCGCGGCGATGATTGTGCTCGGCGCAATGATGGCTCGGGACGCGCTCTGGAGCCGGGTGGGCGGATGGTTGACGGTGGGTTTGGGCGTCGCTGTACTTGCGGCTACGGTAATGCTGGGGCTGCGTGGGACCTCGGTGTGGAGCGCATTGGGCTGGCCGGTGGGGCTTGTCGAGCGGGTGCCGGCCTATGTGATTCCGCTGTGGGTAGCGGCGATGGGAGTCGCGTCCGCATTGCGACGTCCCACCGTCCGTTTCCACTAAGGCGTATCGGCGTATGCAAGGCGGCTCGACAATCGCCAAATGACATGAGCTCTTGGGAAGGCGTGGTCGCGCGGAGGAGCTGCAGGTCCTTCGACTGCGCCTGTCGCGATGAGCCGCGACAGGCTCCGCTCAGGATGACAAATTTTCAACCTATCGCGATGAGTCCGCGACGGGCTCCCTCAGGATGAAGTTTTCAATCGGATCGAAGATTTGTGGCTGAGTTATATGTCGATTCCGCATACGTATGCGACCCCCACCCATGACGCAAAGAGCGCGTCATGAATGGGACACCCGGCATCCGTTAGCCGGTATGCCGCACCCACTCATAACGCAGAGAGCGCGTCATAAATAGGGCACCCGGCATGGGTGCCTCTAGGGTGTCTCGGTTGTGCCTTCGGAATGCGTCGGCGCTGGTTCGGCTGCGGGGGGATTGTAGGAGCGCGGCGAGAGTGAGCCACGAACATATTCAAGAATGTCAAACGCAGCGAGCACGATCAGTGCCGCAAACGCGATCGTGGCCACGCGGAAGAAGAAGCCCCGCCAGGTATTTGCCGGGTGTCGGGATGGAATGAAGTCGCGCAGAATGAGACCCAGTGGTGCAGATTGTAATAAACATACCGCCTACCGCACAGGCGCGCGCGAGGCCTTGTCTACTTCAGCGTCTTCAGCGTCGTCAATACGGTCGAGATTGCGCTCACCGCCGATGATCTGCTGCAGGGCGCCGCGCAAATACAGCGTCCAGTCGTATTCCGCCTTCGCGTGGCTCAATTCTTCCGAAAGCAGGGTTAGGTATTCGATCAGCTCAGCACGCGTCGCCGAGGCGAAGTCCAGTCTCTGGTCCGCGGAGGAGACCCGAAATCGCTGCTCGAAGGCCATACGGCGGGAGGTAGCGGCGTGATCGTGGAAGTTATCATTGAGTCCAGCGATGAGGATATCGAGCTCAGAGAACACCTTCACATCCTCCTGCGGCATGATGTTCGCCAGGCCGCTGGTGTTAGCCGCCTTCCATGCAGGGTCGATTGGAATGGATCGGATCGGCGGGGTGTGCATTGGAATAGAATGCGCGTGGGCGTTGGTCCGGATAGCGACGGTCACATCATCGATACGCGCTGTGAGCCAGGCTACCTGTGCGGCGCTCCAGCGCACTACATCTTCGTCGTCGCGTAGCGCCTTCTCGTCATCCTGCTGAATCGCCTCGCGGAGTTCCCGCAGCTGGTGGCGGTGGTGGAGATACTCGACCGACTGCTCAAGGCCGATGGCGATGAGCAGGCCGATGACGATAGTGGCGATGTGGATGAAGAAGTCGCGCCAGGTGTGTGCGGCGGCGTGGGGTGGGTGGACGTCTAGCATGGTTAGCGGTCTCCCTCGTCGGTGGTGAGGTGCTTTGCTTCTTCGGGCAGGGGGAAGCGGGCGAGCAAGGCTGCTTTGTCTACGACTCTCGTTCTGGCGTCGTGGGAGAGGCGTTGGATGTCCTGGTCGGAGGTGTAGCCGTGCCAGGCCGCCCAGTCGATTAAATAGAGTTGACGGTTGCGGTAGATGCATTCGGCGTCGCTCGCATAGATCTCCGCGAGCCTCTCGCTGAGGAGGCGTAGCTGGTCGGGGGACATGCGTGAGAGGTCGTAGGTTGGGGGCTGTGCCGTGTTCGGGTTGGCCGGGTCGAAGAGGCGTGCCGGCAAGCGGGCAGCGGACAGTCTTTCGGCGATGTTGTTCTCGTCGACCATGCTGGAGCTGACCCGGTCGGTTATGCGGTAGAGGCCCACGTAGAGATGGGACTCTGCGACGGGGAGAAGTCCGAGCGTGGCATCCTGCTGGGCGACAACCCAAGCGGTATGGGCTGGATACATGTTGCCCGGGCCGGAGGCGCCATGCAGCACCTGCGGAGCGCGATGGTCGCGAGCGGCGGCCTGGAGGTCCTCGTACTGCATGAGGGCTGCGGTCTGGCGGGCGGTGAAGTCGTCGATATTCTGGAGTGCGACGTTCATGTTGCGCAGGGTTTCGACGCGCAGGTCTTGTTCGAGCTGGTGTCGCTGATGGCGGTGATGGATCGCTTCGACCGTCTGCTCAATGCCGACGGCGATGCAGAGGCCGATGACGATGGTGGCGATGTGGATCAAGAAGTCGCGCCAGGTGTG
>JBBRCA010000091.1:0-11946 GCA_038205325.1 Terriglobales bacterium | reverse complement strand
AGACCCGGACGGTGTCCGGTTTCAGTTGGCCGTTGGCGGTCATCTTCAAATAAACCTGCTCATCCATGGAGCCGGCTTCGGCCTTGCCGTTGGCTACGGCAAGCGCGGTGGCGTCGTGCGCACCGCTATAGCTCGCATTTTTAATTACCTCCGGGTCGACCTTCTCCTGCTGCATGTAATACAACGGCATCAGGTGGCCGGAGGTTGAGTTGACGTCGCCAAAGACGAAGTGGCCGTGCAGGTCGGAGAGCGAGTGGATCTTCGAGTTGGTCTGTGTAATGAAGACGGAATGGAATTGCTGGTCAATGGTGCGCTGCACCAAGGGCTTGACGCCCGCGCGCGCAGACGCCTGCACATAGGTGAACCCACCCAGGTAGGCAATGTCCACCTTGTTGTTGGTCAGGGCCTCAATGACCGCCGCGTAACTGGTCGGGATGGTCAAATCCGGCGTCTGACCGGTCTGTTTCTGCCAGTAGGCCAGTAGCGGTTGACTGTCGCGCAGGGCCTTGCCGGGGTCGGTGGTGGGAATCATGGTGATGCGCAGCTTGTTCTCAGTTGCAGGCTTGGTGTTGCAGCCAGCGAGAACAACCAGCGCGAGTGATGCTGCGCCGAGGGCAAACAGTAGCCTGCTTGAACTGTAGGCAAGGAGCTGCGCTGACTGGGCATTCCGATCTCGCAAGGCTTTATCTCCGGGGACGGTTGTACCGCGTGTTCAACGAATCCATCGTAGCAGACGGGCGATTGGCCCCGCCCCGCCTTTGTCGCGCTCGTCAAGCAGGACATCGAGCCCCAGGCTACGACCCGGCGGGAGCAGAGAAAACTGCACCATCACGACGATCAGGAAGACGTACTGCCAAGGCCACTCTGCCGGCGAACGGTACAAACCCTGCGAGAGGTTCAGCGCCATCGCCGCGCCCAGGATCGACCCCAACCTCGACCACAAACCAAGCAAAAGTGCCACGCTGATAATGGCCTCAATCAAGAACACCTGCGGCGCAAAAAAGCTGAAGTGCGCCAGCACGACATTCTGCACAAAAGACCGCTGCAGGTCCGTGGACGAGAACTGCACCATCTGCTCGGTCCAGAAGCGTAGACCGGCGAAGTTCGGAGGGGCCTTCCAGATGACCTGCTGCCACCACATCGCGCCCATCACCAGCCGTGCCAGCCACGTCCATACACTGAGCACAGTGCGCTGTTGGGGAAAACGTCTGTAGAGCCAGATGCCGATCCCAATGCCAGCCACCAGAAGCAGATCGAAGACGATCGTAGTCCAACCGCCTCCGCCAAACATGTACCTAAATGTGTCGAGGATCCAGTTTGTTCTCATTCAGCCTCAGCCTCCAGGGCGGTATACGCAGCTTAGATCATTAACGGATACTGCAAGTTTTGCGGAGCCTACCTCAAGAAGTGTTTCGGAACGGAATGGTGTCTTTCCCCCGAATGAATCCTTGTCGCTTCATGCCGGCGATTGGACGGTTCTCGCCAACTGATGGTGAGGGCGTCGAAAGCCAAGCCCCGGGTTGCAAGGTGATTTCCGCGTCGCGCACAGAATCGTGAACGGGCCACATGAGCGCTGGCACTTCCGTGCGAGGGCCCGTCAGTGCGAGGGCGCTTTGGCACCAGTCCAGCCGGGGCCGCGCAACGGTCTGCCGGCAGTCGCGCCGGTAAGTTTGCCGTTGTCATATTCCAGTTGTCCGTTGACCAGGACATACTTCACTCCTGCGGAGATTTGCGCAGGGATGGCATAGGTGGCTTTGTCGATGATGGTGGCGGGATCAAAGATGGTGATGTCGGCGAAAAATCCCTGGCGAAGGACTCCGCGGCCGTTCAGGTGTTCCCGTTGCGCGGGCAGCGAGGTCATCTTGCGAATGCCCTGCTCCAGCGGCAGCATCTTTTCATCGCGAACGTAGTGACCAAGGAAGCGCGGCATCGCGCCGAACGCACGCGGATGATTATGCGGCTCAAACAGCGGGCCATCAAGCGAGGACTCGTTGGCATCGAGACACAGGCTGACCCACGGTTGCTTGAGTCCATACTGGAGATCTTCTTCCGAAGCGATGAAGTACAGCGCGCCCGTCTGTCCTTTGTCGGCAATCACGAAATCCATGAGCGCATCGAGAGGTTCTTTGTGCTCCGCTGCGGCGATTTGCGCGATGGCCACGCCGTCATATTTCTTAAGGTCGGGATTGACCACTCCGGAGGGGACGACGCCTTTTGCACCTCCCGATTGAAGATAGAGGTTCTCCCAATCGGCGTGTTCGGTCGCCATTTCCGTCTTGATGCGCCGACGTATTTGCGGGTCGTGCAGGCGTTCCAGCAGCTTCGCCATTCCGCCATCGGCGACCCACGGTGGCAGACTGGACGCCAGCGCGGTGCCTCCCGCAACGTAGGGATACATGTCGGCGGTGACGTCTTGTCCGCTATCGCGCGCGGCTTGAATCATGGCGATGATTTTGGGCATCGTGCCCCAGCGCACCGCGCCAACCACCTTCAGATGAAAAATCTCCACCGGCAGATGAGCTTCGCGCCCGATGCGCAATGTCTCTTCGAGCGCTTGGATTTCGGAGGTGCCTTCGCTGCGCATGTGGGTACCGTAGATGCCGCCATACTGCGAAGCAACTTTGCCGAGTTCGATCAGTTCCTCTGTCTTGGCGTAGTGGCCGGGCGGATAGATGAGAGAGGTTGAGAGGCCGAAGGCGCCGTCCTTCATGGCGTCTGCGACCAGGGCCTTCATCCGTTCGAGTTCGGCGGGCGTGGGGGCGCGATCGACATCGCCCACGACGGCCCGACGGACTTGCGCAGCGCCGACGTAGGTGCCGATGTTCAACGGCGTGCCTGAACGCTCCAGGTGTTTAAAATAGCCGTCGAGCGTGGTCCAGTCGATCTTGACCTTGTAGGCGTCGAGCTCGGGTTGCGCTTCGGCGACGAGCACCGGTGTTTGCGGCGCGATGGATTGGCCTTCGCCGGTGATTTCGGTGGTGATGCCTTGCGACAATTTGCCGAGCGAACGGTTGTCGATAAGCAGCGCCATCTCCGATTGCCCCAGCATGTCGATGAAGCCGGGGGAGACGGCCAGTCCGGTGGCGTCGATGATGCGCTTGGCATGTGCGTCTTCGAGCTTGCCGATGGTGACGATGCGGTCGTTGCGGATGCCGATGTCGCCTGAGACCCAGGGATTGCCAGTGCCGTCGACGATGTGGCCGTTCTTGATGATGACGTCGTACTCGGCGGAAGCGGTCGTCGTAGGAAGGGGCGCGTCGTAGGCCGCGGAAGCAATCTCGCCGAGCGCTTCGCCGGCGATCTTCTGCATCGCGTCGGGGTCGTCGAGCGGAACGGAAACATTGTTGACATACAACGCAAGGATCAGGTGCTCGCCCGCGGCGGTCTCCATGTAGCCCGCGAGTCCCTTGCCGGTGACGAGAAGATTTTTGTTGAGGGAGTCGCCGACGGCGTATGTTCCCGTCTTGGCGTGAACGTGTCCGGCGGCGGGAGAGTTGACCTGAATCTTAAACAGAGTGCCGTCTTTGCCGAGCACGGGAAGGCCACGCTCAAAATCGGCAAAGTCTTTCTGCCAGGACATGAAGCGGAGATAATGCGTCATGAAGTCGGGCGTGAAGTAGGCATTCCCGCCCGCTCCATCGGATTGCACGGCGGCGGTGAGATCGAGTCCGGCTTTCACGAGAAAATCGTGTTCGAGATCGAATCCGGCTTGATCGATGTCTGTCGATTTTTTCGCGAGCAGCGCGCCCAGCAGAAATGGCGTGTTGCTGGCGTGGAGATTTTGACTGACCTTCAGCGTGATCTTGACTTCTTCTTTCAGTGGTTGAGAAATATGTTCGGCGACGACATTGTCCGGCGTGTAGTTCTTCGCCAGCGATTTGAAATCGGGTTTCACGTCAAGCGATGCGAGCGAGGCGGTAACGCCCGCATCCTTGAGCGCCTCTTGCAGCGCGACGACGGCGAAGCGGCTGGGCACGGGCACGCCATACGCCATCATCGTCGCGGGCGTGCCAAGCGGCACCGACCCTGAAAACGTGACCACGTGCGTTCCATCGGAGTTGGTTTTGTCGTCGCTGTAAGTCGCGCTAGCGGTTGATCCGGTCTTGCCGGTCGTGGCCTTGTTGACGATATCGACGTAGCGCGTTTTGGTCAGGACTTGAAGCTGCGCGGGCGCGCCTTCTGTTGCGCCCGGAGAGACAATCACATCCACAACGTTGTCATTGACGACAATCGGAGACATTACAACGCCCGTGCCAAGTTCCTTGTCGCCCTCGGCAAAAAGTGAAGCGTCGATCAGGATGTGCCGTTTAACTTTTTTAATTCCCTTTGCGGCAATCTGCCGCGCGAATTCGCGCATCACCAGCATGGGGTCACCCTTGAGACCTTTGCTGTCGGCGCCTCCGTAGCTGTGGTCTTCGTCCTCGAAGGCCAACGTGCCGTCGGTCTGGATGCGATTGGAGAGATTGGGGTCCCCGCTGGCGACCAGCACCAGGTCGCCGTCGAGCGTGTCGCCCTTGATCTTTCCGGTGCGATAGATGAAGGTGTGAAAGCGGTAATCGCCGCCCAGCAGTTCGAGCGCAGTGCCTTCGGTGAGCAGCTTGGTGGTCGATCCGGGAACGAAGAGTTGCTGCGCATTGAGCGTGTACACAGGCTTGTCGGTATCGAGCGAATAGAGCTCGATGCCGAAACGCGAGTGCGCAAACTCCGGTCGCCGCATGATCGCGGCGATGCGCTGTTCCAAGGTATTTGTAGATTGCGCAAACGTTGGGGCGGAAAGCGCGAGCAGCGCGAAAGAAAGTGTACGAACAATTCGGGATGCGTGCATGGATGTGAATCCTTTACCTTTGAGAGTGGGTTGCGGGGCCGGGCTTAATGGCGTCGAAGGTCAGATTCAGGATGGGATATTTCTGCCAGCCCTTGTAGTCGAAGTGCCACCACTCAAACTCGTAAACGGTAAATCCTTCGTGCTCCATCGCCTGGCGGAGTAGTTCGCGGTGCCAGCGCTGGAGCGAAGTGCCACCCGGATAATTCGGGTACGAGCGGTCGGACATTTCGTCGTAGACCCCTGTCATTGAAATTTCTTTCCCGGTCTTGAGGTCGTACAGCGTGATGTCCACCGCGCATCCGCGATTATGGCGCGAACCTTCCGACGGATCGGCAACGAACTTCTTCATCGCGTCGGGCGTCGCGTCCCAGAAAACCTTGGTGACGTACCAGGGGCGGTAAGCGTCGTGGATCAGCAGGCCGTATCCGAGCGGCTTCAGGTGGCGATTGGCTCGGACGACCGCGTCTGCCGCAGGCCGCTCCATAAACGCGCGCGCCTCGGAGTACACCGGCGTACTCAGGAAGTTGTTGGTCGTGGCGTAACGAATGTCGAGCTTGACGGAAGGATCGAGCTTGACCACTTCGACAAGATCGGCGGGAAGGAACTCGCCGTGCTCGACCGGAGGATGGTCTGCAAGAGCGAGCTTCGTAAGTTCTGCGACCGGCTTCAACGGAACGATGTGGAACACGCCACCGCTGACCGCACTGAACGGCAGGCGCGGATAGGAAACGCCACCGATAGTGAGCGAGTCCGCGTCGCCATTTGCCCCGCGAGAGAAGACCGCTTCCTTCGTATCCACGCGGAAGTGGTTTGGCCTTTCGGGCGCGAGCCTTTCGTCGGCATCGTGCACGCGGAAATAGAGTGAGCCGTTTTTCTCAAGCACATAGGCTTTGTTTTCGGCCGGCTTGCTGTCTCCCGTCTTGTTGTCGGCTGTCCCATATTCGCCGATCAACCCTTCCCAGCGACCGGGAGCGGGCGCAGGAGTTGGCGTCACTGTGAGCGGAGGCGCGGTCGGGGCCACGGCTTGTGCGAGCGAGAACACGGGCGTTGCCGCGAGCACGAGGACGAGAGATAGTCGAGTGATCTTCAACGAAGCATTCTTAAGCGGCTGTGGCATAGGCCTTCCAATCTTTGTTGCGAACGGTGAGCTTGTAGATCAAATCGCGACGTACGGCGTAGCCGAGGCCAGGCGTTTGCGAAATACGAATCGTGCCTTGGGGAGAAACTGTCACTTCCGGCTCGATGATGTCTTCGTGCCAGTAGCGCTGGCTGGCCGAGACATCGCCGGGCAAGATGAAGCCCGGCAGCGTAGACATCGCGATATTGTGCGCGCGCCCGATGCCGGATTCGAGCATGCCGCCGCACCACACCGGAATACCCGCGTCGCGGCAAACGTCCTGCACGCGAATCGCTTCACTGTGGCCGCCCACGCGCCCCAGCTTGACGTTGATGATGCGGCACGCGCGCAGTTCGATAGCGGTATTCGCGGCACGCGAACTTGTAATGCATTCGTCCAGGCAGATCGCGGTCTCGATTTGCGCTTGCAACTTTGAGTGTGCGTAAATGTCATCCCAGTTGAGCGGCTGCTCGATCATGAGCAGCTTGTACGGGTCGAGTTCTCGCAAACGGGCAGCATCTTCAAGACGATATGCGGAGTTGGCATCGACCGAGAGCCGAATGTCGGGATGAGCGTTTCGAACGGTAGCGACGTACTCAATATCTTTCCCCGGTTTGATCTTGAGTTTAATGCGCTGATAGCCGTCGGCGAGTTCTTCTTCAACTTTCTGGAGCAGCGCCTCCGGGCTTTCGCGAATTCCCAGCGACACGCCGCAGGCAATCTCATCGCGCGTGCCGCCCAGGAGTCTTGCCAGCGGCACTTTTTTGTGTTGCGCTTCGATGTCCCATAGAGCGTTCTCGACGGCGGCTTTGGCCATCTCGTGGCCTCGAATACCAGCCGCCAGCGCGGGAAAATCCGACGCCTTTTCAAGACACTTGCCCACCAACCGCGGCGCGATGAAATCCGAGATGATGTGCCACGCCGTGTCCGTAGTCTCTGGATTGTACGAAGGCGTTTCTCCCGTCGTGACTTCTCCCCATCCCGTAATGCCGTCCGCGACGATTTCGACGAGCAGAATGCGGCGGTCCTGAGTGACGCCGAAGCTGGTTTCAAACGGCGCTTTCAAGCGCATCTGTAGTTCGCGGAGGCGAATGATCTCAATTTTCATAAACACCCATTAGATAGCTCGCGTGGTCGGAGGACACGTCGAATCCTTCAACCACAAGACCGCGAGCGAGACATTGCTGGAAATGCTGCCGAAATTCGCTTTGGATGGCAGTGGCCCGTTGCGGCTCCGTCCGGCAAATTTCGCCGATGTTCAAAGGCAGCGAAATCCGTTCCGATTCGACGGTCGCATCGGGTTTCGGATGAACCCCATGCCCGATCCACCACTCGGCCACTAAACGATCAGTGGGCAGAGTGCCGTGCAGCGGACTGGAGGTGTGGCCATACAGGTTCGGCAAATAGCGGCGGACGATGGTGCCCAGCGAGGTGAGGTTGAAGTGGGCGTTCCTGATTTGCAGCGGATCGAAGGTCCACTCGATGAGGTCGAATCCGCGTGTGAGAGCGTCATCGCGCTGCGCCATTTTTATTCTGCGCCCGATGCCACGGTTCTCATATTCAGGCAGCACCGCGACCATGTGCGAGTGCAGATGCAAATGCTTGTCGCGTATTGCGGGCAACGCCAGCGAGAAGCCAACCGCCGTTTCGTCGTCGAACGCGCCCAGCACCTGTCCCCCGGCCACTACGGCGAGGACGAAGATGTGTTCGGGTACTACATCGATTTCGGCATAGTTCCAGACGCGCTGCTGCAGGCCGATGCAGGCGCCCATCTCGCGCAAATCATGAAACGGACGGACCGCGATGCCCGACTCCGAATGTTGTGTGAAGCTGCTCATCGGCTTGCGGCACCCCGTTTCCACAAGAAATACGCGGGCGTCCCCAGCGCGACGATACCGAGTCCGATGGCGGCGCGAACCGGTTGCGTCGCCATGGTGTTGACCACCAGCGCCACAGCCGCGACGATGAAGATAGCCGGAGTGTAAGGGTATCCGGGAACGCGATAGGGTCGAGGAGCGCTGGGCTGGCGCTTGCGATAGACGAAAACGCTCGCGGCGGCCAAAGCATAAAATATCCACCCGATAAATACGACGTAAGTTAGAAGCTGCTCAAACGTGCCGCTGGCCGCCAGAATCGCCGCCCACACGGTCGCGGCGACGCTGGCGAATGCGGGCGTTCCGAATCTCGGATGAACCTCCGAAAGGCGCTTGAAAAACACGCCATCTTTGGCCATCGCATAGTAGACCCGGGGCGAGGTGAGGACGATAGAATTCGCAGCGCTGAACATCGACACCAGAATGGCAGCGGCGACAAATCTCGAGGCGGCCGGTCCGAGAAGGGTCGAGACTGCGCCGGCCGCGACGCGGTTCGATGCCGCGACGCCGTCCGGGCCGAGCGCGGCAACATAAGCCAGATTGGCAAACAGGTAGAACCCAATAAGCGTCGCCGACCCAATCAGGAATGCGAGCGGAAAGGTGCGCTGCGGATTGATCGTCTCGCCCGCGCTGTAGGTCGCGTACTGCCATCCCTCATAGGCCCAGAGCACGCTGATCATGGCCAGTCCGAAACCCGACGCGAGCGAACCCGTGCTGAGATGCTGCGGCGTCGCAGGATGCAAGGCGAAGCTTTTACCCAGCCACAAAAGTGCGGTGCCCATCAGTAGAATGGCGAGAACTTTTACCGATGTCGTGACGTTCTGAAGGTTCGCGCTGCCCCGCACTCCACGCACGTTGACGATGCAAATGACAGCGATCACGAGAACGGAAACCAGCTTCGCGGCCACAGGGGTTAGCGGCAGAAACGCTGCAAGATAATTGCTGAAGGCCACCGCGAGAGTTGCAATCGAACCAGCGCTGATGACGAAGAATAGAGTCCATCCAAAGAGAAATGCAGGCAGCGGACCGAAGCTGTCGCGGATGTACACATAGATGCCGCCCGCTTGCGGCTTCATCGCAGTCAATTCGCCATAGGTCAGCGCGCCCAGCAACGAAAGTACGCCGCCCATGAGCCACACCGTCATCGCCAGCGGGACGGAGTTGCCCAGCGGTCGAAGCACCGCGCCGGGCACCAAAAAAATTCCAGAGCCAATCACGGTGCCGACGATCAGCAGCACCATGTCTCCCATGCCGAGAATGCGGCGAAGCTGCGGCTGCGCAGCTTCGCCGGATTGCGGTCGCACGGCAATGGGTCGCGTCAACACCGGAACGGCACGCCTCTAGTAGTGCAAGTTGAAGTTCAGAACGTCCCAGTGAATCAGAAGCCACGCGAAGCACAGGCAGCCGAGCGCGACCACAGTCCACGCCAGCCTGCCCCATATCCAGCGGTTCGGCGCAATCGCCGCTTGCGTCGTCGCTTCCGGTCCAACGTAGGCGATGGTCTCCGACTCGCCCGATGCAGACGTTGCTCGCGCCACGCGTCTGGTGCCCAAGTGTGAATCTATGGCCGTCGTCCGCCACACACGCACGGCGTAGTACACGGCCAGCAAACTACCAATGACAGCACAAACGCCCAGTATTTGCAGGAGAACAAGCCATCGATCCAGTGTGGCCGAGGGCGTGGCGAAATCTCCAAACTTGGAGAGCACCAGCGCCAGTCCGGCGATGATGACCAAGTAGGCCACGCAGGTCAGCCTGACGATCAGCCGCAAGCGGCGGTCCATCAAAGACTGTGCCAGCGGCCTGCCGTAGTGTCTGCGCACCATACCCGCAAGCGCCCAAAACAGGACCGTCAACGCGATTACCACAAGGCTGAAAACGACCAGCAACACGTTGAACGATTTGGAGTCGAGCAGGCCCACCTTTTGGAAGACCATGAAGGGAAAGTCGATGCCAAAGGTCATGCGGCCGTCATACCCTTGATAAAAATTGAGCTTCTCCTGACCGTCCACATTGCGATAAACCAACGGGGCAATTTCGACGAACTTCATCGGTTCGCCGTTGTAACCATGCAGCGCCGCTACGTTGATGGTGTGGTCCGGATTGGCGGACACATCCGTCTCGCCCGCCATATACAGCGCGCTGAGAAAATTGCCTTGCGAGCGGCGGCTGGCCAAATATTGGCCCGCAACTTTGCCCGCATCGTCTGCGGCGGAAGCAATTGCCGGCGCAGCTGCCAACTGATAAGGAAAGTAACGGTCAAGGAACTTCTGCCACAACGCCGTGCGGTCGCTCAACATGCCTTTGCCCGGACTGTTGAAGCTAACGAAAAAACCCAGGTTGACGTCGGGAACCAGATGTAGGTCGCTATGAAAAGCGTTCGTATCGCCGGCGTGCCCCAGGATGCGATGGCCGTTCCACGTCTCTTCGTAGAAGCCCAGTGCCATGGCGTTCAGCACGGCGGAATTTCCCGGGGCGCGCTGACGCGTGTGCATCAACTCCACCGTCTCCGGCTTTAATATTTGCACACCCTCATAGCTGCCACCCTGCAATTGCGCGATCATGAAGTGCGTCATATCCATGGCGGTGGTCGCAAGACTGCCGGCAGGAAATGGCTGCACGATCTCGTACGGCTTGGGGTCTTTCGAAGCGACGATGTATCCCTTCGACATTGCGCCTGTCCACGCATTGGGCAGCGGTTGTGCGAACGTCGAACGCGTCATTTGCAGAGGGCCGAAGATATTGTCCGCGATGTATTCGACGAAGGGCTTGCCGGACACACGCTGCACGATATACCCAGCCAGCGCGGTAGCATAGTTCGAATACGCGGGGGTCGTTCCGGGAGGATAGATCCGATCCGGCATGTGTGTGACAAGGTAGGTCCGCAGCGGGGTCAGGTCTTCGGCATTGGGCACGATGAGGTCCTTGGCCGTCTCTCCGAAGCCCGCGGAATGAGTCATGATGTCGCGCAGCGTAATCGGCTTGTCGAACTTCGCCGGGATCTTGAAGTCGAGATAGTCGTTTACGTCCCGATCTAGATCGAGTTTTCCGTCCTGAACCTGCTGCATCACCGCGGTCCAGGTAAACAGCTTTGAGGTCGATCCTGGCCGCACCAGCGTATCGGTCGCCGACATGGGTTTTTTCGCCTTCACATCGGCGTAGCCATAGCCCTTGGCGAAAATCACCTTGCCATCTTTGACAATCGCGACGACCGCGCCGGCGATGTCGTCGCGCTCCAGCGTGAGCGGCATCAGTCCATCCAGAAACGCACCGATGTCCGCTGCATCAAGGGTCGCAGTCGACTGGGGCGTTGCTGGCAATGCCCCAGTCGACACGACGCTTTGCGGCGTGGGCGTCAGTGGCGCTTGCTTGGTGCTCTGGCCGACTGCCCCGGCAGTAAAGGCAAGCAGTAGCAATAATTTGGTGAAGCGCATACTACGCGACGCGCTTTGAGCAGCAGTGGGCTGAACGGCGGAGAGAACGGACATCGTGTTGGCAATCGTTTTCATTCACACTTCCTCAAAAAAAACTTGTAGAGACGCTACCGATAGTGCAGCGTAAAACAGCGCGTGTCAAGGAAAAATGCAACGCTTGATGTTTTTTCTTGACTAGGTGCAACAAATGATGTAACAGTCTCCATATTCGGGAAAGTTGTTATGTTCACGGATCGGCGGCGAGGATGGCGGTAGAGCAAGTCAAAAAAACGGGTGAAGGCCGGAGCACCTCACTAGAGGACCGCTACCACCACGCCGCCGACTCGCTTGGCGTCAGCCGACGCGAACTCCTCCGCGAGATCCTCGACAACCCCGACGAAAACTACTTCCTGTCCTCGCGCGCGCTGGCCAAACGCTATGACGTGGACGCCGCCACCATCGTTCGCACCACCCAGGCGCTGGGCTACGAACGCTATGCCGACTTCACTGCAGACCTCCGCTCGCACTTCGTCAGCCGCATCACGCCGTACACGTTGATGAAGGCGGCGGCGGGCGAGAAGCGCAGCATCGCCGGACACGTCGAGCACAGCCTCGATGTGGAATTGGAGAACCTGGCAGCGCTCCGGGCCACGCTCTCTCCAGCGGCCGTCATCGAGATCGCCAAAGTGGTTGACCGCGCCCGCCGCATCATGGTCG
>JBBRCA010000090.1:0-12009 GCA_038205325.1 Terriglobales bacterium | reverse complement strand
GACCCCTGGGTCAGGTTGCGATCCATCCACGCTTGTCCGGCTCGCCATGTCTCTATGCCTCGCTTCTCGCGTTTTGTCCGCTTGTCACCGCTGTCCCATCGAACTACGCACTTGTGCAAAGTACATCGCATCGTCCATGCAGTCCCGTTCCGCCTTCATCCGCGTCGCATCTTCTCCAGCCGTGTACCGCAACTGATCACTCTCATCGATCGCCGCTCCGTAGATCACTTCAGCGGCCAAGCTCGCCTCAGCCCCCTTGGCCAACATCTCCCCGATGAGGCCCGTGAACTGGTCCATCAGCCGCTTGTACTCGCCCAGCGACTTGTCGTTGTGAAACTCCATCGCGTTCGCAAAGTTCGTCTTGATGACCCCCGGTTCCACCACTTTCATGCGCACGCCCAGTTCGCGCAACTCGTGGCTCAGAGCTTCCGAAATCCCTTCTACCGCAAATTTGGTGCCGCAGTACGGCGCGCTGAATGGGAATGTGACGCGCCCAGCGATCGACGACACATTCACAATCACTCCGGTCCCGCGCTTGCGCATCCCCGGCACGACCGCCTTGGTCATCGCCAACAGTCCCACCACATTGGTCTCGAATTGTTTCCGAATGCTCTCGACCGGCGTTGCTTCCAACAACCCGTACACGCCATATCCTGCGTTGTTGACCAGCACGTCCACCCCGCCAAAACGTTTCTCGGCAGCTTTCACCGCGGCCTCAATCGACGGCTCATCGGTCACATCCAGTTTTGTCACCAACACATTATCAAGGGCCGCCAGTTCGCTGCCGGCCTCCGGCTTGCGCATCGTGGCCACCACATTCCAGCCCTTCTGCTGGAACAGCTCCGAAGTCGCTTTTCCGATGCCGACCGAAGCGCCTGTAATCAACACTGTCTTCGCTTTTGTCACTGTGCCTCCCCCGACAATTGTCGTTCAGAAATGTTACACGTTCATTCGCCAGCGTCCCTCACAATCAGTTTGGCGCACACTCTCATTCTGCTATCGGTCCGTCCAACACCAGTTTTTTTGCCAGCAGCACATACAGCTCCACGCACTCCAGCAACTCGCTCTTGCGAATACGCTCATCGGGCGTGTGCGCGACATGGATGCTGCCCGGCCCCAACAGAAACGGCTCACCCCAATTCGTCAGCGCCGGAATGTCGGTCGTAAACTTCGCGATCATCGTCGGCAATCCCTCAATCTCGCGCATCCGCACGAACGGCAACTCCAGAGAGAACTCAACCTCGGCGCGCCCGGCCACCGCCTGAACTACAGCCGCCCGCGTCTCCTCCGCAGGCCCAACCAGCCGAATCAGCACGTGCGCTTCGGCCTTGTCGGCAATCACGTTCGGAGCGCGTCCGCCCTGGATCAGCCCCACATTCAGCGTCGAATCGCCAATGCCCGGAACGCTCGGCAGCTTCAGCGCCTGCACATCGTGCAGCGCGCCCAGCAGCTTGTCGATGGCGGACTCGCCCAACTCCGGATACGCCGAATGCGCCATCTTCCCATGCGCGCGCAACTCCACCCGCAGACATCCCTTCGACGCCAGCGCCAGCCGGTTGTCGGTCGGCTCGCCGTTGATCAGGAAGCGCGACCCTTTCGGATTTTGATTGGCAACTTTAGCGCCGGCCGAGTCGCGCTCTTCGCCGACGACGAACAGCAACCCCACGCGCGCGCCGTCCGCTCGCAGTTTTTCCGCGGCGGCGATCTGCGCGGCAATGATGCCCTTCGCATCGCACGTCCCGCGCCCATAAAGAAACTCGCCGTCTTCGCGGCATAATCCCAGAAACGGCGGAACTGTGTCCATGTGCGTCGAGAAGACCACATCGGGCGTGACGCCCGGCGCGCACGCATACACATTGAAGCGCGGCCCCGAGCCACCGCCCGGCGTTGTCGCCGCATCCGGCTGCGGAGCGGCCTGACGCTCGACCGCATACCCCTGCGCGTCCAGAAACCCCGCCAGAAATTCGCCCGCAGGCCCCTCGTGATAACTCGTCGATTCGATATCGACAAGCTGCCGCGTGAGTTGGATCGGATCGATGCGCATCGGCTCCAGCATAACCCGCGTCTTGGGAATCGCGTCGCAACTGTATACAGCCCCTAAGGCGCGGGCCATATCAGCCGGGGGCACAGCCCTAAGTCAACGGAAGATTGAGAAACAAGGGCTGAGGGCACCGATCTGCAGCCTCTACAGTCCACCCTCGCACGCCGTTGAGCAATTTGCTTTAGGGATAGTCTGATTAAGTCAGTTGGCTTGTTCTACAGGAGGAGCAGAAGCCTTCGGGCCGCTGAATCCAGCGGTCAAAACGACAGGTTCTTAGCGCCGCATGTAATCCCGTAGGACTTGTCCAGACCTTCTCTAAAAGCAATATGGGATCGTTCCCTGAGAAACACTTGCTTTAGCAAAATGCGCAGAACAAAGACCGTGGCAAAAGCGCGGATTTCTACCCAGCTTTGAAGGCCGATCACCTTGAGCAAAGTGGCGGCGACGCTGAGATCCAGCGCTGCCAGAACTCCTTCTGCGAAGACGGCACGTGCTGATTCGGTACTTGCACGCCGTGCAAGTCTCACCCCAACCCGCAGCACATAAAGGAAGATCACCAGAGCAGCAAGCAGTTCGATGAGTGAGCTGGAAATCAGCAGAACGCCAGTAAAGGTCATGGAGTCGGCTCTCCAGGTTGAATCGTAGCTGCAGTTCCGGTTGAGACCGCTTCCGCCGCTTGTTGGGCCGGCTGCGCCTCCTGCGCCAACTCGCGTTCGAGAAAATAGTTAAGTGCCGTCCTCAGTGTTGCAATCGCGGCGAGCTTTTCGATTTCGCTCCATGTCGGTGTGACCGCAGTATTGAGAATATCGGCAGCGAGCTCGAACTCCAGTCCCAAAGCCAGCCATCGCGCCAACGTGAGTCGAACATCATTCTTTTGCTTTGCTGTGGCGTCGGTGCGGAAAAAGAGGAGCACCGCCCTAACGGTCGCCTGTAGGGCCGCGATCGTAATGATGAAGGCCGCAGCGAACTCAATCCCACGCGCAGCAAACGCAATCAGAATCTTCGATTCCGCCAAAAACTTTTCCATGCAGAATTGGATGCGTCCGCACCCAACAGGCGTGCTTAGCTCCTAGGGAATGCCCACGGGCCCAAATACACTTGGGAAATGCCCGCTCCCCTTCCCTTTCGTTCCCACGTTCAGACCGTCGACGACCTGCGCGGGCCTTCTGGAAAGCTCGAAGCCCTCCTCAACACCGGACACGAAGACGCCCTCTACGCGGCAGTCGTCGCGCACCCCCACCCGCCCAGCGGTGGCACCATGCACACCAAAGCCGTCTACCACGCCGCCAAAGCCTTCTCGCGCTTCGGCCTGCCCGTGCTGCGCTTCAACTTCCGCGGCGCGGGTTTGAGCGAGGGTGTCCACGACGAAGGCGTCGGCGAAGTCGAAGACGTTCGCGCCGCGCTCGATTGGCTCGACCGTCGCTTCGGTTTGCCCATCCTGTTCGCCGGATTTTCCTTCGG
The DNA here is from genome assembly GCA_038205325.1 of Terriglobales bacterium. Lineage (GTDB taxonomy): Bacteria > Acidobacteriota > Terriglobia > Terriglobales > Acidobacteriaceae > Granulicella. The sequence goes on along the minus strand of JBBRCA010000090.1, from coordinate 8,507 downwards.
CGCGAACGTCGGCCTGCGCGCCTGTTGCGGAGACGCGCGCGTACAGGGTCTGGTCGGACTTGGACTGCCAGTGCGCGCCGCAGGCCGCGACTACACCTACAACTTCCTGCCCGGCTGTCGCGCCCCCAAACTCTTCGTCTCGGGCGACCAAGACGAGTTCAGCCCGCGCGGTGTGCTGGAGTCCACCCTCGCGTCCGCACCCCAACCCAAACGCCTCGTCTGGATCGAAGGCGCGGACCATTTCTTCGCAGGCATTCCCGGCTCCCCCGCCTCCAAGCTCGAAGTCCTGCAGATCGCCATCCGTCAATGGCTCCGCGACCAGTTCGGCCTTGAATCGCCGATGGTTTAGAGGTCGTCGCTCAAACAAAATGAGAGGGGCCCGTAGCGTACCCAAAGCCTGTCGGATGGGTTCGGATTTTCGGACGTGGTTTCCGGCTCGACCAATAATTGCGACCCCAAAATATGCTCCCGATTAGCGGAACGTTGCCCTCCATAATTCCGTATATGCCTATGGTCTTTTGCAGTGCTGACTTCATCTCCCCCTATAAAGCCCCACAAACAGTGCGTTTCCGGCTTTGGCAGCCGATGTGCATTCTAATATTCAAGTATCGTTTGATTGAGAGTTCTGCTTGAAAAGCGGCCACCCAACCCGTCTGTTTGCTGTCCTCCTCGCGTTGGTCACGCTGGGCGCAATGGGCCTCGCCATCGCGAACCTGGTGCAGGAGAGCGGCTACGACGCCCCGACCGACGGCGCGCGCAAGACCGAAGCTCCGGGCGGCCTGCTGATTTACTCCGTTCCCCGCGACACGCCCGCCGATCGTGCGGGCGTCCGTGCAGGCGACATCCTGATTGCCATCGAGGGTCAACCCACCACCCGCGTCGCCGATGCTGTACGCGCCATCTTTCGTAGCGGGGTCTGGTCGCACGCCACCTACTCGCTCGTGCGAACAACCCCCGCGGGCCGCACCGCCAACCTCGAAATCCCCGTCATACTGGAGCCCAGTTCCGAACATGACCGAGCCAACGATAATGTGATGCGCCTGATCGCGCTGGCTTATTTGGCCATCGGGTTATACGTGCTTTTCAGACGCTGGACCGCGCCGAAATCCACCCATTTCTACGTGTTCTGCCTCGTCTCGTTCGTGCAGTATGCGTTCAAATACACAGGTCGGTTGGACGGTCTGGACGAGTGGGTGCTGTGGTGCAATATTCTTGCGGCCGGCTTGCAGCCTGCGCTTTTCCTGCATTTTGCCGTCAGCTTCACGGACGACGCGAAGGCCCGCCCCAAACGCCAGTTCCTCTACCCGCTGCTGTACGTTCCGGGCGTGGTGCTGGTCGCCCTGCGCTTCTTCTCGATCGTTCGCTGGTCCGCCACTGGCCTTCTGCAACATCGTCTCGATCAGATCGACTACGGCTACCTCGCAATTTTCTACATCATCGCGGCCGTCGTCTTCTGGTTCCGCTATCGCAGCGAGCAGAACCCGCTCGAACGCCAGCAACTCAAGTGGCTGACGCGCGGAACGTTGCTCACGGTTCTACCCTTCACGTTCTTCTACGTCATCCCGTTCCTAAGCGACGCGACCGTGCCCAACGCGCTCACCCGCCTTGCGGGTCTGTCGCTCATCCTGCTGCCGTTGACGTTCAGTTGGGCTATCGTGCGCTACCGCCTGATGGACGTCGATCTCATCTTCAAACGCGGCGTCACCTACACGCTCGCGACCGCCGCGCTGGTCGGCTTTTACTTCGGCGTCATCGCGCTCTCCGCGGAATTCGTCCACACCCGCCTGCCCAGTTTGCGGACGTGGGGTCTGGTCGTCGCCGTTATCGTCACGGGTCTGCTCTTCGACCCGCTCAAGCGCATGATTCAGGGCCGCGTCGACCGCGTCTTCGACCAAAAGCGCTTCGACTACCGTGAAACGCTGGTCGAATTTGGCCGCAGCCTGAATGCCCAAACCGATCTCGGCACACTCGTCGCCTCCATCGTCGAACGGCTGCCGCAAACCCTGCTTGTGACCCGCGTTGCCGTTTTCCTCGCCGACGGTGCCGACAGCAACAATTCTGCAGCGGTAGATGGCGCTGCGGCCAATAATATAGACCAGCACTTCACGCTGGCGGCCTCGCACGGCCTTACCCATCGCACCCCGCAGGGCGGCAAGTTCGACCTCGACTTTCTCAACTTCGACCGCCGTGGCGCCGACACCCACATCTTCTTCGACACGCCCCAATCCGTGCTTCGCCTGCCCAAGCCGCAGCGCGAAGCCGCCGCCGCGCTCGACCTCAACTACTACCTGCCCTGCCGTGCCGCGCGTCACGAAGGCGGCGGTTTGCGCACCATCGCCGTGATCGGCCTGGGCCGCACCGACGACGGCGACTTCCTCTCCAGCGAAGACGTCGAATTACTTGAGTCCCTCGCCGGGTACATCGGCATCGCCATTCAGAACGCGCAACTCTACCGTCGCCTTCAGCAGAAGATCACCGACTTCGAGCGCCTCAAAGACTTCAACGAAAATATCGTCGAGTCGATCAACATCGGCGTCTTCGCCGTCGACCTCGATGACTGCATCGAGAGCTGGAACGCGCAGATGGAAGTGATGTACGCTTTGCCTCGCGCAGACGCGCTCAAGCGCCCGCTAACCGAAGTTTTTCCCACGGATTTCATCGAACAATTCCATAATCTACGTGCCGAACAAGGCACCAGCACGATCTACAAATTCCGGTTCACCACGCCCGCCGGCGAAGCCCGCACCGCCAACATCACCATCGCGCCGTTGCTCAACCGCGACTTCCAAGCCGTCGGGCGCATCGTCATCGTCGACGACCTAACCGACCGCATCCATCTCGAAGAGCAACTCACGCAAGCCGAGAAGCTGTCTTCAATCGGCCTTCTCGCCGCTGGCGTCGCGCACGAAGTCAACACTCCGCTCGCGGTCATTTCCAGCTACACGCAAATGCTGACCAAGCAGTTGAAGCTAGACCCCAACAGCCAGCATCTGACCCCCGTGCTCGAAAAAATCACGCAACAAACGTTCCGCGCGTCCGAGATTGTAAACGGCTTGCTCAACTTCTCCCGCACTGGCAGTGGCGACTTCACGCGCGTCGACATCAACGCCATGCTGCGCGACACCACTGTTCTGCTCGAACATCAAATGCGTTCCGGCCACATCCAAGTCCAACTTGATCTTGCACCCGATTTGCCTGCGATCCAGGGCGACCTCGGCAAGCTCCAGCAAGTCGTCTTGAACCTCATCATGAACGCCAAGGACGCCATGCAGGACCGCGGCTCTGGGCGCATCATGATCTCGACAGCCCAGCACGGCGGCACGGTCGAAATCCAAATCGCCGACGACGGCTCCGGCATGCCCCCCGAGGTTCTCCGCCGCATCTACGACCCCTTCTTTACCACCAAGAGCACGCCCAAGGAAGGCCAGCGCAAGGGCACCGGCCTGGGCCTTGCCGTCACCTACGGCATCATGCAGGAGCACGCCGGCAAAATCCACGTCCAGAGCGAGGTTAGCGAGGGCACGGTCTTCCGCCTGGAGTTCCCCGCAGCAGACGTAAAGCCTTCACAGCGGACCGAACTGGCGCGCGCAGAAAAGGCCGTGAATGTCTGAAACGACTGGGCCCGATCCGGTCCGAAACGCCGCCTCAGGCAGTGTCCTTATCATCGACGACGAAGCTGGCATTCGCGACTCGCTGGAGACGCTGCTGACCCTCGAAGGCTTCAACGTCGAGAGCGCCGTAGAAGGACGCAGCGGCCTCGATATGCTGACCCGCCACAGCTTCGACCTGCTGCTGCTCGACCTCTCCCTGCCCGGCGAGAGTGGCATCGACCTCCTGCCGCGTATCAAGGCGTTGGTGCCCGACCTGCCCATCATCATGATTACGGCGTTTGGCACCGTGAGCAACGTCGTCGACGCCATGCGCGCGGGCGCCGTCAACTTCGTTCAGAAGCCCTGGGACAACGAGAAGCTGCTCGCCGATATACGCGCCGCCATCGGCCTCTCGCAGGCCGAACAGGAAGTCGTCCACCTCAAGCGCGCTCTCAAACAGCGCTACTCGTTCGACAACATCGTCGGCAAAAGCGAGTCGATGCTGCGCCTCTTCGACCTCATCACGCAAGTCGCGCCCAGCCGCTCGACCGTTCTCATCCAGGGCGAAAGCGGCACCGGCAAGGAGCTCATCGCGAAGGCCATCCACGCCAACTCTCCACGCCGCGATAAAGCGTTCATCCCCGTCAACACCGGTTCTGTCCCGTCCGAACTTCTCGAATCGACGCTCTTCGGGCATGAGCGCGGGGCGTTCACCTCGGCGGTCGTCGCGAAAAAAGGCCTCTTTGAAGTCGCCGACGGCGGCACCCTCTTTCTCGACGAAATCGGCACCATGGGCATCGACATGCAAGCTAAGATTCTGCGCGTGCTACAGGACCGCCGCTTCATGCACCTCGGCGGGACGCAGGAAATCCAGGTCGATGTCCGCATCGTCGCCGCGACCAACGTCAATTTGGAGCAGGCCGTGCGCGAAGGCCGTTTCCGCGAAGACCTCTTCTACCGCCTCAACGTCATCTCGCTCGACCTGCCGCCGCTGCGCCACCGCAAGCAGGACATCCCCCTGCTCGCAACGCATTTCCTCAACATCTATGCGACCGAAAACGGCTTTGCACTCCGCCAGCTTGCCGCCGAAACGCTGCGTCTGCTGATGGACTACGAATGGCCGGGCAACGTCCGCGAACTGGAAAACGCGATCGAGCGCGGCGTCGTGCTTTCCACCGGAACCTCCATCCCGCCCGACCTGCTGCCTGCGCAACTTCGCGGCAACACGTACACCACCGAGGTCCTCGAACAAAAGCCGGACGCATCGCTCTTCACCGTGATGGAAGAGATCGAGCGCCGCATCATCGCCGACCGCCTGGAGCGCTGCAACTGGAACCAGACCGAAGCCTCCGAATACTTCCGCATCCCGCTCTCCACGCTCAATCAAAAGATCAAGCGCCTGAGTATCGAAGTGAAGAAGCGCGTCCGCGAATAAACGAATGAAGAGGTCGGGCCAGGAACAGGCAAGATGCGGAGTGCCCTACGTCCGGATTTTTGGAAATCGGATTTCCGACGCAGCCGGATGCCGGGTGTCCCATTCATCGCGGCAGTATCGCGCTGAGTAAGGTCAGTCCGCGGAGGACGGCTGCGATTGGCGACTCGATTTCTAATCAAACTCTTACTAGCGCCGACCCTTTGGTTTGCTCTTAGGCTTAGACTTTGGTCGTGACTTCGGCTGCGGCTTGGCTTTTTTCGTAGGCACAGCTTTTTTTGCAGTCGCTTTCGGTTTGGAAGCCTTTTTCGCATTCGCTTTGGGCTTAACGGTGGTCTTGGCAACTGTCTTCGCGGCACCCTTGGACGGCGGGCGCTTAATAAGCTTCTCTGCCGCCTTCGCTGGACCCTTCGCTTTTGCTACGGACTTGGCTTTCACAGTCGGCTTCCGGACCGCTTTCGCGACCTTTTTCACCGCAGGCTTCTTCGCCTTACCCTTATCCAACTTACCCTTAGCCGGAGTTGCCTTACCCTTGACGGTTTGCGCGGCTTTGGCAGCCTTCACCGCTTTCACGACCGGCTTCATAACCGGTTTAGACGCTACAGCCTTCGCAGCAGATTTGGGAGCCGCAGCCTTCGCCACAGGAGCAATCGCAGCCTCGCTGCCCTTCTCCGCTTTACGCGGAGGTGTAGGCTTCGCGATTGCGCCTACCGGTATTGGCACGGCCTCGGTCGTAGTTGCTCCCTCGACCGCAGCGATAACCACCTTCTTCGAGCGTGATTTGGAGGGCTTGGTCTCGCGCTTCACAGCCCGGCGGCGCATGTTGATGGGAGGGGGCGGCGCAGGCGGCGAAAACGGCTCCAAAAACGCTTTAATGGCCTCTACAGTGTCCAATTTGGCGTCCATAAGTGCAAAGAAAATCTGCTCGATGAGGGCCTCATAGCCGGACAGATCCGGTGTGATCCGCATCTCTTGCATGACCGCATATGGAATCCGCTGACGAGCTTGCGGCCATTCGTTAAAAAAGGCTTTGAAGCGAGCCTGCACCGGCGCGCTCTTTGTGTGGTGCGCGAGCCAAAGCACGCTCTCCGGCACAGCCGAACCCAACAACTTCCACGCAATCGAAGGCGCGGACGAATCCTTTGCCATGAACTGCACACCAAAAGCTTTGCCCTGCGCTTCAAGCGCGTCGATCTGCTTGGCAAATCCGGGGCGCGCAAAGCTTTTCTTCAGGGTAGAAACGTCTTTAGGCGCGAGCTTCGCGGTCATTAGAGGAAAGTAGGCGGCCGACGGATCGGGATAGATCCCCATTATGTTCAACTGGTCCACCGCGTCGCGGAGGCGATTCAGCTCGGCCTCGTTCGCCTTCCCCGATGTCCACGCCGGGAAGAGGTGCTTCATCCAGCCTTCGGACTCCAACCGTCGTAGTACCCGCAGAGGATCCTCCTCGCGGATGATCTCTTCGGTTTCATAACCCCGCGCCGCCGCGTTCATGGCGCCGATATAGTTCTCCTTCTTGCCGGTGTCGTAGCGCGCCTGGGTGCGCTCTTCCATGTGCCAACCCAGTCGCGCGGAAAGCCGTGCCGCGCGCACCATCCGGGCAGGGTCTTCGATGAACCCATAGTTCGAGACCAGCCGCAGTTCGCGGTTCTCAATGTCGGCCACACCGTTCAGCGGATCCATCAACAAGCCGTAAGAACCCTCGTTGAGCGAAATCGCCATCGCATTCGCGGTGAAGTCGCGGCGGTGCAAATCGTCGAGAATATTCGCGGCCTTCGCGACAGGCCTACCCGGTTTGGGGTAAGAAATCGACAGAGCGCTCCCCACCTCCATGCGCACGCCGCCGGGAAAGTGGAAGTACAGCGACTGGAAAGTTTCGGACTCGCCCACCAGCAGGCCGCCCGCTTTTTCAAGGTCTTTCCTGAGTTTTGGCGCGGCCCCCTGAACCACCACATCAAGGTCGCGAATGGGTGCGCCGCTGGTGAGATCGCGGACAGCGCCACCCACCAGAAACACCGTCAAAGAGCGGGAACGCGCGATGTCCCGGACAGTCGCCAAAGCCTTCTGTTGCGCCGGGGTTAGTCGGGTTTGGAGGAGGTAAATGTAATCTGCCATGGGTGTTCTATAACCCCCTCCCTGGGGGTGCGCCAGAGGACGCGTAAGTACAACGAAATGAACTGTTTATGATGCTTTTTATACGCCAGCCAGCGTTTGATTGTACACGAATGATGGCGTTTTTGGTACCCCTTTTGCTCGATATTAGAGGGCTTTATGCGACAATTTGACGGATTATGGCGGGTGCGCAAAAAAAAGTGATCGTCCGGCTCTCGAGCGGGGGTGCCGTCAGCGGCTATCTGCCTGCAAGCGGGTTTACAGATGGCGACGAACTCGCATTGATGGGCTTAGGGGGCACGATTATCTCGTTTGCCTTTATAGACATCAAGCTGATTGCTTATGTAAGAGATTTTAATACGGGCGATTTAGTTGATCCCGAACGGATGGGTCGGCGAAACTTTCCGGCGCGCCCGCGCGCGGAGGGCTTGTGGCTACGGATGACCTTTCGCGACGGGGAGACGCTGGAGGGGTTGGCCGGTCTGGATATTGCGTTTCTCGATTCGATTGTCACCGACCGAGGCCTGTTCGTCACGCCTCCCGACCCCCGCTCCAACGCCCAACGGGTCTATGTGCCGAGGTCTGCGCTGGCGGGGTTGGAACTGCTCGGTGTGGTCACGACGGCCGCGCAGCGCAAGGCGGCAACGAAACCGGCCCGCGAGCCTCAACCGTGGCTCTTCGGCGACAACTGAACCGGATGCCCAAATCCCCAAAAGTGAGACAATCGCGGGCATGAACCTGAACGAGCTTGCCGACCGGTTGGGCGCCACGCTTTCCAACGGCAACGGAGAATCGGAGATCACCGGAGTCGCCGGGATTGAAGAGGCTGGCCCCACTGAGGTGACCTTCGTCGCCAATCCGAAGTACGCGGCGCTGGTCCGGACGACGCGAGCCGCTGCCGTCATCGTCGAGCCGGGGTTTGCCGAAACCAGCGTTCCGACGCTGCGGGTTGAAAACCCTTACCTGGCCTTCGCCGAGGCCATTGAGTGCTTCTACCAGCCGCCGCACTATGCGTCGGGCGTCCATCCGACGGCGGTCATCGCTCCCAGCGCGAGGATTGGCCGGCGGGCACACATCGGGGCGTATGTTGTTATTTCGGAAGGCGTGACCGTGGGCGACGATGCGGTGCTGTTGCCACATGTTGTTCTTTACTGCGGCGTGAGGGTTGGCGATCGCTTTCTGGCCCACGCCCATGCGGTTGTGCGCGAGCATTGCCGCCTGGGCGACGATGTTGTGCTTCAGAACGGGGCCATCGTCGGTGCGGACGGATTCGGTTTCGCCAAAGACGCTGCCGGGCGCTGGGTGAAGATTGTGCAGTCGGGGCGGGCGGTGCTTGAAGACGCTGTCGAAGTCCAGGCCAACGCCTGCGTGGA
>JBBRCA010000089.1:0-12115 GCA_038205325.1 Terriglobales bacterium | reverse complement strand
CTGAACCCAGGAGACGTTCAGGGAGAGGAAGACTGCCTATATCTCAATGTCTACACGCCAGCCAAGGCTCGACCCAACAGCAGGCTCCCGGTCATGGTCTGGATTCATGGCGGGGCGTTCACGATTGGTTCGGGAAGCTTGTACGACGGCAGTGTTCTCGCTGCAAAATACGGCCTAGTCGTGGTCACCATGAACTATCGGCTGGGCGCACTCGGCTTCCTGGCGCTTCCGGGCCTGGACGGCGGACGGGCGGGCGAGAGGTCCGGTAACTACGGGCTCTTGGACCAGCAGGCGGCATTGCAATGGGTGAAAATCAACATCGGTGCTTTTGGTGGGAATGCCGAGAACGTCACCATTGCCGGAGAGTCCGCGGGTGGCATGAGTGTGTGCGCTCAGTTGGCTTCGCCGCGTGCCGCCGGTCTCTTCGAGAGAGCCATCATCCAGAGTGGGCTGTGCGAGAGCCCCGGCAACGCAGTCACGGCGCGAGAAGCAGAAAGCCGCAACGTCAAATACGTGCAAAAGCTTGGCTGCTCGGCGAACGATGTTGACTGTCTCCGCCGTGTTCAACCAGCAAAGTTGATGAGTACCAAGGTGCCCGGTCGCCGCCCAGTCAGCAACCTTGTGTGGTCTCCCGTTTACGAGAGTGGAGTGCTTCCCCTAAAGCTCCAGACCGCATTCTCACAAGGCAAATTCAACCGGGTGCCTGTGCTTGCCGGAACCAACCATGACGAAGGTCGCCTCTTCGTCTCGGTCGTTTCTCCAAAGGGGAAACCGGTGACAGCGGTCCAGTACTGGGTAGGCACGGGCCTGCTGGTCGGCGCCGCGAATACGCGAAAGGTCCTTCTCCAGTATCCGTACCGCAAGTATGGGACACCTGCGCTGGCCTTCGCGACGATGTTCACCGATGGCGTCTTCAGCTGCCCCGCCGAGCGGATCGATCGTGCGCTTTCCAAGTATGTCCCTGTGTATGCGTACGAGTTCAACGACCCTCAAGCTGCCACAAGTCTGAAGGCACCCGCCGATTTACCCGGACTTGGCTCGTTCCATAGCAGCAGCCTCATCTATGCCTTCCAGTCCGCACTTCCGGGGATTGCCGCGCCGTCGATGTTCAGCTCCGCACAGAGGAAACTTTCGGACGACTTCAGTGGGGCGTGGGCAGCTTTTGTTAAATCGGGTGAGCCCCGAGCCGCCGGAGCACCTGATTGGCCTAAGTTTGGCACTTCCGGGGAAAGCGTTCAGGAATTCGACCTCACTGGAGTGAAGGAGAACACCAGGTACTCGGTCGAGCATAAGTGCTTATTTTGGTCGGCACTGAACCTTCAGTGAGGAGCAGGTTTGGGTTCAAATGCACAAGTGCGCATTGGGCATCTGGACTAAGCGCCATGCTGCTCTGCCCGATCTTTGTACCGGCTGGATTGTTAATGTAGCGCAGAGAGCTTTTTGTTGAAAGTGTTAGCAGCCAGCGATTCACACGGTGGAAGTCGTAGGTTCAAATTTTGCCGTGCCCACCATATAAACAGTGAGTCGGGTAGAGGTAGAGCGGGACTGCATCGTTCCCCTCGCTCTGGAAGTCCGCATCGCACTGAGGTTATGTGTGGATTTGGGTGGGACCAGCTTTGTTTAGACGAACTTGGCCAGAGTGGCAAGGAGCTTCGTGTGCGGGAGGCCGTCCGCGTAGTTCCTGAGAACCAGGGAACGGAGGAAAGGGAGCTTCATGGCACGGAAACCGCGAGCGGGTTCTTTGTAGAAGGCCTGCGCCGCGCGGTGGGAGAAGGCCAGAGTCCGCTGGAGCGGAGCCAGGTTGCGGGCGTAGGCTGTGGCGAGTCTGTCCGCTTCCGTGAAAACCCATGTCCCAGAATCGGCACATGGGGCACCCGGATTTGTGACTGGCGAAGTTTCTGCGTTCAGGACTTCAAGGATGGCTGCGGCTGCGGCTTGGCCGCTGACAATGGCCGAGTGGATGCCTTCGCCAGTAAGCGGGTCGACCAGGCCGGCGGCGTCTCCCACCAGCAGGACGCGACCGCGAGGGATGTACGCGTGGCCGCCCATGCCGAGGTGTTGGCCAGTGACGTTGGGGAGTTGTGCAATGCCGAGTTTGTGGCGAGCGTAGTCGGCAAGCAGCGTGCGCGTGACGGCTTTGAGGCGGTCTTCGCTGCCGACCGTCCCGCCTCCGGGTGGCCGATCTTCGGCGACAGCTTTGTCGTTGCCTAAGGCGGGTGCGAAGGCCCCGACGCCGATGTTGACGTGGTCGCCCTTGGGGAAGAGCCAGCCGTAGCCGCCCGGGACGGGGCTGAAGTCGAAGATGAGGTCGTGGAGAGCGTCGCCTCCGGGAAGTTTTTGTGGGAGCGTGGCGTAGGGTATGAGGGCTTCGAGGGCAAAACCACGGGTGTGCCAGAAGGGTTCTCGCGACAGGGCTTCAGCAAGGCGGTTGGTTTGGCCGTTGGAGCCGTCGGCCCCGATGAGCACCGTGGCGCAGAGGGTTTCGATGCGCTGGATATTTCCGTTGAGGACGACGATGTCTAGTTCGATGTGGGTGGGGAACTTGCGCAGAGCGGCCATGTTTTCGATCTTGCGGAGTTGGGCGCCTTGCGCGAGGGTCTTCTGCAGGCAGAAGTGGTCGAAGCGGTCACGGACGGCCATCGCGCAGATGGGGTTACGGGAGCGGATGCGGACTTCCTCGGATTTGGCGGCTGTAGCGACGCCGTCGCTTGCTCGCTGTAGGACGATTTCGTGGCAGACGCGCTCGATAATAGGCTCGACCGAGTAACGCAGCGCTTTGAGGGTCTTGCGCGTCAAGCCGCACGCGCAGGCTTTAGGGCGCGGAAAATTGCGACGGTCTAGCAGGAGCACGCGCTGGCCCGCACGCGCGAGGTCGTAGGCGGCGGCGCAACCCGCTGGGCCTGCACCGGCGATCAGGATGTCGTAGTCCTGGGGCATTGCAGGATTTAGTTTAGCCGCCGTTTGGAAGCGAGTCCGCTATTCTTGCTCTTGATGGACACATCGGTCGATGAGAATGAAGGACCACTGCTCGAAGTGCGCGATCTGCGGATCGCGTTTTCGGGCCAGGAGGCGGTGCGCGGCATTTCGTTTGCGATCCAGCGAGGAGAGACGCTGGGGCTGGTGGGGGAGTCGGGGTCGGGTAAGTCGGCTACGAGTCTGGCGCTGATGAGGTTGCTCCCGGAGTCGGCTGTGGTGAGTGGATCGGTGCAGTTGTATTCGTCATCCAGCTATGACAAGGCGCTGGAGGCGATGGGATTTCGGCGAACCGGCGCGACGCCGCATCTTGTGTCGACCGAAGACGGTATTAAGAACGTCGGGGAACCATTTTGGGAAGCCCCAAAGGGGCAGGCCGGCGAGGTGCGACGTGCGATGGCGATTTCCTCGTACAGGGAGCTATTGACACTTCCGGAGCGGGAGATGCGACGACTTCGGGGGCGGTCGATGGCGATGATTTTTCAGGAGCCGATGACCGCGCTCAATCCCGTGATGACCGTGGGCCGGCAGATTGGGGAGGCGGTGCTGGCGCATGCTCCGAAGACTTCGCGCAAGGAGGTACGGGAGCGTGTGCTGGAGGCCATGAACGAGGTCGCGCTGCCCGAGCCGCAGCGCCGGATGAACGACTATCCCCACCAGTTTTCCGGAGGACAGCGGCAGCGGGTGCTGATTGCGATGGCGCTGATCAACAAGCCGCAACTGCTGATTGCCGATGAGCCGACCACCGCGCTTGACGTGACCGTGCAGGCGCAGATTCTGGCGTTGTTGAAGCGGCTGCGCGAAACGCATGGGTTGGCGATGCTGTTTATTTCGCATGACCTGGCGGTGGTAGGGCAGGTCGCGGACCGCGTGGCCGTGATGCGGCGTGGGGAGATCGTCGAGCAGGCTGCGGCGAGCGAGATTTTTGCGCGTCCGCAACATGCCTACACGCGGAGTTTGCTGGCGGCGGCCCCGACCATGCGCACGGACAGAGACAGGCCGTTGGCGACGATGAGTTGATGCGCAATAAAAACTGGTGGCGCTTAAGCAAGTCAAAAGCAAGTTATAGAGAAATAGATTGCGCGGTAGGGTAGACTGGCCCTCGTCCCATGCGCGTTCTTGTTCTCTCCGATATTCATGGCAATCTGCAGGCTCTCGAAGCTGTGCTCGCGGCTGCGGGCCCGGTCGATGCGGTGTGGAACCTGGGCGATGTGGTCGGGTATGGCGCGAGCCCGAACGAGGTCGTCGATCGCGTCCGCGCGTTAGCGCAGGTGAATGTGCGCGGCAATCATGATCGCGTTTGTTGCGGTTTGAGCAGCTCGGAAGGGTTCAATCCGGTAGCGGCGGCGGCGGCGCAATGGACTATGCGAACGCTAACGCCGGAGAATCTGGAGTGGCTGCGCGACATGCCGCAGGGACCGATTGCCGGAAACGGGCGGGCGATGTGCGTACACGGCTCGCCGCTGCACGAGGACCAATACATCGTCACCATGCGCGATGCCTGGACCCCGCTCCAGCAAATGCCGACCGAGTTGACGTTCTTCGGGCACACGCATGTGCAGGGCGGGTTCTCCCAGCGCGACCATGAATGGCATGAAGACCTTCCCCACTTTTCAACTGCGGACCAGGCGGAGGCGGTGGAGTTCGATGTGCCCGTGGGGACACGGCATCTGATCAATCCGGGGTCGGTGGGACAGCCGCGCGACCATAACTGGCGAGCGGCGTTTGTCCTCTACGACAGCGCTGCGGAGCGCGTTGTGTTTCATCGCGTGCCTTACGATGTGGGCGGGGCGCAGGCGGCCATCCGGGCGGCGGGTCTGCCGGAGCGGCTGGCCACAAGATTGACCGAGGGACGGTAAATCTTGGATCTGTTTTAGTGACCCAATACCGGATGCGGCTCATAGGGATCTTCAAGCCGCTTCACTTCATCGTCCGTGAGTTTCAGCGCGAGCGCTCCAAGCGCGTCCTGCATGTGCAACGGCTTAGTCGCCCCGATGATCGGCGCACTTACGACGGGCTTTGACAGCATCCAGGCCAACGCGACCTGAGCATGGGTCACACCACGCTGCTGCGCGATCTCTGTCACCCGATCGACAACCACATAATCCGAGTCGCGAAAGTAAAGTTTGTTTGCAAAGTCGTCCGTCTTCGCGCGCGTGGTCTCGGGCTGGCGGTCGCGCTTGCGCGACCCGGTCAAAAATCCGCGCGCCAGCGGACTCCACGGGATGCAGCCGATTTTCTGGTCGAGGCATAGCGGAATCATCTCGCGCTCTTCCTCGCGATACACGAGATTGTAATGGTCCTGCATCGTCACGAAGCGCGTCAAGCCGTTCTCGCGCTGCACGTTGAGCATCTTCAGGAACTGCCATGCATACATGCTGGATGCGCCGATGTATAACGCTTTTCCGGCGCGCACCACGGCATCGAGCGCGTCGCATGTTTCTTCGACCGGCGTATTCGTATCGAAGCGATGAATCTGGTAGAGGTCAACGTAGTCCACGCCCAGCCGCTTGAGGCTGGCGTCGATCGAAGCCATGATGTGCTTGCGCGAGAGGCCGAGATCGTTGACGCCTTCACTCATCGGTTGGAAGACCTTGGTTGCAATGACAAGCTCTTCGCGGCGCGGCTGGAACTCGCGCAGTAGCTTGCCGGTAACGACTTCGCTCTCGCCCAGCGAGTACATGTCGGCGGTGTCGAAGAAGTTGATGCCCCCTTCGATGGCCGCGCGCACCAGCGGCCGCGCTTCCTCTTCCTCCAGCACCCACTCGCGCCACTGCTTCGAGCCATACGTCATCATGCCGAGGCAAATTCTCGACACGCGCATTCCAGTGTTTCCCAGGTTCCGATAGTCCATGCCGGGTTGGATGTCGCGTGAAGCCGCGAAGGTTCCAAATGGCCGCGATACGCGCACCGCGCATCCAATCCAAATGGGTGAGAGCACCGGCACCGCTTCCTGCGTTTGCATGGCGTCGGCTCAGGCTTCTCCGGGACAAAAGGAGTTCTCATGAAAAAGCTTTATGCAGTTCTGCTCGCCGCGCCGTTGACATTTGCAACAGTGCTGCCCACCGCTGCGCAGTATGACCAGCGGCAATATGACCAGCGGCAATATGAACGGCAGCAGTACGACCGCAATCAGCACCGCGAGTTCTACAACGGCGCTTATCAGGGTGGGCGCAATGGGAACTACGGCTATGACCGTCACCGGAGGTACAACAACGGGTACGACCAGCGCTACTACAGCAATGGCTATGGCAATCAGCGTTACGACAACGGCGACTACGGGCATCGTGGCGGCATTGGGCCGGGCAAAGGCGCAGCGATCGGCGGCGCTGGAGGCGCTGTGCTCGGCTTGCTGTTTGGCGGCGGACTGAAGGGCGCTTTGATCGGCGGCGCGGCAGGCGCGGGTATTGGCGCTATTGCGGGCGAAGCCCACAAAAACCACACGCGCGACCAATATAGACGCGACGAGTATGGCCGCCCGTACTAAGGATGTGCCCGTGGTCGGGCTTGACTATTTCGCGTTCATACAAACTTGAAAGGACATTGGAATGAAAACACTTCGCATCTTGTCGCTGGGCATCACCGTTACCGGACTTGCTTTTAGCAGCGCGGCGTTTGGGCAGCAACCGACTTCCGTTCCGCCAGCACAGCAGCACCAGGCTCCGCTCACCCCTGAATCCGCTGAAACCAAGACCGCCGCGACTCCCAACTGGACGACGGAGCAGATTATGACAGCCACCGTTCACGATGCCTGGTTGTTGAGTGGCAAAAACGAAGCCACGTTCTTCGAAATGGTGACGCAGCTGGCGCAAATTTCCGCAACTAAGCGTGGGGTTACGCTGCCCGAAACCGAGGCAGCTGGGCGTCGATTCGGCGAAATGATCAAGAAAAACGCAAAAGCCGACACCGATGAGCTGCTCTATGTCGTGGTCGACAAGGCCGTGCAGAAAATTGGGGTTCCCGCCAAGGCCTAGGGAATGTCTGATGAAGTCCTTTAGCATTGTCCTCAGTGGCTAAAGCCGTGCCATTAACGAAACATCTATTTTTGTGGCTCATTGCATGCCTACCTTGCATCCAACATATGCGTGCAGGGGATCAGGCTGCAATCTTCAATCCAGATGCCAAGCGCACGCAAGGGAGACCGCTATGAACAAACTCTACTCTGCTCTTCTTGCCGTCCCGCTGCTGCTTGCCAGCGCTCTTCCCGCCTCGGCACAGACCGACCATCACCGCCGGCACTCTCGCCAGTACAACCACCGCGAATACAGGAACGGCGACCGCCGCGCGTATCGCGGCCATGGCATCGGTGCCGGTCGTGGTGCGCTGATCGGCGGCGCGGGCGGCGCAGTGGTTGGCGGAGCCCTAGGCGGCGGCAAGGGCGCGTTGATCGGCGGAGCGCTCGGTGCGGGCGGCGGCGCAATCGCAGGCAAGACTCACCAAGACCACATGCGTCGGGACTACAACAACGGTCGGCCCCGTTAAGCCGTCACTTCGCCAAAACAGCTCACGCTTCGGGTGGGCTGTTTTGTTCAAATTCTACGCCCGGCTCAGGCCGCCGCAAACGGACTCCGAAGCACCCCGATACCGTCAATCTCCACCTCGACGACGTCATTGACCGTCAACGGTGCCACGCCGGACGGCGTCCCCGTCGCAATCAGATCTCCAGACTCCAGCGTCATACAGGCGCTGATATACCTCAGCAAGTGGGGTATATCGAAGATGAAATCCCTTGTCTCGCCCCGCTGTTTCGCGTCGCCGTTAACGCGTGTCAGCAGGCTGACATTGCCGCCGATTGGATCGATCTCGTCTGTCACTACCGGTCCCACCGGGCAGAACGTATCGAAGCCCTTGCCGCGTGTCCACTGCGGATCGGACTTCTGAATGTCGCGCGCGGTCACGTCGTTCAGACATGTGTAGCCGCGAATGTAGCGCCGCACATCTTCGCCATCCGACAATTTAGAACAGCGCCGCCCGATCACCACCGCAAGCTCGCCTTCAAAATCGACGCGCTTTGAAATCGACGGCATCCGCACCGTCGCTCCAGGCGCAAGCAGCGAGCTCGGCGGCTTCAGAAACAGCAGTGGCTCGGTTGGAACTTCGTTGCCAAGCTCCGCAGCGTGGTCGCGATAATTCCTCCCCGCGCACACAATTTTAGAGGGCGTCACGGGAGCCAGCAGCTTGCCCTGCCGCTCCAAATCCTCAAGCATGACGGGCACAAAACCGCGCGTCGAGCCACGGTCCTCAAGCCGGAGCGCGGCACAGTCCTCTTCGGGCGGCAGCATGGCGGAGACGGCCCAGGCAACGCCGTCGCGCATCTCGACCGTCGCGTAGCGGGGACCCTGGGCGGATAAATATCGACAATAGCGCATGGTGCTTCGATGCCTCCATAACAGTTTCTAATGCTGCGTCAAGGGTTCGCGGGTAAATCCGCCGGGGCGGAAGGCGCGCTCTCGTTGCCCTTGTTGTCGACGGCAGTCACGGTGTAGCGGTATCCCAAAGCGCGCGCCGCCGTCGCATCGTGAAACGCGGGTAGCGGCACGGACTTTGCGTTGAGCTTCATCGCCGCGCCTGTCGCAAGTGGCTGCCGGTAGATGTTATATCCGGCGACATCGCTTTCCGTATTCGGCTGCCACACCAGGTCGACGGCGATGCTGTCCGAACCCTGCACCGGAAACCCCGCCGCCAGGAGTCCCTGCGGGATGCTCGGCGGATACACATCGCGCCAGGTGAACGTCACGACGGCAGACGGCCCGCTTCGCAGTTCGAGCTTGCGGCCATTGAGCGTCACCGTGCGGCTGCGAACAGCGGTGTAGCGATAAGGCTCATTCGGACCCGCGGTTGCGTCTATCAGCCCGCCGTGATCGTTGCCGGGAGCATTCGCCGAAGCGTGGAGCCAAACCGTATTCTGGTCCTTCGATGGAACTGCGCGCGCCGCGCTTATCGTTGCCCCATTCGTTGCTCCATCCGCTGCATCGCGCGATTTGTGTATGCCAACACCTCTCCGTGCGGCCGTGCTCTTCGCCGGGATCGCGCTCGCGGAAGGCGGCAGCGGATTGAGCGCCTCGCGCTGCACCAGAACTTCGTCTACCGGTTGAGTTTCCGATTCCGCCGTCCAACGCAGCACAACACCAGCGTGCGACCCGTCGGCGCGGAAGTCCTCTATGCCGCGCGGAGCATCGCCCGCTGCCGCGAATTCCGGCTCCGAAAGCCCTGCGCTGCGGCCATCCACATTGAACGCTTCGACACGATAAGTGAGTCGCCGCGTCGCTCCAGTGGCCAAGTCCGGCGGCAACGTATCGACCCATTCCACAGGCCCCGCGATAGTCAGCCTTCCAGGGAAATTCGCGACCGTCCGGCAAGGACCATCCGCCAACGCACGGCACAAGCTCGCCTTCACCGGCCCAGTAACCGCTCCGCCGTCGGTGGTTCGGGCTGGCGTCGAAAACCGCAGGAGGACCGTCGGGCCACGCCGTTCCACTGTCAAATCGCCGACCGGTTCAGGGACGCGCAGCGAGGGCGCGCGAGGCGGCCCCGGACTGGCGCATCCCGCCGCGAACGCGAGCAGAACTGCGCCGATGGAAAGGCCTGCGAGACGACGGAAGCATTGTGTGAAGGAGATCATGCGGCAAGCCAAGCCTAGCATCCCTTTCCACTAACATTCCGGGCGAGCATCGCTTTGAGAAACTCCCGCATCTTTCTTTGAGAGCACCAGTTCGCAGTTGCTCAAACAGGCGCACGAGCAAAGGAGTCCTCGTTTGACTGCCGAGTTACTCAACGGCCACAGCCAGAAGATTCCCCGCGGGGGAGTTGCGGGACTGCCGCCAGCGGAAGCGCTTGCCCAACCTGCCGAGAATGTCATCGAGCAGAAGTGCATCGGTGACCGCATCAAAGGCTTACGCCACCAGAAGGGCATGGGGCTCGTCGAACTGGGCCGCCACACGGGGCTTTCCGCCAGCTTTTTGTCTCAACTGGAAACCGGGCGCGTCGTCCCTACGCTGCGGAATCTCGCGCGAATCGCCTTGGTCTTCTCGCGCGACATCAGTTACTTCTTCGAGTCCGAACGGGGGGAAGTATTCTGCATTCTTCGCGCCGGCGAGCGAGCGCGTCTTCCACAGAGCGGGGCCACCGTGCCCGACTACTTCTTTGAAAGCCTGGGGGCCGTGCCCGATGGCAGCCAGATGGCTCCCTATGTTGCAGAGTTTTTACCTGCGGACGGGAACCGCTCCCAGCGCGCGCATCAGCACACCGGTGCCGAGTTTCTCTACGTCCTGACGGGCTGCCTACAAGTAACACACGGCGAACACAGTGAAACATTCGCCGCTGGCGACGCGGTCTATTTTCATTCCGGGACGACCCACAGCTACCAACGCCTCGGAGCCGACCCATGCACGGCGCTCATTCTCACCATGCCCGTGCAGCTCCAGACCAAGCCGCGCAAAGCGACCCGCCTATAGTGAATTTCACCCCAAAAACATCCGCTCCACGTCGGCCCAGTTATCCACCCGCCGAAAGCCTTTTTCAGCCGCATTGGCGGGCGCAGAAAACAGAATCCCCTCGCCGCGAAACAAGCGCAGTTGGCGCGGATTGTCGTCGATCAAGTAGTCGGCGGCAAGGATGCTTTTGTCCCCGCAGAAGACGATCCGCGGAGGCAGGATGAAGGGAAAATGCTTCTCCAGCCATTTGAACTTCGCATTGAAGCTGGATGGGACTTCCATCGCCGCGCTGGCGATAAAAATGTCATAGCGCGTTTGCAAACGTGCCAGCACGCGTTGCGCATCCGGCATTACTTCCAGCACGGCGAAGAAATCTTCCGAGCACATGTAGTCATACAGCGTTGCCTGGCGCTCGGGGGGCACAAAGTCCCACAGCCATTTGCCCTGCAGGTCTTCGAGGGTGATATTGCTGCGGAATTCGCGGTTGTAGCGCAGCAAGTGCTCACCCAGCGCGTCCGCGATGACCTCGTCCATGTCCACGCAAATAATCTTGCGCTCGCTGGTATGCCTCATCATTTTTGTCCCGCTGCCTGCCCCGGTTTCCAGTCCACGGGCGCGTCGCGGCGAGGGTCCCAGTAGAGCAGCCGCCCGCAACTCTCGCAGGTGAAGACCGCCTCATCGTTGGTGCGGTCTGTCAGATCGTTCCAGCGTTGCGGCCGCACCATCATCTGGCACGCCGAACATTTGTGCTCAACGCCTTCCGATACGCCCGTCCCTCGCGCTTTGGAAACACGATCATATTGCGCCAGTAAATTTTCAGCGATCGCGGCGCGAAGCGTTGTCCGCTGCGCCTCGACCGCCTTTAGCGCGGCCGTATCGTTGGCTGTCGTTGTGGCCGCGCGCTCTCGTTCGCTGGCCAGCTTCGACGCCGTTATGTCTACGGCGGCGAGCGCGACGGTGCGTGCCGCATCCTGTTGCTCGGTGCGTTCCATTGAGGCGATTTCTTCGTCTTCGAGCGTGTGGATTGCGTCCCCAGAGAACTTGATCTCGTGCTCCAGCGCGGTGATCTGCGCGGCGCTGGTGGCGGTTTCCATCTGCTTGCTTAGGCGCTTCATTTTGCCGCGACGCTCGTCCGCGTCCAACTCCTGATGCCGCCTCAAAACGCCTTCCTTCTTCAGCGCGAACTCGGTCGCCGCAAGAGCCGTTTGCGACTTCTTGAGCGCGGTCTCGGCGGTCGCTACCCACTTCGGAGCTTCGAGCAGTTCGGCACGCAGTCGCTTGCCTTCGATGTCCTGTTGCTGGAGTGCGATGAGGCGTTCCAGATCGGCGTTCATCGGCATCTCCTTCCGGCCCATCGATCGCATAGAGGCCAAAGTCCAAGCTAGCACGACGCGGCGATCCCGCGCTCCCATGCAGAGCTATGCGGATTTGGCTTCGAGGTTTGCAATGCCAGACTGTAGCGTCTCGTTCAAGCGCTTCAAGTCGGACAGGCCGACGTCCGCCCAGATGCGCTGCTCAGTGCCCGCCGTCAGCACCATTCCCTCCAACAACACAGTCGCACCCAGAGGGGTCAATGTGGCGGTCAGAAAACGGTCGTTGGTCTTCGATTTTCCACGCACGATCCACTTTGCAGTAACGGCCCGTCCGAGCACCGCTTGCAGTGTCTGGGGTGTCACAATGCAAGTCCGCGCAAGCGCTGCCGCGCTCAC
>JBBRCA010000088.1:0-12117 GCA_038205325.1 Terriglobales bacterium | reverse complement strand
GGCGTCGATGAATCGAATATGGGCGTTGTCCGTGGCGGTGGTCTGGATGTTTTGGCAGCCGGGCAGGCCTGCGAGCACCAGCCCGAGCGCCGCAAAACGCACCCAGCCTGCTGCTCGGGACATGGGCCGCCGGGGGCATTGGGAGTGTGGCCGGGAAGACATGACTCACCCTATCGAAGTCTGCCTACTTTTTCTTCGCAATGATGCTGTCCTTCACCTTCTCGTACGTGGCGGCGGGGACAATGCCGCGCGAGACGAGTTGGTTCTTGGCGGTGTAGGGTCGGCCCTTGACGATGCGGTCGGAGTAAGCATCGCCGATACCCGGGAGCGCCTTGAGTTGGGCAGGCGTCGCGGTATTGATGTCGACGAGATCTGCGTGAGCCGGCGCAGAAACTGCAGGCTTCGCTGCGGGCTTGGCGGCCGGTTTTGCGGTTTGGGCGACGGCAAAGACGGTGGTTGCGGAGAATGCGAGGACGGCGAGGATGCGGCGGAATGAGTTCATGATTTGTAGGCTCCGGTGGGCTGCTGTCGCTATGATTGGTAGACGACGGTTCTTGACATCTTGCCATGCCACGGACAGCAAAGTCGAACGCGAGAGTGATAAATCTTATCTGTGTGAACGGGCCGTCGGACGATTCAAGCGATTAAGTTGGAGGAAAACATGCGCGTACTTCGAACGCTAGTCGTCAGCTTGGCGTGTGTGGGCGCGGCGTTGGCGATGCGAGCTCAGACCGCGACTCCAGCTGGGTCGCGAACAACGGTGTCCGTTCAGGCCGGAAAGTCAATTCCGAAAATTACCTCAGAGGTGACATCGGGACTGATGCTGACCACGGTCCCTCCCATTTATCCGTCGAATGCGCGTCGGAAGGGCATTCAGGGCGCGGTCGTCCTGCACGCGATCATCGGCAAAGACGGACACATTCGGATGTTGGAAGTCGTTTCGGGGCCGGAGGAGCTTCGCGGCGCGACCCTCGACGCGGTCAGGCAATGGACGTACAAGCCCTATCTGCTGAATGGAGTGCCGACCGAGGTGGACACCAAGATTTCCATCAACTACACACTCGATGCAAAGGCGGCTGATGCGGAGGCCGGGAGTGCGATTGAACCGGAGCCTGTGCCGCCTGCTGAAAGCGTCAAACACATCCCTCGCATTTCCAGTGGGATGATGCAGAAGATGGTCCTGAAGAAAGTGCCGCCTGTGTATCCGAACTCTGCCCGCGAACGGGGTATACAAGGGACGGTGGTGTTGCACGTCCTTGTCGGGAAACAGGGTCATGTAGAGAAGCTGGAGGCGATCTCCGGGCCGAAGGAGCTTCAGGGCGCGGCGGTTGACGCGGTCCGGCAGTGGACTTACAGAAGATACCTGCTGAATGGCGAGCCGTCGGAAGTGGAGACCACGGTCGCTGTCAACTTCAAACCTGCGTTGATCATTAAACGCTGACAGTCCGCCCTTTGCCGGCCTCGACGCGGACGATCTGGCCGTCGCGCATATGCAGGATGCGGTCGGCGATCTGCGCGGCTTCGGGGTTGTGCGTGATCATGAGGACGGTCTGGTTGAGTTCACGGCTGGACTGGCGCAGCATGGCGAGCACGGCACCGGAGTTGACGGTGTCGAGGTTGCCGGTGGGCTCGTCGGCCAGCACGATGGCCGGGCGCGTGATGAGCGCGCGCGCGATGGCGATGCGCTGCTGCTCGCCACCGGAAAGCTCGTTGGGACGGTGGTGCAGGCGTCCAACAATGCCGAGCAGGTCGGACAGGTGGTCCATCAGCGCGCCGTCGAAGGGCTTGTCGGTGGCGGCGATTTCGTGGGCCAGTTTAATATTGGCTTCAGCCGAGATGGTGGACAGCAAATTGAACCGCTGAAAGACAAAGCCGATGTGGGCGCGGCGCAGTTTAGTGCGCGCGGCGTCCGAGAGACCGGTGAGTTCAACGTCCTGAAGGCCATCGTGGATGCGGAGCGTTCCGGTGGTAGGCGGAGTGAGGCCGCCGAGCACGTAGAAGAGCGTCGATTTGCCCGAACCCGAAGGCCCCACGATGGCGACAAACTCGCCGGGATCGACCGTGAATGAAACGTCGCGGAGCGCGGGGACTTGCAGCTTGCCGGTGCGGTAGGTTTTGCCGAGGTGACTGGCTTCGATGATGGGCTTCATGGGCTGCGGTTAGTTTACCGGAGCCTCCACATGCGGGAGGCGGCGACTATACCAACTGCGCGTCCAGCGTAATCTCCGCAGCCTTCAACAGCCGCGAAATCGGGCAGCCTTCCTTGGCCGTCTTCGCCAGCTCATCGAACTTCTGTTTCTCGATGTTCGGCACATGCGCCCGCGTGGTCAGATGGATCTTCGTGACGGTAGGCCCGTCCGCGGTCTTCTCCATCGTCACCACCGCCGTCGTTTCGATCGACTCCGGCACATGCCCCGCAGTTGTCAGTTGCCCACTCAACGCCATCGTGAAACAGCCCGCGTGCGCCGCCGCGATCAGCTCTTCGGGATTGGTCCCAATGCCATTCTCAAAGCGCGTGCTGTAGCTGTACTGCGCGTCCTTCAACACGCCGCTCTGCATGCTGATCGTCCCTTTGCCGTCCTTCAAACCGCCATGCCAGACTGCCGATGCGCTGCGATC
Source organism: Terriglobales bacterium (assembly GCA_038205325.1). GTDB lineage: Bacteria > Acidobacteriota > Terriglobia > Terriglobales > Acidobacteriaceae > Granulicella. The sequence goes on along the minus strand of JBBRCA010000088.1, from coordinate 9,498 downwards.
CATGATGCTTCTCCTTGTGTATTAGTGGTGCAAGAAATCGTTGCGGAAACGTCCGCGTTAGGTTCGATGCAAGCGCAACCGTCAGGATGCCGTAAATTAAGCAAGACGGTAGAATATTGCCAGCCGATGGGGGAACTATGGACGCGACTGAAATTATCTTCGAGGTTGTCGAAAGTGTCGACGGAGGATACGAGGCACGCGCGCTTTCCGCGTCCATCTTCACCGAGGCTGAAACGTTGGACGAACTCCAGATTGCTGTGCGCGATGCCGTCGGCTGCCACTACGATGAGGGCGAAGGGCCATCCGTCATCCGCCTGCACTCTTTTCGTAGGTGAGGGGATGTCCGATACGAATCGTTCTGAGCCCGAACACGATATCGCGGCTATGTGCCCACTCGACGCGCCCGAACACCTCAGCGTCTATTGCCCCGCCTGCGGCAGCCGCCTCGAAGACAGCCGCTGCAAGCTCATCTGCCGTGTCTGCGGGTATTTCCAAAGCTGCGCGGATTTTTATTAGCGGAGAAGGGTCGAAAGTACATCTAGAACGTCATCGAACAAAGCGAAGGACCTGCTTTTGTTCTTGCCGCAGCCTGTCTCGTTTCTATAACAACTGGGATTTACTTTGTCTCGTGAGACATTGGTATGTAAATGATTCCTCCGTCCGCTGCCCTGTCCCGACGCATCGCGACCGTCGATCTACTGCGCGGCCTGATCATGGTCGTCATGGCACTCGATCACACGCGCGACTTGTTCTCCAGCGCCACCGTCGATCCGACTAACCCGCACACCTCGTGGCCCGTGCTCTTCTTCACCCGTTGGATCACGCACCTTTGCGCTCCGGGATTTGTCGCCCTCGCCGGCACGTCCGTCTATCTGCAACGCCAGCGCGGCCGCACCGCAAATGCTACGGCGAAGAAACTGGTGCTGCGCGGGCTCTGGCTCATCTTTATCGAAGTCGCCATCGTCAGTTTTGGTATTTTCTTTACCTATCACTTCCATTTTCTGCAAGTGATCTACGCCATCGGCGGAAGCATGATTGTTCTCGCCGCGCTTCAGTTTCTTCCGACTCGGTTGGTCGCAATCTACGGCTTTGCGGTCATCGCATTGCACAATCTGCTCGACAACATCGGTCCGCAACAACTGGGCCAGGTGTCAGGCGCATGGAAACTTCTCGTCTCGCCGGGAGCGTTTCTCGATCACGGTCAACTATGGGTACTCGACAGCTATCCAATCCTTCCCTGGAGCGGTGTCATGGCCATCGGTTACGCCTTCGGGGCCATAGTCCTGCTGCCCGCGGCGAAGCGCCGTTTACGTTCCATGCAATACGGCGTAGCCGCCCTCGCGCTTTTCGCTGCGCTGCGACTGTCTAACCTCTACGGTGACCCGCTGCGTTTCGAGCGCCTCGCGACTCCCGCGCAAACCGCGATGTCCTTCCTTCAGCTCACCAAGTATCCACCGTCGCTCGAATTCATCTGCGCCACGCTCGGCATCCTACTGGTGCTCTTCGCTCTGGGCGACTACGCACTCGAACATCTTTGGAATCCCCGCGCCCTGGGCGTGGTCGAGATATACGGTCGCGTCCCATTCTTCTACTACATCCTGCACTTCTACATCCTGCACCTGCTGGTCCTGGCGGTGCTCATGGCGTCCGCGCACAGCCTGCACATCCACATCTGGAGGCCAATTATCGATCCAGCGCCCCCGGGTTGGGGCTTTGGCCTGCCTGTGGTCTACGCGATCTGGATTGCGGTCGTCGCGGCGCTCTACCGGCCCTGCAAATGGTTCGCCGCAGTCAAAGCACGCCGCCGCGATTGGTGGCTGAGTTATCTATAGGGAGGGTTCGATCAAGTCCTTGCCCTCAGGGGCTAAAGCCGCTCTGATCCTATTGTCTTTGTGGTGCGGTTGCAGCCGGAACCTACCATTTAGTCAAAGATTCCCTAACCCTCACCGCCCAGCCTCGCTCGCTTTCCTCGCCGCCTCAAACTCATCGCCCTTTTTCCACTCCACCGTCGTTTTGGCATGGATCGTCTGCCAACCCAAATCCATGCCAAACCGCACCAGATTTGCGTCGCCCTTGAAGTCCCACTTCGGATCGAAGTTGTCCGAAAAATTATGGTAGTGGTTATCGTTGAAGTCCTTCTCCTGCGCCACGCCCCACGCGCGGTCATGGCCTTCGTACAGCGCTCCCGCGTCCACCGAGAACGCCGGAATCCCCACCCGCGACAAGCTGAAATGATCGCTGCGATAGTAGCTCCCCGCCGACGGCCTCGGGTCCGGCACAATCGCCAGTCCGAAGCGCTTTGCCGTCGCCTGAACCTGCGGATAGAACGTCGTCCGTTGCGCCCCGTCGACATTTACTTCCTTCTGAATCCCAATCGGCAACAGCATGTCGTAATTGATGTCCAGCGCAATCTGCGCCGTTGGCACCGGAGGATGCTGGCCCAAATACTCCGAACCCAGCAGACCTTGCTCCTCCGCCGTCACCGACGCAAAAATCACCGAGTGCGGCAGCGCCAACTTCGCTTCCGCCCACGCCCGCGCCATCTCCAACAACATTCCCGTACCCGTGCCGTTGTCCGCCGCGCCGTTGTAAACATTGTCACCTGGCATCCCCGGCACAAACCCCAGGTGATCGTAGTGCGCCGTGTACATCACCGCCTGATCGTGCCCACCGGCGTTCGCACCCGGCAGCATCCCCACCACATTCGCGCTCTGAAACTTCCGTACCTCACTAGCCACGTGCGCCTTCAAACGCAACGGCAACTCCACAGCCTTGAATCCGCGCTTACCGGCCGCACCGAACGCACTGTCGAGCGTCATCCCGCTGGTCTCGAACATCCGCTTCGCGACATCCAACTGTATCCAACTCGCCGCCTGCAACCTCGGATTCGCATCGTCGCGCAGAAAAGTCTTTTCGCCAGCGTTTGAATTCTTGACCACATCCCAGCCGTAACTCGCCAGGTCGGCGCGATGGATAATCAGCGCTCCCACCGCGCCTTTCCGCGCCGCCTGCTCGAACTTGTACGTCCATCGCCCGTAGTAGGTCAGCGCATCGCCGCCAAAAAACTTCGGATCGTTCGACGGCGGATCGCCCACAATGCACAGAATCACCTTGCCCTTCACATCGACGCCCGCATAATCGTCCCACGCAAACTCTGGCGCGGTCGCTCCATAGCCCACAAAAACGATCGGCGCATCGATGTCCGTAATCGCCGTCAGCGTCTGGTTCGACACCACAAAGTCATCGCCAAACTTCAGCTTCATCGCGCCGCGCTTACTTACCACCGTGAACGTCGTCTCCGCGGATTTGGCCTTCATCCCGACAAAATTGATTTGCTGCAAGTATGTTCCATCGTCGCCCGCGGGCTTCAGCCCATACAGCGCAAACTGTGTCGCCACATACTTCGCCGCAAGCTCTCCACCGCGCAGCCCCGGATAGCGACCCTCGAATAAATCGTCAGAAATATACTTCGTTTGTGCGGCAATCCGTTGGGCAGAAACCGACGCCTCCGCGTTCGCAATCGACCCCACGCCCCGCGCGAGCACAACCCTCGACGAACCCTTTGAGTCGAGCGCATTGTCGCTCTTGCTGTGGGGACCTCTTGCGGCGACTTGCGCTGCCGCCGAACCCACGATCAATACCGCACCCAGCATGATGAAAGCTTTGGTCCAACAGATTCGCATTTCAGATGTCCTCGCACTGTGAGTATAAAGCGATGACGGGCAACTCTCCCCCTTCACCGCCTCAACGACTGTCATCTCGACCGAAGCGTCTCGGCTTTGTGCGACGCGCAGTTGAGAGATCGCCGCATTCCCCGCCTCAATGTGTCTCCATCAAACCCAGCCTCACAAGGCATTTTCTTGCCAACCCAGTCAGCGGCAGCAGGGGCAACCGATGCGACCCCACCCAATGCAGGTCGTCGGCGTTCGCCGGAATTGCGTCCAACAAATCCCCGCTCGCACTTTGCCGAAACACTTCGACCTCATAGTTGGTATTCGTAATCGAATGGCGCACGCGAATCGCAGGCACTCGTCCCTCGACCGCATCCAGGGGCAGTGGCGGCAGCTCAAACATCTCCGCCATCAAGCTCGCCTCGCTCGGCCGCTGCTCCAGCAGCACCTCCGTCCGCTCCCCATCCTGGCGCACGGCCAGCAAATAAGCGACGCGCCGGGTTTGTCGCTTTTCGCGCTTCAGTGTCGGGTGCTCACCGCGCGTCCGGCATAGCGCCATCACCGGACATTCGGAACACAACGGCCCGCGCGGAACGCAAATCGTTGCACCTAACTCCATCATCGCCTGGTTGTGGTCGCCCGGCGCATTCTCTTCGGTGCTGCCTGGTTTTTTGCTTCCCTGCGGCATCAACGATTGCGCAACGCGTTGGATCCGCGTCTGACCCGCGGTCGTTTTGTCCTCCGCAGCCCCGGTCAATCGCAGCAGCACGCGCTCCACATTGCCGTCCACAACAGCCACGCTCTCGCCGAACGCAATGCTCGCAATCGCCGCCGCCGTATAGGGGCCGACGCCGGACAGCGTGCGCAGTTCCGCCGCAGTCCCCGGCAGCGTTCCGCCTAGTTCCCGCACCACAAACTGCGCCGCTTTGCGCAGCATCCGCACGCGATTGTAGTAGCCCAGCCCGCTCCACATCGCCAGCACATCCGCCTCTTCCGCCTCCGCCAGCGCCTGCAGCGTCGGGAAGCGTTGCAGAAAATCGACATAACGTTGCAGTACCGTCGTCACTTGCGTTTGCTGCAGCATGATCTCCGATAGCCACGTCGCGTAGGGGTCATGAATACCCCGCCACGGCAACACGCGCGCATGTTCGCGATACCACGGCATCAACCGCCGCCTGAAGTCTTCTGCGTCAAGCTGCTCGGGGGCCTCGTCAACTGTCGGATCCATCGGAGGCCCCATCTTCGCGACCGTTTCATCTCCGCCAGGCTGGAAGGGCAAGCCCGGATCGACGGCGTCCACCGTCTGGTGCGTCATCGGCACCGCCCTAGCACTCTTCATACTTCCAGTTTCGGCGCTTGCCTTCCACCAGCCAATCGACTGTCTGCGCCACGCGTTTCGCGCGCGTCTCATCGCGCTTCGCGTCCGCAATCCAGTCAATGTACTCGCGTCGATGGCTGGGCGCGAAAGCGTCGAAAGACTTCCGCGCGGCCTTGTTCTTCTTGAGCGCCGCAACCAACTCCACCGGCACCGCCGCTTCCGCTTTCACCACCCGCTGCGGGCGCGTGTAGCTCTTGGTCCGCGTGCCCTCGTCGATCGCCACCGCCGCCTGCTTGAAGTACGCGATCACCTCCTTATCGCTCGGCAGGTCGTTGAGAGTCTCCACTCGCCCAAATGTTCCCATCGCCTCATTGGACTTGCCGCTTGCGCCCAACCTCCCCGCGACCTTTTTGTCCCAGAAACCCACGGCGCAATGCTGCTTGAACGCGGCCATATTGCCGAGGATGATGCCGCCATACATGAAGAACGGGTGCGACCACTTCATCGCTTCCTCGACCCCCGGCACGGTCTTATGCACCAACTCGCGTATATGCGTCAGGATCGGTTGCGCAAACGGCGCCGCTTTCGCAAGGTAGGCGTCTACCAGCGGAGAACGTACACTCACGGCTTTAGTTGATGGGCTCATCGCGCATAATCCTACCGCGACTTTGCACCAAGCGCGAATGTTCGCATTTCTTGCTGTCGTTCCCAAAGAAATCTACCGCCGCTGCTGTCCCTACCAGATTCACGCCAGCATCTTACCCGCCGGAATCCGCGTCCCCGTAGCCACCACACGCAACGCTCCCGGCCAGATCCGCGCCGTCGCGCCCATCAGCCCTGGCCGCTCCACCAACCCGTGCGAAAGCCATGTTGCCAGACCCACCTGCCGCGAAAGCTCCCCATGCACACGCCGTTGAAAGCTCTGCGCAGACTCCCCGGCAAGATACATCTGCGCCGCGAGCATTCCGGTATGCAGCGCAATCGCCATCCCATCCCCTGTAAACGAAGGCACCACCGCCGCCTGGTCGCCGAGGTGCCAAACCCCGTCCGAGCGCTCGCGCACCATTCCATAGGGAATCGCCGACACCGCCAGCGGCCGCTCCAGCAGCGCCTCCGCGCCCTCCAACCGCTCGCGCAAATGCGGCGACAGCGTCAGCAGCTTCTCCCACCGCCCGCCCAACCGCCGCAGCTCGTCCCGCTCGATCAGGCAACAAAGGTTCGCCGCCCCCTCTTCCACCAACTGCAACCCCCCGTACCCTCCGCGATACAGTGTCAAATCCACATACCCTTGCATCGCCGCCGTCTGCGCCGGAGCCAGCCGCCAATACATCTTGAACGCCACAAGATCGTTTTGCCGCCCAGCCGGCCGCGCCCTCCCCCGAACATCGTGCTTTCCCGTCGCCAGAAAAACCGCCTCCGCGCCAACATCCAACTCAGTTCCCCCAACCCCCTCCGCATTCCTCCGTGTTCCCTCTGCGTCCTCCGCGTGCGCGGTCGCTGTTGCATTTCTTTCTGTCATCCCGTAGGGATCTGCTGGTGCACTTGCTTTTCTTCCCACCGAATCGAGCCGCGCACACCACCCCGCACCCTCCTGCTCCAACTTCTCAACCGACCTCCCCCGCAGCACCCTCACCCCGGCCTCCATGGCCAGCCGCAGCAACTCCTCATCCAGTCTTCGCCGCGTCAGCGACAACGCCGGAAACGGCAGCCGGTTCTCACTCATCCCCATCCCTCCAGCCAGCCGCACCGCCGCAATCTCCACCGCTCCCAACGCCACCGCGTCCACCCCCAGTGCCCGCAAGTACGCCAGCGCCTCCGTGCTCAAAAACTCTCCGCAAACCTTGTGCACGGCGCCCGCCTCGCGCTCCACCAGCGCCACATCGCGCCCTCCGCGCGCCAACGCAATCGCCGCCGCGGACCCCGCCAACCCGCCGCCCACCACCAGCGCTTCCACCCTCATTTCATCCTCCCCACGCACAGCCGCCCCGGTCTCCACCGCCGCAAACTCACATCCGCAGCCGCAATTCCCGCGCCTGCCAACATCCGCAGCCAGTCCTCCTCGCGAAAGCTGCGCCGAAAAGAAACCGGCCCATCATAGCGCAGGAACCGATGCCATCCTCCCATATTTGTGACCACCCGGTAGACCCAGTACGGAACTGGCTCCCGACATAAATCGTTGACGAACCACCCTCGCCGCGCCGTGCTCTCCATCCACGCGAGAAACTGCACAATTTCCGGGCTCTCCAAATGATGCGCAAACAGCGAACTCAACACCACATCCACCCCCTCCGCCGGCGTAAACGAAAACGCGTCCCCTGTGACCCACTCGATGTCGTCAAGCGGCGAATCGAACTCCCGCGCTGCCTGCGCCGCATAGAGATTCAAGTCAATCCCGGTCAGCTTCACCCGCACCCCCCGCGTGCGCGCCCACGCCCCAACCTTCCGCAGCACATCCCCGCCCCCACACCCCACATCCAGAATCCGCAACGTCCGGTTTGACTCTACCGGCCCCACCCGCGCCGCCAACTCGTCCAGCCAAGCCAGCGTCGGCCGATACCCCAGCGACAACCGGTTCATCCTCTCCAAATCCAACAGGCAAGCTCGAAAAGTCTCATACGAACAAGGCCCATCCATCAACTCCGCCAACTCGGACGGCTCGACGCGCTTCGAAAAATCAACCCGCCTCACCAACGCCTCCATTGCCATGTCGTCGCAGTTGCTCTTGTCCTTCTTTCTGTCATTCCGTAGCGCAGCGATGGGATTCTGCAGTGCGGCTGCCGCGCCACCCGCTGGGTACGCGGCACATTCTCTACGCTCTACACTCTGCTCTCTCAAGCCGCATGAAACATCATCGTCTCCGCCGTCAACCCCGGCCCGAACGACATCGCGCACCCTTGCTGCCCCGGCTCGGCGGCGCGCATCAGCCGCTCCAGCACAAACATTACGGTCGCCGACGACATATTCCCAAACCGCTCCAGCACCTCGCGCGATGCATCGAGCGCATCGCCCGGCAGCGCCAGCCCGCGCTCGACCGCATCGAGCACCGACTTCCCGCCCGGATGCACGCCCCACAGCGCAATCTCCTCCTTGCGTCGCGCGCCCAGCACCTCTGTGGACCCCGCGCCCAGCGCCTTCCCAATCTCTCCCGGCACCTTGCCCGACAGCAGCATGTCGAACCCCAGCTCCCGAATCCGCCACGTAATCAGCTCGCGCGTGCCCGGAATCAGCACCGAGCGAAAGCTGTCCATCGCAAACCCCACCGGCTCTGCGCTTATCAGGCTCGTCGCGCAGCCATCTCCGAACACCAGAAACGACAGCACCTGCTCCAACTCCTGCGTTTGCTGCAAATGCAGCGTACAGAGTTCGAGGTTGACGGTCAGCACTTTGGCCTCCGGCTCGGAGCGCACGATATGCCGCGCCATCTTCAGCGCATTGACCGCCGCATAGCACCCCATGAAGCCAATCATGGTGCGCTCGACGCACGTATCCAACCCGAGGTGCTCGACAATCTCAAAGTCCAGCCCCGGCGCATACAGGCCCGTACACGAAGTCACAATAACGTGCGTCACCGCGCTCCGCTCGGCCTCGGTCAGCCGCAGCCCATCCACCCCACTACGCGCCAGCGGCGGCGCAAAGCGCTCGAAGATGTCCATCCGTTTGGCCGTCCCCGGAAAACCGCCCAGTGTGTAGAACTCATGCGCGTTGATGCTGAACTCGGTGGTCTCGGAGTCGCGCTCCGGCGTCAACACGGAGTAGCGGCTCGCGATCCCAGACCGCTGCGCCATACGTTGAAACACGGGCTTCACGCGAGGGTCTTCGAGCATCCCGTCGGCGAAGTCTACAAACGCCTGATGGACATCGTGCTCCGGCACAGCGGTGGCAATCCGGTTGATGTACGCCTCGGTCACGGGAAAACCTCTCTCATTCAGACTAGTCCACCTTGTAGGATGTCACCGCCGAGGCGGGCGCGTGTCACGGCGGTCTCCGTCCAATGTCATCGTATTGTCATTTCGACGACACCGCCGTGCTTTTCTTTCATGGGGCCGCACCTTAAGGCCTTCCGGAGCCGCCCGCATTCTCTCCGTGGGCCGAGTCCTCTGCGGCGCGAAGTGCTCGTTCTTCCGTCGCAAGTTCGACCCGCTCGGCCTTCATCGCAACTTCCGGGTGGGCAATAATTTTTCCGCCTCGCGATACTGAGCCCACGATGATGCCCGCCGTAATCAGAACGAGATTCTTGATGATGTATTGCCCCTCAAAAGTCGGGAAGACCGGAAAGTGGATCCAGGTGTCGTGGGGCAGCAAAATCAATGGCAGAAACGTCCCCGGCATCTGCAAGAACAAAAGGGCCAGCGCGAGACGAAGAAAACGTCCCGTCATGAGGAGTGTCCCGATTACGCATTCAAATGCGGCCAGGACATGGAGGCAATTCTCCAGATGGAACCAGTGGAAGGTGATCATCGTCAGCGTGCGCTCGGCAAGCTGGTCGATCGGGGTCACCGTCGGCAGAAA
>JBBRCA010000087.1:0-12178 GCA_038205325.1 Terriglobales bacterium | reverse complement strand
TGCTGGCGCATCAGGACCCGCGCTACCGGCGCATGCAGAACGCCAGCGTCCCGCGACGGTTCCTCCATGCGCTCGAACGCACCGTAATTGCGCAGCACGACGATGGCCGCAAGATGCCCAATTACGCCACGCTGCTGACCTATCCGATCAGCGCGGAGTTGAGCAACCTGTATGTGCCCGGCATCCAGAGCGACGGCGCATCGACCGCGCGGCGCATCGCCATTGGGCTGGCCACCGACCCGGCGGGCAATTTGATTGCGGAGTTTTTGCCGGACTTTGCGCGGCGCATCCATGTGCGCTCGGTGGTGATCCAGGAAATCGTCAACCGAATGGTTTCGGGCGCGCCGGAGTAGTGGTGGACACGGAACACGGAACAGGGGACAGGGAACAGGGAATACGGGACACGGAACAGGGATGCGCCCGAGGCCCAGTGTGACTACAAAACTTGACCCCGCCAACGAGTTGACGGGGCCAGAACTGCTACGACGTATTCCGTGCGAGACACTTATTTTCGCTTCAAATCCTGGGCAGCCTTCTTTTCATCTTCCTTGCTCTTCTTGTCCGAGTACTTTTCCTTACCTGTCTTCGGCTTCTTCTCTTCTTCTTCGGGCTGCGCGGCAGCGGCCTTCATGATGGGCTCGCCGAGCGTCTTAATCTTCTTGGCTGCGGCGAGCTCTTCGTTCAGATTTTCGGTCAGCAACGCCACTACGTCACTCAGCCCCAAGGTCTTCGCTATCGCGATGCAGGCCTCATATCCAGCAATTTCGTAATGCTCGGTGCGCAACGCCGCGCCGATGATGCCGGAGTCGAACGATGGCCCTTCTTCATCCTTTTCCAAGGCGTCTGCGCCCTCTTCGATGACCCCCTCCATGCCGTTGCAGTGCTGTCCGGTCGGCTTTGTGCCAAGGAGAGCGAACACCTGCTTGAGACGTTCGATCTGTCCCTTCGTCTCGGTCAGATGGTCGCTGAAGCACTGCTTCAGTGCCGGATTTTTAGCACCCTTCGCCAGCTTCGGCAAGGCTTTTACGAGCTGATTCTCAGCGCTGTACATATCGCGAAGTTCGTCTTTCAACACATTTTGCAACGCCATCTAGGCCTCCGTTTGTCGATGCGGTCTGAATCGCTCAAACCGCTCAAAGAACCTAGGATGCACATTTTGTGAGGGACGAAATAACGACTGCGCAGAATCATTCGCGAGGGTCGACTAGCGCTAGAACGTGGTGCTGACGGTCAGTCGGATGGTCTTGCGGGGTTCGCGCAGGATGTAGTCCGCTCCGTAGAACTGCAGCGCTTGCTGGTAGCTGAATTGGCCTGCGCCGTTGCTGGGGAAGAAGCCCCTGAACGTCGCCGGATCGACGGCCAGTTGCTGCGGCAGGGTCTTGTTCAGACGCAGCGGATTGTAGGCGTAGAAGATGCGGAACGGGGCGTTCACGATGGGCAGGATGACCTGCAACTCGGCGCCGTTCGACATGCGCGGAACGAAGTTCGTTCCGGGGACGGTGCGCAGGTTGAGTGGGAACGAGACCTGCTTGCCGCCCGAGCAGGCGCCGTTGTTGAACACCGGGCAGCCGTACAGTGGAGCGTTGAGCACGGATTGGCCCAGCACGCTTTGCCGCAACTGCGACGGTCGGGTGTTGAAGACCAGGCCGAAGTCGGTGAAGAAGGCGAACGTCACCTGGTTCACGATGGGGATGCGGTATTCCACGTTGGCGGTAAAGCTGGTGTCTCCGCCGATGGATTGGAGACGGTAGATGGGCAGCGGGATCTGAATGGCGCCCAGCGCGGAGTTGGTGGGGTCGCGCGGCACCAGTTGCCCGTCGGGGTTGGTGAGGTTGAAGTTCACTCGGTTGGGCAGGAAGACATAGGGCGCGGAAGAGCGGATGTCGAAGCCGCGGATATCGTTTTCGCCGCCGCCGGAGATGCGTTGGAAGGGCGGCGCGACCTCGCCGCCGAAACCCGCGATACTTGAATATTGCAGGCGATAGCCGAGCACATTGTGACCTTCGCGGTTGATCCTGAGACCCTTCACCGGGAAGAACTGGCGGTAGGCCAAGGTGGGCGCGTAATACTTAGTGTTGCCGCCCGCGCCCGCGATCTGGAATACGGCGTTGAAGTCCTTGCCGTTGTGGGGGCCGACCGCGCGGTCGAGGGTCGAGAAGGTAAAGCTCGGTGAAATTACCGACGTGATAATGCCTTCGAGCTGGTTCTGGCCGGCGATGCCGGAGCGGAACGCCAGCGACTGGAAGATATTGCGCGTGTTGTCGTTGAAGGTCGTGATTCCCGAGCGCGAGAGGGAGTAGGAGATGCCCACGCGCGCCACGCCGGAGCGACGAAACAACTTGCGTAGCGCCGTGGAGCTTGAAATTGTCAGGCCGGTGGACGACTGGTTGTAGTTGGTCAGCAACGATTGCTGGGCGTTGGTCAGGTTCAAGCTTTGATTGCTGGTGGCCGCGAAGCTCTTGGACGGGTTGAAGTCGGTTTTAGAGGTGAACACCTGTATGCCGAGCGAAACAGGCTTGTTGCGCAGATACGGCTCGGTGAAACCGAAGCTGAGGTTGCGCGAGAGGTCGCCGATGTTGGCGGTGACGCTGAGCGTTTCGCCCAGCCCGAGGAAGTTGTTGGTTTCGTAGTTGAGGCCGATGAAGGAGCCGGACAGGCCCGACAGGCCGCCGTTGAGGCCGATCGAATTCTTGCCCTTTTCGCGAAGTTTCAACAACAGATCGACGGTGCCGGCGTCGGCGTTCTGGCGCGTCTCGACGTCCTGGTCGGCCCTCAGCGTTTCAAAGTAATTGAGTTGATTGAGGCGCAGCAGCGAGAGGTCGACGAGCTGGCTGTTGTAGGCTTGGCCTTCTTCGACCAGAAGTTCGCGGCGGATAACCTTGTCGCGCGTGATGCTGTTGCCCGTGAACTCGATGCGCGAGAGGTAAAACTGCTTGCCTTCGTCGATGTCGACGTTGAGCGAGACGGTCTTCCTGGCTTCATCGATGGTCGGGGCGGGGGTGCCGACCATGTTGATGTAGCCGCCCTGGCCGTAAGCCTTGCGCAGCGCTTCAACGCCTTTGCCGAACAGCGAGGAATTGAAATACTCGCCGTCCTTGAGCGCGAACTGCGCGCGCAGGGCTTTTGTGTTGGGAAACGCCTTGTTGCCCGTAAAGGTGATGCTGCCGAGGCGATAACGCTCGCCCTCTTCGACCGGGATGAGGATGTCGACGCGCTTGCCGGTAGACGGATGGAGCGTGAACGGATTGATGCCGCCGGCGTTGCGGATGTTGGTCTGCGGCTCGCCGGTGAGAGCTTTGAAGTAGCCCTTGTCGCGGTAGGCGTAGCGCACGCGCTCGGCGTCTTCGTCGAGCTTGCTGGCGTCGAAGGTTTTGGCGAAGAGGTTTTCGAAAATGATGGAGTGTGGAAGGCCGATGGGCTTCAAGTTGCGCATTGCCGCGATCAGTTCGCGGTCGGGGATGGACTTGTTGCCGTCGAACTTGATCTTGCCGACTTTGACCGTCGGGCCTTCTTTGACAATGAAGGTCAACGCGACTGCGGCCGGGGGCAGGGTCTTGATTTCGGTCTTGATGGTGGCGAATTGGTGGCCGTGCTCGGCGAGCAACTCCTGCAAGACGACTTCGGCGCGCTTGATTTTGGTGGGGTCGTATTGGCTTTCGACCGAGAGCGGCACCTTGGCTTTTTTGAAACGCTCCATCACGTCGGACTGGGTGACCGCGTTGAGGCCCTTGTAGTCGATTTCGCGGATGGTGGGGCGCTCGCGGACGTAGACGATGAGTTGCACGCAGGTGGGCTCGTCGACGCGCTCGAACCGCACGTCGTCGAAGTAGCCGGTGTTCCAGAGTGAGTTGAAGTCGCGCTCGACGACCGCGGGGTCGTAGGCATCGCCGGGGCGGGAGAAGAGCCGCGCCAGAACGGATTCCTTGGGGATGCGGCGATTGCCGATGACCTGCGTCTGGCACAGAATCTGCGGCGTTACCGGCGTGGTGGGGGCGTTGAAAGCGGGTTTGGCCTGCACCTGTGCGTGCAACGGGGCGTGCAGAGCGGGGAGGGCCAGCGCCACTGCGGCGGCGATGAGGCCGAAACGGCCTGAGCGCGGACGCGCAGGCTGAGGCTTAAAATTCTGAGCGCTCGCGCTCACTCGTGTTCCGGAAAAGATAACCACACCCTCACTGCTCTTGAAATCGTTCGGCCCTGCGTTGACGAAGGGGAAACTCGATTATAGGCGACCTAAAGGCCAACCGCGAATACCGGCGTGTGAGTTTGACGGCTGACGGGGCATGTTGATTAAGGCTGTCGGCGTTTTAATGGGAAGCGCCGATAAACCTTTGGTACTGCCCTCAGCGGCTTAGGGCCTGTTCACGATCTTTGTTTAGGACCGTTGACGCTGTCCTCTCGACCGGAGCCTTCGCGCTGTTTGCGAAGGCGTAGTGGAGAGGCTTGCAGATTTCCGTGGTGCCCAAAATTATTCGGCTGCGCAGAGAAGCTGCGGGTCTCTCCACTCCGGCGCAAAAGACGCGCCTGCGGTCGAGATGACAGCTTTTGGGGGAGAGCCAAGAGAGATCAGGACTGGCGTTTATGGCTGGCTGCGGGTTTCGGGGGAACGCCCAGCCCTAAAGGGCCTAGATTTGTTGCCCCTATTCGTGGGGCTAAAGCCCCACGCTCCCTCCCAAATGCACAGTACGAAATGAAGCCCCGCGCTCCCTTCCGAATGTGGCGCGTTGGCAAAATAACTTTTATTGCACGCTGTAGGGTCGTGTCATTGCAGGCAGATTGGCGCCGGAAAGGAAGCGCCGAATGTCTTCCGTGAGCTGCGCCGCCGCGACCGCTGCGGAGACACTGGTGTCGGCCAGTTCCGCCTTAAGGAGCACCGGAACGGGGCGCGTCGTCCGGGCCTCGAGCGGCGTGGCGCGGCGCGGGCGGTTGAAGACCATCGTTATGTGCTGCGTGCTTTGCGAATACTGGCGGCACACGTCCTGGTCGCAGACTGTCGCGGCTTCGAGCTTCTGTGACGCTCCGTTGTTGAAGAGCGTACCCGCCAGCGAGACGGCGCCTCCGGCGGTCGGCGCGTCGATCTGGCCGACCCACTTGGGGCTCTCACCGCGCACCATGTGGCAGGTGGTCGTATCGTGTAGGCCTAAAAGCGGCGAAATGCCGAACGCAATGTGCGCGCCGGAGCCGGGCTGGCCGCCGGGTTGAATTTCGCCTGGCTCTACGTACTCGCCCCAGGCGTAGACCACCGTGCCCTCGATGAGCGTCTCGGTCCAGGTGCGGGTCAGCGTAAAGTTGCCAATTTTCTGTGGGAAGGCGACCAGCGTGGGGCGGAGGGCCTGATCCTGCTTGAACTCGCGGTAAGCATGAACCGTATCGACGGCGAAAATGGCCGAAAGCGCCAGCACCGCCGCCGAACGCCAGAGCGCGGCCGTTCCGGCAACGCGAACGGGCGGGGGTTCGGCGGGGTTTTCGGGTCGCACGTCGCGCGGCTGCTGGCGCAGACGGTTTGCGACCGCGAAGAAAATGAACAGCGCGGCCAGAAAGAGGCAACCGCCGATGATGTAGTCAGCCGTCTTGGCGCGGTGCTGGAGCCAAAGATAGGGCAGCGCGATTTTGTAATAGACCACCAGCAGGCAAAGGCGCAGGAAGTTGAATAGATAGCCCAGCAGGACCGCTCCCGCGACGACCGGAGCGTACACGAACCAGCGAAAGCGGTACATGTAGCCGACGACGACCGCCGAGAGGCCCAGCGTGACCGCGCCGCGAATGCCGTTGCATCCGGGCGCGATAAACATTCCGAACTCGGGCGTAAACATGAGGCGCAGCTTGTCCTGGGTGAGGGGTTGGCCGAGCGCGTGGGCGAAGGCGCGCGCCACCGTCGCCGAGGCGTGTTGCAAGGGGAGATCGACGGCCGAACTGAACACATGTGGCACTGGGATCACGGCCGCCATCAACAGAACAGGGAACCACGCCTCGCGCAGCAAGCGCTTTCCGCCGAAGATGAGCGTCAGGGCCGCGGCGTAGAGGATCGCAACCAGCGGCAGAGGCGGGATTTGCACCAGCCAGCCTTTGTCGACGGTCACGATGAGCAGAGTTTGCGTGCGCAGAAAGACGATCAGGGCCGTTCCGGCCAAGAGTGCGAAGCCCCACCAAGAGCCCTCGGCGCGCCAACCGATCTTGCGCCACGCCCGCAGGATGAGGCCGGCGACGACGAAGGGGACAACCAGGCCCATGGACTTCAAATCGTCGTCCCGCCAGATGACCAGTAACGCCGCGACCGCGCCATGGATAGTGAACAGCCCGACGGCGGCGCACAGGCAGGCCAACGCGACCACGATGTGGGGCTTAAGCGCTGTCCGGGGCCGCGGCGCTATTTTAGGCTGCGGCGCCGTTCGGGGCTGCTGAGCCATTGAGGGCTGCGGCGCTATTTTAGGTTTTAGCACTTCGGGATAGGGATGCGGTTCGACCACAAGTCTCTGACGTACGAAAACAGGCAGAACAGTATCATCGGGCCATTTAACCGCATGACCGCTGATTTTTTGCGTATAAGGGTAGGGCGTGTAACTACTTCTTGTGGGAGCGGCGAGCGCGCATCCGTGTGCGCAAGGAGGACACGGCGAAGGCACCGCCTGCGAGACCGGCGAGGATCAGCGTCGGATTTTCGGGAGAATCGTCACATCCGCTCTGTGCGCGCGCGGGAAGTGCAACAGTAAGGGCAAAGGCGAGAGCGGCGAGCAACAATGATTTTTTCATAACTAAACTATGATCCTTATTCTCGTTAGAGGCCCCAATGGGCATCCTTCGCATGATTCAGTGCTGGCTGGCGGTTCGTTCAATTCCTGTAAAAGCGACGAACCGCGGGACGTATTCCCATTCTAGGATGCAGGATACGGTCAAGTCAATACAGCCTCCACCACTCTTTTCGCATTTCGCCACTTGCAATCACCGTATAGAATTTTCGAACAAAAAGACGTCACGGAGGCAACCTTAGGAGGCGCAGCGGATGTGGGCCCGAAACCCTGTAAACTACTTTTCTTGAACGAAGGAGAACTCGAATCATGGCTTCCGCAATGGCAAACATCGAACCCCTGAAAGGTTTGTACGACCAGTTGAAAACGCGCATGGACAAAACGGTGGAAGATTTTCGGGCCAACCTGCTGAGCGTGCGCACCGGACGGGCTTCGGTTCACATGCTCGACCAAGTGAAGGTCGACTACTACGGCACGGACACCCCCGTCGCCCAAGTGGCGCAGGTGACCACGCCCGAGGCGAACCTGATTCTCGTCCAGCCGTGGGAAATTTCGCTGGTCGGGGCGATTGAGAAGGCGATCCGCACCTCGGGGCAGGGCTTCAACCCGATGCATGACGGGAAAATCATTCGAGTGCCCATCCCTCCTATGACCGAAGATCGCCGCAAAGAGGCCGTCAAACACCTGGCGGGCGTGCTGGAGGACCACAAAACCTCGATCCGCAACATCCGCCGCGATGGCAACGAGACCGTCAAGAAGACCGCTAAAGACAAGCTGATTTCCGCCGACGACGAGAAGCGCTCCAACGAAGAGATTCAACAACTCACCGACAGCGAGATCAAGCGGGTGGAAGAGCTGTTCAAGGCGAAAGAGAAGGAAGTGTTGACGGTGTGATGAGGCAGTGAGTAGTGAGTAAGGAGTAAAGATTTCCTACTCTCTACTCCTTACTCACTGCTTTTACCGCATCGGCAATCGCGGCGGCCTCGCGAGCTTGCTGAAGGTCATGGACCCGCACGATGTGCGCTCCAGCAAGAATCGCCGCGACATTGGCGGCCAGGGTTGCGTTGAGGCGTGATGCAGCGTTCAAGGGCGCGACCTCATCGCCCAGAAACCCTTTTCGTGAAAGGCCCGCCAGCAGCGGCCTGCCCAACTCGTTGAGCCGCGCGAAACCGGCCAGTAGCGCAAAGTTCTCGCGGCCCAATTTGCCGAAGCCGAAGCCCGGATCGACTACGATACTGTTCCATGCAATGCCCGCAGCTTGCGCGACTTCCAGCCGTTCTTGCAAACCGGAAAGCACCAGCGGCACTACATCGTTCGGTGCAAGCGGAGCCTGAGCGCGCCACTGCGCTGGCCGTCCTCGCGTATGCATCAACACCAGACCCATGCGCGTCTCGGCGACCGCCGCCGCCATGCCCTCGTCCCACAGCAGGCCAGAGACATCGTTGACGATCTCCGCTCCCGCGCGTGCGGCGGCGCGCGCCGTTGCTGCGTGATATGTATCGACGGAAATCACCGCATGAGGCCGCTCGCGCAGCACCGCTTCGAGCACCGGCAGCAGCCGCGCCTGCTCGGCGTCCGCGCTTAGCGGCTTCGCGCCGGGACGCGTGGACTCCGCGCCGAAATCGAGAATGTCCGCGCCGCCTTCAAGACGCTCAATAGCAATATGTACAGCGACATCGACGCCCGCATCTGCGAGCCCGTCGCCGGAAAAACTGTCCGGGGACAGGTTGACGATGGCCATCAACAGCGTGCGTTCGCCCAGCGCAAGGGTGCGTGTGCGCAGCCGCCACATGAAACTCGCCCTGGCCACAAATCCCATGCGCGGATTGTATCGTCGCAACCCCGCAAATACGCCTACTTCGGTGCTGTCTCAGTGGAGTGGTCGAGAACGATCTTCCATCCGGCCGCCGTTTTTTCCAGTACCAGCGAGTAGAAACCGTCGGCGTTGCCGCCTCCGGCAGCCGTGCGTTCGAGATGGAAGTTGCCGATGACCGTCGCGAAGCGTGCGTCCAGCGGATGGACTTCGACGTTTGAGAACGTGAGCACGCCCATCGCGGATTTGTTTGGATAATTCTTGCGATAGCTCTCGATCATGCCCTGGTAGCCACGCCGCACGGTTGAGCCGACGAATAGAATGTCCGGCGAGTTCTTATAGCCCGCCGCAAAGGCGTTGAGGTCGCCGTGGTTCCAGTCGGCGGCCTGTTTGGTGAGTACCGCGCGAATGCTCCCGGCTTCAGAATCTGTGGAGGGAGATTTTTGTCCGGCCATGGGCAGCGCGAGAAGAACGGAGAACAGAGGGAGGGCGAAAAGACGTTTGAGACGCATCGTGAACTCCAATCGGAAATGTGAATGTGGGGCGCATACAATCTTGTCATGACCCCGGCTGCGTCAGGAGCGAAAATTGTACACGCCGTCTGCACCCACGACTGCCCCGACTCCTGCGGCGTTCTGGTGACGGTCGATACGTTGACAGGCCGCGCGACAAAGATCCAGGGCGATCCTACACATCCCGTCACGCGCGGTTTTCTGTGCGGCAAAGTGGCGCGCTATCTCGACCGCGTCTACTCTCCAGACCGCCTGCTGTATCCCATGCGTCGCAAACCCGGCCTGCGGAAAGGCCCGCTGCGGCAGGGCCGCGAGACGGAAGCCTTCGAGCGCATTTCGTGGGACGAAGCACTGGATGAAATCGCGGCCAAACTCAAATCGGTCTCGGTCGAGTTTGGCTCTGAGAGCATTCTGCCTTACAGCTATGCGGGAACGATCGGACAACTGGGCAACGGGTCGATGGACCGGAGGTTTTTCTACCGTCTCGGCGCATCGCAGCTCGACCGCACCATCTGTTCGACCGCCGGCGGCCAGGCTCTCCTCAACGTCTACGGCATCAAGCTCGGAACCACGCCACAGGACTTCGCGCACGCGGGTCTGATCATCGCGTGGGGCGCAAACATTCACGGAAACAATGTGCATCTGTGGCCGTTCATCGAAGAGGCCCGGCGCAAGGGCGCGAAGCTAGTCGTCATCGACCCCTACAGAACGCGCACCGCGGCGCTGGCCGACGAGCATCTCGTCATCCATCCAGGGACGGATGTTCTGCTCGCGCTGGCAATCATGCACGTGCTGTTTCGCGACGGCTATGAAGACGCCGCGTATTTGCGCGAATGCACAATGGGCTGGGAAGAGTTGCGCGCGCACGCTCTGCTTGAGAAACATTCGCCCATACAGGTGGCAGCGACAACCGGAATAGCAGCCGAAACGATTGAACGCCTTGCGCTGGCCTATGGACGTGCCGGGCGCGAGGGCCGCGCACCGGCGGCGATTCGCCTGAATTACGGCATTCAGCGCGCCGAGAATGGCGGAACCGCCGCGCGCCTCGTCGCCATGCTTCCGCTCATTACTGGAAGCTGGAAGCAGCGCGGCGGTGGGATGCAACTTTCGACCAGCGGATCGTTTCCGTGGAACACCGCTAAGCTGCAGATGCCGGAGTTGATGAAGGCGAGTCCACTGGGTCGCGCCGCTCGCGTCATCAACATGAACACGCTTGGCCACGCGCTGACGACGTTGGGACTGCGAGAACCCATGTCTGAAAATCCAGACATGGGGCACCCCGCTTTTGGACAAGCCACTGAACTGGGTGGCCCGGGTCCGGATTTTCGGACCCGGGAGGCTGCGGCACAAACTTCCGACGGTCCATCCGTGAAAGCGCTCTTTGTCTACAACTGCAACGCCGCCACCGTTGCGCCCGACTCCAACCGCGTGCTCGCGGGCTTGCGCCGCGACGACCTGTTCACCGTGGTTCATGAACAGTTCTTCACCGACACCGCCGACTACGCCGACATCCTGCTCCCCGCCACCACTTTCCTCGAAGCCAAAGACGTGATGGGCGCGTATGGCCATCTCTTCGCGCAAATTTCGGAGCGCGCCATCGAGCCGCTGGGCGAAGCGCGTTCAAACGTGGACCTCTTCGCCGCCCTCGGACGCCGCATGGGATTCACCGAAGCTGCGTTTGAGGACGACACCGACGCGCTCATCGCTCAGGCGCTCGACACGCCGCATCCGTGGTTCGCGGGAATCACTAAAGAACGCCTCGAACGCGAGAATCACGTCCCGTTGACGCTGCCCGTGAACGCACACGGCGAGTCGCTCCCTTTCAGTTCGCCCGAATGGTTTCGCACGCCCAGCGGCAAGGCCGAACTGCTTCCGCTGCCGGAGTTCATTGCGCCGCGCGAGTCGCGCGGCGGAGTGAATCGGAGCGCAAAGTTTTCGCTCGAGTTCCTCGGTCGCAAAGCCGACAACTATATGAACAGCACCTTTGCCAACCTGCCCACGCATCAACATATGGAGCGCCGCACGGCGGGTCTGTTGGAGATGCACTCGACCGACGCCGCGCCGCGCCACATCGCGACCGGGGACGAGGTCCAAATCTGGAACGACCGCGGTCGCATCACGCTGACCGCGCTGGTCGGCGCAAACGGGGATGCGAAGGTCGGACCCGGTGTGGTTTCCGCGCGGCTTGACTGGCAAAAGCTTTCGCGGGACGGCGCCAACGTCAACGCGCTGACGAGTCAAGTGCTCACCGACATCGGTGGCGGAGCGACGTTTTATTCAACGCTGGTTGAAGTGGGAAAGATCACAAGCCTTGCGGCGGATTGAATCAACATGGACAACGTAAGAATCGACAAGTGGTTATGGGCGGCGCGCTTCTTCAAGACGCGCTCGGAAGCGTCGACGGCCTGCGACCTGGGCAGGATTTCTTCTAACGGCCACGCTGCCAAACCCGCCCGCGATGTCCGCGTCGGCGACATGCTAAACATCCACAACGAAGGCGGCGACTTCGTGGTTGAAGTGCTGCAACTCAGTCCTGTGCGCGGCCCCGCGACTGTCGCGCAAACGCTCTATCGCGAGACCGAAGCCAGTCGCGCGCTTCGGCAGAAGGTCGCGGAAGAGCGCAAGGCGATGATGGTGTCTGGAGAGATGCCGGCGGGTCGACCGACGAAGCAAGACCGCCGCAACATCAACAAAGTCCGCGGAAGGGTGATCGGCTTCTAGGCCAGCCCTGTGCTTTGCGCCTGCTCGTGCGCGTGGTAGCTTGAGCGCACCAGTGGCCCGCTCTCCACATGGCGGAAGCCCATCGCCAGGGCCTCATGCTTTAAGAATGCAAACTCGTCCGGCGTGTAGAAGCGCGACATGGGCAGATGGTCGCGCGAGGGGCGCAGGTACTGTCCGATGGTCAAAATATCGACCCTGCGGTCGGCGAGGTCGCGGAAGACGCCGAGCAGTTCGTGCATCTCCTCGCCCATGCCGACGATGATTCCGGTCTTGGTCACCAGAGGCCCGTCGGGATCTTCCGCCGATTCTTTCTTCGCAGCTTCAAGGAACGCCAGCGAACGATCGTAACGGCCGCCGGATTTCGCCACGCGATACAGCCGCGGGACGGT
>JBBRCA010000086.1:0-12481 GCA_038205325.1 Terriglobales bacterium | reverse complement strand
GATGGTATTGCCGGCATCGCGCGTGCCAAATATGAACTGATTGAAGCGCTGCCGGACGACGGAGTCGCTGTGTTGAATAGTGACGATCCGCGCGTTGCGGCGTTTGGCCGCGGTCTCGGCGCACGCACCATGTTTTACGGAACGCATGGGAAGCCGGATGTTTGCGCGGAGAATGTGGTGAAAGCGGGACTTGAGGGTTCACGGTTCACCGTGGTTGCGCGCGGCGAACGGCGAAACATCCATTTGGCCCTGATGGGAAGGCACAATGTGCTGAACGCGCTGGCCGCAATTGCGGTGGGGCTGCGCAGCGGGATGAAGCTCGCGGCCTGCTGTACCGCGCTTGAGGAGATGAGCCCGTCGGCGAAGCGTGGCGAGGTAATCGAATTGAACGGCGCGCGAATCATCAACGATTCGTACAACTCGAACCCCAAGGCGTTGGAGTCGATGGTCGACGCGCTGATGAGTGTTGCGGCCGAACGGCGCATAGTGGTTGCGGGTGAAATGCTGGAACTTGGGCCGGAGTCTGGCGCGATGCACGCGCTCTGCGGAGAAGCGATGGCGCGGGTGGGGATCGACATCGTCGTCGGGGTACGCGGACTTGCGCGGCGATTGGTGGATGCGGCGCGAGATGGCGGCCTGTCCGCGGAGTTCGTCGAGACGCCGGAGGCCGCAGGTGAATGGCTGGCCGCGAATCTGCGCGTTGGGGATGTTGTGCTGTTGAAGGCATCGCGGGGCGTCCGGTTGGAGGGTGCCCTCGATGGGTTGCAAAATACGCGGGCGGTGAGCGACCCCCCTTAGCGTCGATGAAGCCGTCGAGAAGATGGGCGCGTGTTTTTTCGGGCAGTAAGATGAGCGTGAGATTTAGGTTGGCAAGCGAGGCAGATCGTTGCTCTATTGGTTGTTGTATCAAAAGTTGTTTCAGTACTCCCATCTCTTCCGGATTTTCCGGTATGTGACGTTTCGCTGCGTGTTCGCGGGGCTGACGGCGCTGCTGATCGGCTTGCTGATTGGGCCCTTCGTGATTGAGCGGTTGCGGGAGTTTCAGATTGGGCAGTACATTCGCGAAGACGGTCCGCAAAGCCACCATAAAAAAGGCGGCACACCCACCATGGGCGGCGTACTGATCTGCATTTCGATTCTCGTCCCGACGCTGTTGTGGAGTGACCTTTCGAACCCTCTGGTATGGCTGGTGATGGCATCCACGCTGGCGTTTGGTGCGATTGGATTTGCGGACGATTACATCAAAGTCCTGCACAAGCGGAGCGAGGGTTTGACCGCCATACAGAAGCTGAGCCTGCAGTTTCTAGTGAGCGCCGCAGTGGCAGTGACGCTGCTGGTGCTTCAGGGGCAGGGTTCGTACTCGACGCGATTGATGGTGCCGTTCATCAAAGGCTACAGACCCAACCTGATCATCGATAGCCTGCTGCACACGGCGCACTTCTGGCCGCTGGCCTATTTGCCGTTCATTGTTTTTGTCATGCTGGTAATTACTTTTTCGAGCAATGCCGTGAACCTGACCGACGGACTGGATGGGCTGGCAATCGGATGCACGATTATTGCCGCTGGCGCTCTGGCGGTACTGACCTATGTAAGTGGCCACGCCGTGTTCTCCGATTATCTAGAATTGCAACGCATGCCCATGGTGACTGAGGTCACGATTTTCTGCAGTGCCATGGTGGGAGCGAGCATTGGATTTCTTTGGTATAACGCGCATCCGGCGGAAATTTTTATGGGCGACGTGGGTTCGCTGGCGCTAGGCGGAGCGATCGCGACGGTGGCGGTGATTATCAAGCAGGAGTTACTGCTGCCGTTTATTGGAGGGGTATTTATTCTCGAGGCGGTCAGCGTTATTTTGCAGGTGGGCAGTTATAAGCTGCGCGGCGGAAAAAGGATATTCAAGATGGCCCCGATACACCATCACTTCGAGTTGATTGGGTGGTCGGAGTCGAAGGTAATTACACGGTTCTGGATTATGGCGTTGGTGTTTGCGCTTTTTGCGCTGACGACATTGAAGTTGAGGTAACTCGTGGAGCTTCAGAACAAGCGCGTACTGGTGGTAGGACTCGGCAAAAGCGGTCTCGCGGCGGCCCGCTTTTTGAAGGAGCGCGGAGCGCGGGTAACGGTGAGCGATGCGCGATCTGCGACGCTGATTGCGGAGTTGCCGGGACTGATCGCAGAAGGAATCACCGTTGAGGCCGGGAGTCATGGGCTGCTGACGTTTCGGCGACAGGATCTCATTGTTGTAAGCCCGGGCGTGCCGATGTCCACGCCGGAACTGAAACAGGTCCGCGCGCTGGGGATGCCGATCATTGGCGAGCTTGAGTTGGGGTGGCGGTTCTTGCAGGGCGAAGTGATGGCGATTACGGGGTCGAATGGAAAGACCACGACAACGACTTTACTAGGTGAGATTTTGAAGGCGGATGGGCGACCGACTCTGGTGGGTGGAAACATTGGGCGTCCGGTGACGGAGATGGCGGCGGAGCGTGTGGAGCGTGCTCACCGCTCCGTGCGAGAAGCCGATTCCTCCGCTACGTTGCGGAATGACAACCAGGAACAACCGAATGACAACCAAAAAGTTTGGAGTGTGCTGGAGGTTTCGAGTTTTCAGTTGGAGACCGTTGTCGAGTTTCGACCGCACATTGCGGTGGTATTGAACATCACGCCCGACCACTTGGACCGGCATGGAAGTTTCGAAGCGTATGCGGCGGCGAAGGCACGCATCACGGAGCGGCAGACGAAGGATGACTTCCTGGTGCTGAACGCCGAGGACAAGGCGACGCAAATGGTGGCCGCGAAAACGAAGGCGCAGATTTATTGGTTCAGCCCGCGGCGGCAGGTAAAGCAAGGGGCGTTCGTGCACGGCGAAAGCATTTTCTTCAAGCCGAGCGAGGGTGCACAGGCTGAACCGGTGATGCCGGTTGCGGAGATTTCGCTTACTGGCGCGCATAACGTCGAGAATGTCTTGGCGGCGGTTTGCGCGGCGCGACTGGCAGGCGTGCCGAGTGCGACAATTCGCGCTGCTGTGGCGGCGTTCAGGGCTGTAGAGCATCGCCTGGAGTTTGTGCGTGAGTTGAATGGTGTGCGCTACTTCAACGATTCGAAGGCGACGAACGTGGACGCGACGGTGAAAGCGATCGAGTCGTTTGCGGGTGGCATTCAACTCATTCTCGGCGGGAAGGATAAGGACTCGGACTACGCCACGATGGTGCCATTATTGCGCGAGCGCGTGAAGACGGTTATCACCATTGGTTCAGCGGCGGAAAAGATTGAGCGTCAACTCACCGGGGCCGTGAAGATAGAGAGTGCGGAAACGATGGAGCGGGCGGTGGCGCTCGCGCATCGAAACGCCGTCGCGGGCGACACGGTGCTATTGGCCCCGGCGTGCGCGAGTTTCGATCAGTTCGAGAACTACGAGCATCGCGGACGGGTGTTCAAAGAATTGGTGTGGAAGCTTGACGAGAGCGGTTCTTAGGAGCGATGACCCCGAGCTGTTAAGCGAAGAGGTTGGTCACAGTTTGAGTCATGAATTTTAAGTTGTGAACAGCGGGAGGTAGCGATGGCGAAGCGGGTCGGTGTCGACAAGTGGTTGTTCGGTACGGTGTTGTTGCTGGCGCTATTCGGGCTGGTGATGGTGTTCTCCGCGTCGGCCGTGATGGCGAAGGCCACGGCGGGGTCGTCGTATGCGTTCGTCGCAAAGCAGGCGCTGTGGGTCGCGTTGGGAATGGTCGCCTTGTTTGCGTTGATGCGCGTCGACTACAGAAAGTACAACAACCCCAAATTGATCTTTCCGCTAATGGCTGTAACGGGCCTGCTGTTGATGGTGGTGTTTGCGATGGGTGGCATGAACGGAGCGCACCGTTGGGTGCGGGTCGCGGGCACAACGCTGCAACCGTCGGAGTTGGCGAAGCCGGTCATCGTGTTGTTTCTGGCCTGGTTTCTACAAACACGCGTACATACCATGGACGACTTCAAGGGGACGATTCTGCGCGCCGTGCTGCCGCCGCTGGTATTTATTGGCCTGATCTTGAAGGAGCCGGACCTGGGCACCGCTCTGGTGTGCGTGGCGGTGCTGTTTGCGATGCTTTATCTGGCGGGGTTGCAGATGAAGTGGTTCTTGCTGGCGATCGTGGCCGCGGCCCCGGTGATGTATTACATGCTGTTCCGTGTGGCGTTTCGATTGGCGCGCCTAAAGGCTTTCTTGAATCCCGAGGCCGACCCCAAGGGCGCGGGCTTTCACATTATGCAGTCGCTGATTGCCGTGAGTACTGGTGGCATTCACGGTCTGGGATTGATGGAAGGGCAGCAAAAACTTTTCTATCTCCCCGAGCCGCACACCGACTTCATTTTCGCGAATATTTGCGAAGAGTTGGGACTGATCGGCGCTGTCTGCATCGTGGGTCTGTTCTGTTTTCTGGGCTATCGCGGTTTGCGCGCGGCCTTTCTTTCGACCGATCCATTTGCGCGCTTCCTCGCGTTCGGCCTCACCACGGCGATCCTGGTTCAGGCGTTCTTCAACATGAGCGTGGTGATTGCGCTGGTGCCGACCAAGGGCATTCCTCTGCCGTTTATTTCATCGGGCGGGACGAGCGTGTTCGTCATGCTCGCGAGCATGGGTGTGCTGCTCAACGTGACGCGCGAGATCGACTAGTGCAGGAAACAGGAATCAGGAAACAGGAAACAGCGAGCAGCACGCTGCGGGTCCTGATTGCGGGTGGGGGCACCGGCGGGCATGTGATTCCGGCGTTGGCGATTGGGCGCGAGTTGCGCGACCGGCACGAGGCCGAGGTGCGGTTTGTGGGCACCGCGCGCGGGTTGGAGACTAAGCTGGTGCCGCAGGCGGGGTTTCGGCTGGAGCTGGTGCAATCCGGACAGTTGAAGAATGTGAGTTTGATGACGCGCTCCCGCACGCTGCTGGACCTCCCGTTTGGCGTGGTGCAATGTATGAAACTGCTGCGGGAGTTTCGACCGCAGGTGGTGGTTGGTGTGGGCGGATACGCGAGCGGGCCAGCGATGATGGCGGCCCTGACGCTGCGCCTGCCGACCCTGGCTTATGAGCCGAATGCGGTGCCGGGTTTGGCGAATCGCCTGGTCGGCAAACGGGTGAGCGCTGCGGCGGTGAGCTTTGCGCGGACGACGCGATATTTCCATAACGCGACTGTAACGGGCGTGCCAGTGCGGCAGGAAATTTTTGAAATTCCAGCGCGCGCCGTGGGGGCCTTGCCGCGGCTGTTGGTGACGGCCGGGAGCCAGGGCGCGCGGGTCTTCAATGAGACGCTGCCCCTGATTGCTGCGCGTCTGCTCGACGCCGTGCCGGGGTTGTCAATCGTCCATCAGGCAGGGGTGCGACACCTGGAGACGACTCTGGCTGCATACGCCGCGAGTGGGGCCGATCCAGGACGATGGGTGGTCCTTCCGTTTCTAGAGGACATGCCCGCGCAGTTTGCGGAGTGCGATCTGGTGTTGGCGCGAGCGGGGAGCACGGTTGCCGAGCTTGCGGCGGCGGGGAAGCCTTCGCTGCTGGTCCCGTTTCCGCAGGCTGCGGATGATCATCAGAGTAAGAACGCGGAATGCTTTGCGGAGTCGGGAGCGGCGGTGTTGATGCACCAGTCAGATCTTACAGCCGATAGATTGCTTGCGGAGTTGAAACGACTGCTTGAAAACCGGGGATTGCTGGAGCGCATGGGGGCGAATGCGAAGCGTCTGGCGCATCCGGGAGCGTTGCAGCGGATTGCGGCGATGGTGGTTGAGTTGGCCGAAGGGTAAGGCTGGCGTTGAGATTCGTGCTGATTCTCGACTCCCGCGAGGGTTGGGGCTAACGAAAAACCTATGCTCGAAATTCCGGACAGGGACACCCAGCTTTTGCGGGGTTCGGACGAAATGCAGATTCCTCCGCTGCGGAATGACAGAAAGAAGACTCGTGCAAAGAAGAAGGGCTGAGGAAGTTGTCCTCAGCCCTTCTTCTTTTGCGCCCTTTGAAGTTAGTGGCGACCGCCGCCGCCGCTCGGAGCGCTCACGTGGCCGCCTCCGCCGCTGGGTGCTGGCGCAGAATAACTGCGACCGCCGCCGCCGCCGGATGCTGGCGCCGAGTAGCTACGACCGCCTCCGCCATAGCTTTGCGTTGGCGCGGAGTATGTGCGGCCGCCTCCGCCGTAGCTTTGCGCCGGAGCGGAGTAGGTGCGGCTGCCTCCACCATAGCTTTGTGCCGGAGCGGAGTAGGTGCGACCGCCTCCCCCATAGCTTTGTGCCGGAGCGGAGTAGCTGCGTGGAGCGGTTGCCGGTGATCCGTAACGATTGCCGCCAAAGCCTTCGCGGGTGGTAGTGCCATACGAGTTGACCTGGGGTGCGCGGATGATGTCGTTGTGAGTTCCCGCGAAGCCCTGCTGACCCGGACCAGCGTTACGGTTGAAACCCTGCTGATGCTGGCCAGCATCCCGGTTGGAGCCCTGCTGAACTTGACCGGGGTTGTGGTAGAAGCCTTGCCGTCCCTGGTTGAGGTTCCGGTCCGCACCGCCACGGTTTTCAAGGCCACGATTGTTGCCGAGGTTGCGGTTGCCTTCAACGCCGCGGCCATTAATCGTCGAACTCGTCGAGTTCGTCGAGCCGTGGTTGAAGCCTCCGCCATTGCGTCCGGTGTACTGGATCGGCGGGTGGCTGTTGAACGCCGCTCCGCCAGGCCGACCGTTGAAGCCCTGATAGCGATGCTCATAACGCTCCCCGCGGAAGCCGTAGCCGAAGTTGCAGTAAGCGCTGTTGTAGAAGAAGCGTCCGCCGCCCCAGTACCCGCCGTAGAAGCCGCTGCCGAAGTAGCCGAAGCCGTAGTTGATGCCGCCGTAATAGCCGATACTTGAACCCCAATAACCCGCGTTCCAGAAATAGCCACCGCCGTAGCCGCCGTAGCCCCACCAGCCGGGCGTCCAAAGCGCATTAATATAAGGCGGTTCAACCCACGCGCCCTCATCCCATTGATAGCCGTACCCAGTCCAGGCCCAATATCCGGGCGTCCAGATGTAGCCGTCGCCCGGAATGGGCGGCTGGTCATATTCGGGGATGGCAGGAGGCGCGGTTTCTATGGTCTGCTGATCGTCGTTCTGCGTGTATCCGTTGTTCCGCTGATATCCGTTATCTTGCTGATATCCGTTGTCTTGCTGATATCCGTTGTCTTGCGGATAGCTATTGCCTTGCGGATAGCCATTGCCCTGCGGATAGCCGTCATCTTGTGCAGAGATGGCCGCTGGCAGAGCGCAGAGCGCGGCGGCCAAAGCGATCGTTGAGAACTTGGAAACAAAATTCCGCGACGTCGTCATTTTCTTACCTGTCCGGCCATCCTTCGATGCCCGCGTCCATTATGCGGGTTGCGAGAACAGCGAGGAGAGGATTCCAGCCCGGCAGCCTTCGCCCTGGTCTGGCCCTCAATGGATTAGACCCATAGTAGACCCGTTAGTTGCAAAACGTCACGGGCGTCCAGAGGGTGCGAGGCGCGGGCCGGTAAAAAGCGCTTTCGGGCACATCACATGAACGCCCGATTTGGTATCGACGAGTTGCGTGATATCTACGTCGCAAGCCGTCGAGATGAGCGCGTAGGCGTCGTCGCGCGAGAGGTGTGGAAAGTCCGGATTCTGCTCGCTCAGAAACGCAATCATGTTCCGGACGGCCATTTCGGTGGCCTTGACGAGGTCTTCGTGGAAGCCCATGGCGATGTAGGCGGTGGTCGTCTCGGCGCGCGGCCAAAGGAGATGCTCCTTGCTCGCTTCGCCCTTGTGGACGATGAACTGAAATGTGCCTGTCAGGAAGGTTTCAAGCGCCGTAATATCGACCTCGCCGTTGCCTTGCCCGGCGTGTCCGTCACCCGCTTCAAAGAGCGCACCGGAAGCGTGGACGGGGTAGAAGACGACGGCACCGGCGGTAAGTTCCTTGTTGTCCATGTTGCCGCCGTGCATCCAGGGCGGCGCGGAGTTCCACTTGCCGGCGGACTCGGGCGGCGCGATGCCCATCGAGCCGAAAAACGGGTGCAAGGGGATGGTGATGCCGGGGGCAAAGTTGGCGACCATCTTCGTGCGGTCGAGCGGGATGATTTTGCTGTGGCCGTAGGGAAAGTCGTCGGGCAGGAAGCCGCGCCCGGCGCTGAAGCCGTTGCAGGCGAAGTCGGTGTCGATCTGCACTTTGAGGATGCGGACTTCGAGCACGTCGCCCGGCTCGGCTTCGGCGACCGCAACCGGGCCGGTAAGAATGTGGCCGCCGGGGCCGCGCTCGCTCTGCGGAACTTTGTCATAGACCTCGCCAAGCCATGCGGGGATCGACGCCGCCGGGACGCCTTGCGCGATCAGCCGCTGAGGCGGGCCGCAGGTAGAGGCGGTCTGCATAACGATCGTGTCGCCGGAGTGGACAGTGAGTACCGGCTTGGCGTGGGCGGAGTAGTAGCCCCAGGCGATTGTGGTTGGCGTGGCGAGCAGGGTGTGGGTGGTCTGCGCAGTGAGCGGAAGTGTCAGAAGGGCAGCGACAATAAAGAGTCGGACTGGAGACATGATTGGGTATAACACGTCTGACGAGTGGCCCACGTCTCGTCTTGAGACGTGGTTTATGGAGGCGTTCTTCGGAACAGCTCGGCACACTTTGTATGAGAAATATATTTGGTTGACGTCTAGACGTCAAACGCTGTACTTTAAGAAGATGAGCAACGCGCCTGGTCAAGTGAGAGATGCCATTGTCGCCTATTTGCGGACGGTGGGGAGCGCGTCTCTGGGAGAGATTTACGCGTTTGTTGCGACGGAACTCGGAGAGGTGCCAGCGTCGTCTGTGCGTTCCTATCTGAATATCAATACACCGGGCCGCTTTGTGCGGACACTAAAGGGTCGTTATGCCTTGACGGGTATTAAAGAAGTTCAGAGGAATGTTGAACGCGTTGAATCCACGAAGATAGGGCTGGCAACTCTTTACGAAGCCGATTGCAGAAGTTGGCTGTCGTCTCGGAGTGACAATTCCATTCATGCGGTCATTACTGACCCGCCCTATGGCTTGCATGAGTACACCGCGAAAGAGCAGACGAAACTACGTGCCGGGAAGGGTGGCGTGTGGCGGATTCCGCCGTCGTTCGACGGCCATCAGAGGTCTCCATTGCCGCGGTTCTCAATTTTGAGTGACGAAGAGCGCGCCACTTTGCAGGTCTCATTTAAAACCCTGGCGAAGTTGATACATCGAGTGCTGGTTCCGGGCGGAAATGTGGCGATTGCGAGCAACCCCCTGTTGGCGCATCTGGTTTCTTCGGCCTTCGCCAGCAGCGGGTTCGAGATACGGGGTTCGATCGTGCGATTGACGATGACGATGAGAGGCGGAGACCGACCCAAGAACGCACACGAAGAGTTCAGCGGCGTAAGTGTGATGCCACGCTCCATGTGGGAGCCGTGGGTCATCGCGAGAAAACCGCTGGACGGCAGAGTTCAAGACAATCTTCGCCGCTGGAATACGGGTGGCTGGCGAAGGATATCGGAGGAAAGGCCTTTTGGCGATGTCATTCGGTCCAGCCCGACAACGCAGCGAGAACGAAGATTGGCCGATCACCCCTCCTTGAAACCGCAGTTGTTCCTGCGCCAACTCGTCTATGCGTCGCTGCCGCTTGGAAAGGGAATTGTTCTCGATCCATTTGCCGGTTCGGGTTCGACGCTGGCCGCCTGCAATGCAGTGGGCTATGAAAGCATCGGAGTCGAAAAAGACGCTGTCTATGCGACAATGGCGGCGGAAGCTATTGGACCCTTAAGCCTGATCCAGCTTGTAGACCCAATCGGTTCGGAGCTTTTTGATGCCATCGCGGTGTAGAGTAGCGGTCCGCGTGCCGAGTTCTCCGCGCGCATTTTTTCTGAAATCCGACACCGTCACCTGTGAGAGATAGACCTCGGTGAATTGGAGTGGACGGCGGTCCTGGGCGGGCTCGGTATTTGCGTCGACCTGGTAGACGAAGACGCACATCCATTGGTCGCGACCGCCGTGAGTATCGACGGCCCCGCCCTTCTTTGTGGTTGCCTTTATTTCGATTCCGTCCTCGCCCGCCTGCGCCGCGTTATTGGGATACTTTTCGCCGATCAAAAGATCTGGATGACCGTTGTGATATTTGTTCTGCACTAGTGTTCTGGAATGTTTGGCCACACTCGCTGTCAGCATGTCCGAGAGCAAGCCGGACATGTTCGCGGCGCGAAGCAGATCTTCCAATCGTGGAAGGCCACGATCAAGGAAGAAAGTGTTTACATCGAAAAGAAAGTCGTAGACATCCTGCATCGCGATTTGAAAGTCGGTAAGCCGCAGCGAGTAAGGCAGCGTTCGATTCGGATTGAAACGGCTTACGTCCACAGTTTGTCGATTTTGCATTCGCGCCTCACCGGATTTCCGTAGCATATCCGATTGCAGGGCGGGCAAAGCGGAGGCGGTGAAATCCTAGGGTTCCAGGATGTCTCCGCGTGCCAACTTCGCAATAACCAAATAGGTTATTATTGAGTATGGAAAAGCGCACGGCCCATTGTCCGCTTTCCACGGTCAAAAAGCTGATTCATGAAGGCAGGGTTCGTTCGACCTTCACGGCGCGAGTCGGTGGCGCAGCTCTGGGCTTCGATTTCAATGGGATTGTAGCCGTCGTATTGGGGCTGACCCAGCAGGACTTTTACAAGTCGATGACGACCCATGCCGACCACCGGATTTGGCAAGACGTTTACCGGCCTATGACTGAAGCCGGAGAGGTTTATTTGAAGCTCACGGTCATCGACGATGTGCTGATTGTGTCCTTCAAGGAGCTATGACCAAGGAGCTATGACGATGAGATGTCCAATTTGTGCCGAGGCGGAGTTGGTCCACGATACTCGCGACATGTCGTATGTCTATAAGGGCGAGAGCACGGTCATTCCGGCGGTGACGGGCGATTTCTGTCCGGCCTGCGGCGAGGTTGTTTCCGATGCCGCCGAATCGACGCGGACCAGTACGCTGATGCTGGAGTTCAATAAGCAGGTCAATGGTGCGATCGTCGACCCGGCGTTCATCGCCGCTGTTCGCAAAAAATTGGCGCTCGACCAAAAAGAAGCGGCTGAAATTTTCGGCGGCGGCGTCAATGCCTTCTCGCGTTATGAGACTGGGAAGACCAAACCGCCGCTGGCGCTGGTGAAATTGCTCAAGGTGTTGGAGCGGCATCCCGATTTGCTGACGGAAATCAGGGCCGCTTAGGTTGTTTTTCGCACTCATTCTGTCCCTGAGCTAACGTCGGGTGGCCCGTCTTCGCGACGGTTCCATCGTCGCTAAGTGGGTTCGCGGCGCAACGCAACCCACCTTAGCCGCAAAAGCACGGCGAACATGGGCCACCTCAACCTACGATGAAGAATGAAATGCCTGACAGACCGTCTACAATAAATACAGGAAACTTCTCGGCCCGGCCAAATGCCGGGTCGCTGCATTTAACCCGTAACCTCAATGCTTTCCGGAATTTCCAAAAGGCGCCTTTGTTTTCAATACATTA
Organism: Terriglobales bacterium; assembly: GCA_038205325.1. GTDB lineage: Bacteria > Acidobacteriota > Terriglobia > Terriglobales > Acidobacteriaceae > Granulicella. The sequence continues at coordinate 993 of JBBRCA010000086.1, read as the reverse complement.
CCTTTGAAGTCCAAAGCTAAGTCCAATGTTGTCCGGACTTTGCGCAAAATGGGCGGGGAGGGGGTACCCTCAGGATTCGAGCACGGGCAGGGCGAGAATACACTCTCAGAATGAACGTGCTGGGACACACCATGTTGTTTGCCTCGTCCGAGCGAGAAGATTTTTTGCCTGCTTTGCAGATCCACTTTATCGGGATCGGCGGCATTGGGATGAGTGGGATCGCCGAGATCCTCCTGACTATGGGCTATGCGGTTTCGGGTTCGGACCTGCGCGCGTCGGCAGTGACGGAGCGGCTGGAGGAGTTGGGCGCGATCGTCTACTCCGGCCACGCGGCGGCGAATGTGATTGCCAGCGATGTGGTCGTGACCAGCACCGCGGTTTCGCGGGACAACCCGGAGGTCGTTGAAGCGCAGCGGCGCAAGATTCCCGTGATTGCGCGGGCCGAGATGCTGGCCGAGTTGATGCGGTTGAAGTACGGCATCGCCATCGCCGGGACGCACGGCAAGACCACGACCACCAGCATGATTGCCGCGGTGCTGGCGGGTGGAGGACTCGATCCGACCGTCGTGGTTGGCGGACGGATTGACGCGATGGGATCGAATGCGCGGCTGGGCCGCTCACAGTATCTGGTCGCCGAAGCCGACGAAAGCGACAGGTCGTTTTTGAAGCTCCCGCCGATCCTTGCGGTGATCACAAACCTCGACCGCGAGCACATGGACACGTACCGCGACATGGCGGATGTCGAGAATACGTTCGTGGAGTTCATGGAGAAAGTGCCGTTCTATGGCGCCGTGACCGCGTGCATCGACAATGCACTCCTGCGTGCTGTGCTGCCGAGGGTGAAACGCCGTATCTACACCTACGGAGAGAGCAAAGACGCCGACTTCCAGATGCAAATGCTGGGCAAGCAGGCCGATTGCCACGCGACATTTGAGGTGAGCCTGCATGGATTGATACTGGGGCCGTTTAGGCTGCATGTGCCAGGTCGGCACA
>JBBRCA010000085.1:0-12677 GCA_038205325.1 Terriglobales bacterium | reverse complement strand
CAGTCGAACAGAGAAGCAGATTCCCTGCGGGAATGACAGAAAGAAGCAAGTGCAGCGGCGAAGCAGATTTATCCTCTACGCTGCGGAAGGACAGCAAATGTTGCTAGTTGTTGCCAGTGCGAAAACAAGCCGGAAAACGCGCAAAGGCCAGCGGAGCGAGGTCATCCGCCAGCCTTGCGAAGGTTACGTGAGCCTAGTGCGCGGCTAGGGCGACGCCGACTTCTTCGCCGACATGGTTCTTCTTCTTCCAGTCGCCGATGGCCGCACGAATGGCGTCTTCGGCCAGCACCGAGCAGTGGATCTTGACTGGCGGCAGCGCGAGTTCCTTGACGATGTCGGTGTTCGAGATGGTGAGCGCTTCGGAAACCGTCTTACCCTTCACCCACTCGGTCGCGAGCGAGCTTGAAGCAATGGCGGATCCACAGCCGAACGTCTTGAACTTGGCGTCCTCAATAACCTGCGTGTCGGGATTCACTCGAATCTGGAGACGCATCACGTCGCCGCACTCGGGAGCGCCGACCAGACCGGTGCCAACTTCGGACGAGCCTTTGTCGAGCGTGCCGACGTTGCGGGGGTTTTCGTAATGGTCAACTACTTTTTCGCTGTATGCCATAGTGGTGTCCTCATCTGCTTAGATGATAACTCGGACTGATTAGGTGCGCCATAGAAAATGAGTTTTGACCTGGCGGCGCTTGGTCGTCGCAAGGTGGTCAATCCGGTCACTTATACTCGAAAAACCATGCCTGACGAGCTTCCCAATCCGATCCTCGGCGAACCCGAAGTTGTTCAACCTGCTGGAGCGACGGTCGAGAACGACCCTGTCGGCTTCACGGCACCGCCCCGGCGGCGAGCTGCGGCGACGTTTATCTTCCTGACCGTGACGCTGGATATGCTGGCGTTGGGCATGATTGCGCCCGTGTTGCCGCGCCTTATTACTGGCTTTCTGCACGACAACGCCGTCTCTGGGGCCAAGATGATTGGCGTGTTCGGAACGGTGTTTGCCGCGATGCAGTTCTTCTTTTCGCCGGTGCTGGGCTCGCTCTCCGACCGCTTTGGGCGCAGGCCCATTGTGCTGCTGTCGAACTTCGGCCTGGGCCTCGACTACATGGTGATGGCTCTGGCACCGAGCCTGTCCTGGCTTTTTGTGGGGCGCATCGTTTCCGGCCTCACCGCGTCGTCGGTGCCAACGGCGATGGCGTACATTTCCGACGTGACGCCGCGCGAAAAACGCGCTGCCGCTTTCGGGTTGCTGAACGCAGCGTTCGGCATCGGATTCATCCTCGGCCCGGCTCTGGGCGGTATTCTGGGCAACGTCAATCCGCGACTGCCGTTCTGGGTTGCGGGCGGCCTTTCGCTGCTGAACGGGTGCTACGGCCTGTTCGTTTTGCCGGAGTCGCTGCCGCTCAATCTGCGCAACAAGTTTTCGTGGAAGCGCGCCAACCCGGTTGGCTCGCTGGGCTTATTCCGCAGCGCGCAGGGCTTGATGCCGCTTGCAGGTCTGCTCCTGCTCGGTTATATCGCGCAGCAATCGCTGATGAACGTTTACGTGATCTACGCGGATTACCGCTACGGTTGGACCAACCGCACAGTAGGACTTTCGCTAGCGACGGTGGGGATTTTTACGGGGCTGTACGGCGCGCTGTTGGTGAAGCCCGCGGTGGCCAAGCTCGGCGAGCGGCGGTCGATGATTCTGGGGCTGGCGGCGGGCGCGCTGGGCTATGCCTGCTTCGGCTTCTCGCGCACGGGACTGCTGCTGTGGTGCGCGATTCCGGTGTTGAACCTGATGAGCGTGACCTGGCCCGCGTCGCAGTCGATCATGTCGCGGTCGATCCCGCCCAACCAGCAGGGGCAACTGCAAGGCGCGATCAACTCCCTGCGCGGAATTTCTGGGCTGATCGGGCCAGGGCTGTTTACGTGGGTGTTCTCAAGGTCGATCGGCGCGAATGCGGTGTTGCGGGTGCCGGGATCGCCGTTCTTTCTAGCGGCGTCCCTGTTGCTGACGGCGCTGGGTTTGATCGTGTTTAGCCGCAGCGGTAAAGCTACGGGCACGGTGGCGTGACGGGCCGTTCGACTGAGGCGTCTTCTTCGCGAAGCAGGGCGCGCACGAGGTATTCCGCGGTGATGTGCTTCTGGCCATGGCTATCGGCTTCCGCGGCCGTGGCGGCGAGGACGTGTTTGACGGCGCCAGAAAGCGGCAGTTCAACGGTCATCGATACGCGTTCAGCGCCGGTCGTGTCCTGCTTCAGCCGTTCATGAATGGATTCGGTGGTGATGCGCGGGGCGAGGCGCTTGACAAGTTTTTTGCTCTCGCGCAACAGGCCGAGCCAGAGATGCTCGACCTCAAGCACCGGCGAGCCAAGCCGGCTGGCTTCGTAACGGGCGAAGAAGAGGACGCGGCGGGCGTCCTCGGTGTAGCGCTCGAACATATTTCAGCGTAACCCGACGCACGATTCTGTTGGAGGCCACTTCAAGTGGGGAGACGTCCGACGCCCTAGCTGGCCTTCTTTTGGGTGAGTTTATTTGAAATGCCGGCAACTCTGCGGCTCTGAATCGCCAGAGAAACATTGAATCGACGCTCCGGTATGAGATCGGTCCTGATCTCTGAGTCGGGCATTTCAGCGAGACGCCGGAGTTCTTCGCTGATCTCTTCACTCCTTAACTCATCTGCTGTGTAACGCACGAGTTTGCTCATAGTCGCTCCTTTCGCCCGGAGTTGCTCTCCTAGCTGAAATGATACGCACGTAGATGTCTTGTCCCCAAACTTTTCCAGAAATATAACCATCACCACGGCAGTACCATCTGCGGTGCCAACCGTTCGCCATCGCTGCTCGCCTTCGACGACGGAGTCTTGATCGGTCATCCGAAAGTCGTCTTCGAACACCAACGACGCGGCGCGAAAGCCGACTGCGTGATCGCGAAGGTTGCTCGCCGCTTTCGCCTCATGCCATTCGAAGCAGACCATCGTTCCCCACCACGGCAACGATACAACGGCGGAGTTCTCAAACCACGCCTACCCGGTTGACCTTTCGGGCACCCGGGCCGTCCTAATCTTCTATAGGTCATTGTCAAATTTGTAAAACTCCTGCCCGTCCTATTGAAAGTGGCATAAACCGTTCGCAGCTTCTACAATAAGAAAGAAAGCGACTCAAAGCGTTCAAGGGATCCGAAACGTCTCGATCCTCGTTGTCGAAAAATATCCAGAAGATCTCCTGGTCCGCTCACTTTGACACACTCGGCGACGGACGGCAGGCACAAAGGAAACGCATGAAGTTCAGTTGGATGGGCCGTATAGCATTGGCCACGTTGGCGTCTGTAGCCTTGGGGTTGGGCATGACCGCCTGTGGTGGCGGAACGATCGGTTTTTTATGGGTACTGGGCGACCAGTTTAACCAAATCACCGGGTTCAAGATCGATAACTTCACCGGCAACCTGACCCAGATGATCGGGTCACCGTTTAGCTCGAACGGCGTCGATCCCGTTTCGATTGTAGTGAAGCCGGGCGGGCGTTACGTCTACGTGGTCAACCAGGGCACCGGCGGAACGCGGCCCACAAGGGATCCGGTCACCGGCAATATCATTACGGGTAAGGAAACGTCCGGTGGAGTGTCCGTATTCAGCGTGGGCGGCGACGGCGTGTTGACCTTCCAGCAGATCTACCAGACCCAGGGAAACACCCCCGTATGGGCGCAGTTCGATGGCAGTGGCAACTTCCTCTATGTGCTGGACAGATTCTCTCCCGACCCTAAATTGATCTCGGCGACGGTCGATTCCGGATCGATTACGGCGTTCGCCGTGGACGGCACGACGGGTCGGCTCACCCTGGTGACCAACAACACAATCCTCGTGGGTGGAATCCCGACGACGTTCTTCAACGTTGGCCCCGCTCCGACGATGCTGAAAACCGCGGGCAACTGTCTGTATACGCTCGACACGGGCGACAACTCTGTCTTCCCCTACGCTTTTGGAAGCAACGGGCAGCTTACGCTCACCACGCCGGGCAGTTTGCCTATCTCGGCTAGCAGTCTCAGCTCGATCAACGGCAACGGCTCCAACATCTACCTCACCGATCAGGGCGCGAACCGCATTCTGCCCTTTACGGTGGGGAGCAATTGCAATCTAGCCACAGCGAACGGCGGAAGCGTCCCCAACCTTCCCGGTACCTCCAATCCTGTGTATTCCTTCGTCGACAACAGCGGCAAGTATCTTTATGTGCTGAACCAGTCGACGATAAGCACCGGAATCCAAACCCCGTTCAGCTCCATTTCGGCGTTTGTGATCAGCCCGCAACTCACAATCATTCCCGAATCTCCGTTTCCGGTCGGTTCGGGGCCGGTGTGCATGGTGGAAGACACTTCCAACCAGTACGTCTATATTTCCAACCGCAACGATGGCACCGTGACCGGCAACCAGATCGACCCGAATACGGGCGAACTCCGGCCCTTGAAGCGCGGTTCGACCTTCCCGGCGAGCGGTCTGGGCGGTTGTCTGGCCCTAAGCGGGGCGGTCAACTAGCTTGCTTCGAGACGCCAAAGCACTCATTTTCGCGGGCATATTGCCGCACTCAACACGAACCCGATGCACGGGTTCGACGCAAGCAAGTCGCATGAAGCATTGTGCGCAAGGAAATTCGCATGAATAAGAAAGTCGGCCGCGCAGCACTGGCCATGATGATGTCTTTGGCAATCGGTTTGGGCGTGACAGCGTGCAGCCGCGACTACACGGTAGCTTACGTCTACGCGACCTCCGCGCAGAGCGGCGGCGTGTCGGCGTACGATGTCGACTTCCAGTCCGGCTCGCTGGTGCAGATTCCCGGTTCGCCGTTCAACTCAAATCTCAAGAATCCGGTGCTGTTGGTGGTTGCGCCAAACAGCAAGAACGTCTACATTATCGGCGGCACCCAGGACGACCAGGTCGCGCAGATGGCCATCGGCACCGACGGCAAGCTGTTTGGGCAGACCTCCAAGAACATCACCGGCCACGGACCGACCGCCGCCGCCATCGACCCCGCCGGCAAATTTCTCTACGTGACCTACACGCTCCAGACCGGCTTTACCACCGCCAGCCCCGGACCGGGTGGGGTCTCGATCTTTCCGCTCAACAGCGACGGTACCCTGGGTACGCCGAGCAACTTCAACGTGGGCAACAATCCCGTGGGCGTCGTGGCCAGCATGTTGAACCACTTCGTCTACGTCGTCGATGCGGACACCAACGCCTCCGGTACGGGCGTCGGCCAGATTCTAGGCTTCTCGCAAGACCCCACGACGGGTGGACTGACGCCTGTTCCGGGAACGGTCATCACGATCGTCGCCGGAAAAACGGTCGCCACCGGTTTTAGCGCCGGATCGATCCCAACCGCCATTGCCGAAGACCCGACCTCGCGCTTCGTCTATGTGACCGACCGCGCGTCCAACCAACTCTTCGGGTACATCGTGCTCGGTTCGACCTCGCCGGGTTCGCTTTCGCCGATGCTGAATGGGCCCTTCAATACCGGCCTGTTCCCGGTAGCGATCACCATCGACCCGCGCGCCAAATACCTATACGTCGCGAACTTCGGGGCCAGCACGGTGACCAGCTATGCGATCGACCAAGCCAGCGGCAACCCTTCGGGCGTGGTGAGCACGGGCAATTTCTCGGTGGCAACAGGCCCGACCTGCATTTCGATCGAGCCGGCGCTCGGTATTTATCTCTATACCTCGAACCGGCTGGACGGCTCCATTTCAGGGGGCCAGCTTGACCCCCACAATGGCGGCCTGAAAGCGATCCAGAACACGCCCTTCCAGGCCTCCGCGCAACTCTCCTGTGTGGCAACGGCGGCCAATGGCCAGCACGCCAGCTCGATAGTGAGCCCGTAGGCTGCGAACCGACAAGTCCGAACAACGCAAAAAAAGCCCCGGCTTCGGCTGGGGCGTTTTGCGATGTATGGAGTGGAGGAAATTCGGTGGGCAGTCTCGCTGTGCGGTGAACTGGGCGCAGGCAGGTGGAACCAACGGAGTTAACCTCCCCCTCAAGCCCTACTTGAAGTGTTACCCGGACGCCAACAGCCGCTAACCCGGAGGCCAGTGCATCGCACGCTTGCCGAGGACGTGGATGTGCAGGTGAGCAACGGTTTGGCCGCCGTCCGGGCCTGTGTTGATGACCAGCCGGTAGCCCTTGTCGAGTCCCTCCTGCCGCGCGACTTCAGCGGCTGCGGCGAGCAGGTGCCCGAGCAGTTCGCCATGCGCGGGGGTCGCGTCCGCGAGGGACGCGAGGTGCAGTTTCGGGATAACGAGCAGGTGTACCGGGGCCTGCGGATGGGCATCGGGGAAGGCAAGGGCCTGGTCGCTCTCATAAATGCGCTGGACGGGGATCGCGCCGGACGCAATTTTGCAGAAGATGCAGTCGGGATTGGAATCGAACGCCATGATCCAGATAATACCCTTGACAGTCCGTTTACAATAGGAACAACGATAGCAAAGGAACTCTTTGACCCGGTAACCGCCGGGTCGTCGCATTTAAGCTGTAAGCTCTGTGTTTTCCGGACTTTGCACACACGCATCTTTGTTTCCAGGACTTTAGCCGTGAAGCCACTGCAAAGTCCCGAGCTAAGCCCAATGTTTTCCAGATTTTGCAAAGATTGACCGGGGAGGGGGTTCCTGAGGTTTGCCTGTAGCTACTTCTTGAAATATTTCGGCCCTGCGTCCGAGGCCCACGGATCGTAGTGCGCTGCGAAGGCGGCGCGGCGGCCGATGGCAGGGTGTCCGTCGGTCCAGAACTCGACGAACGGCGGGGTGTTGGGTTCGTCGAGAGAGTTTTCGCCGAGCACCTGGAAAGCCCCCTGTGCGGACTTCTGCGGGTCGGTGACGATGCCGTGGATGGCTTCCTGGCCGTAGACGTCGGCGGCGTGCTCCTGGCTGCGGCCGAAGGCATTTTGGACTGGCTCCAGGACCGCGCTGAAGATCGAGAACGCGAGCAGAAGGACTGCGAGTGCGCCCCAGTCCTGTTGCGACGGAATGCGCCAGCGCGCGCCGAAGCGGCCGAGCGCCCATTGGATGAATCGGTAGCCGAGATAGAACAGAATCAGCAGCGCCAGTTCGGTGACGAGAATGCCGATGACGATGTGATTGAGCACGTAGTGGCCGGACTCGTGGCCGAAGATAAACAGCACCTCGTCGGGCGTTCCCTTCTGGAGCGAGGTGTCCCACACAACCACGCGTTTGGACGCGCCAAAGCCGGTGACGTAGGCGTTCATGGTGGTTACCTTGGCGCTGGCTTTCATGAGGAACATGCGATCCGGCGGGATGTTCATGTTGCCGCGCGCGACGACTTTCTCAAGTTGTGCGACGAGCGCTGGATTGGTTTTTTGCAGGGGCTCGAACGTGTTGAAAAGTGGGTCGATGACGTAGGGCGTGGCGAAGATACCGATCAGCGATATAGGGACCGAGATGGCCCAGAACACCAGCCACCACTGGCGCGGAAACTTGCGAATGACCCAGAAGAGCAGCATGACGAGCAGGCCGCCGATACCCCAACCGATAAGGAGGCCCTTGCCCTGGTCGCCGAACCAGCTTGCCCAGCTTTGCACGGAGAGACCGTATTGCAAGCTGAGGCGATGCTGGTAGAGGCCCAAGGGCAAGTCGAGGATGAATCCAGCGATGATGTACAGCAGCAGGAAGAGGAAGCCTTGCCCCCAGCGGTTACGGGTCGCGCGGACGGCGGTATCGCGCATCCACGCGATGACGCCGAGCCACAGTAGCAGCGCCAACTGCACGATGCTCCAGAGGACGTTCGCGAAGTGCATATTCACGCGGATGGCGGAGATGTGTTGAGCTTTGGCGAGCTCGTCGGGAGGCAAGGAGTAGTCGGGTAGATTGCCGTGGACGGGCGCGGCGGCCATTTCTTCGGCGGCGGCCACGTTGGCAGCGTGTTCAGTGGGAGTTTCGGAGGCGCGGACAGGCGCGCACATCGGCAACGCGAGGCAGAACAGCAGGGCGAGCTTACGAAGGCGCATAGTGAGAGTCTCTCGAGTGGTGGAGTTAGTGTGCCCGATGCGAGCGCCACTGACAAGAGCAAATCGCAGGAAAGATACACTGTGCATAGAGAGGAAACCGCGCGCGGAGCGAGTCTCCAGATGCGGAAGTGGGTTTGATTGAACATGAATAAGCCATTGAGTTGGAGCACGCGGGCGACCGTCATCGGCGCGATAGTCGGCACGGCCGTCTGCGTTGCACCTGCGGGCGCACTTTCCGCAGAGAAGAAGACGGACAAGAAACCGGCGACCGCCGTCGCTGCGCCGCAGGCCGATCCGGTGCTATTGCAGGCGATGGATACGGAGCTCAAGCGCGCGATGGCCGACCTGGGCAGCAGCGGCGCAACAGCACAGCAGCCCGCGCAGCCCCAGCCCAAGCCGTACTTCCTCAGCTACTCGGTCGCGGACTCGGAGAGCGTGAGCATTGCCGCGCAGTATGGCGCGATTACCAGTTCCACCGCCAACCGCGCGCGCATGGCGGACGTGCAGGTGCGGCTGGGAACGCCTGCGCTCGACAACACGCACGGCGACCATCGCACCAGCGCGCTGACGACGCTGCAGCTGCCGCTTACAGACGACCGCGACGCCATCGCGCGCACGCTTTGGTACGCGACCAACCGCGGCTATGGCAAAGCGCTCGACGCGTTGCTGAAAGTGAAGACCGAGCAGCAGGTCCGCGCTAAAGAAGAGGACGTGTCGGCGGACTTCTCGGCGGAGAAGGCGCAGGCGGCGATGCTTCCCGCCGCGCCGAAACTCGACATCGAGCGTGCGGCCTGGGAAGCGCGACTGCGTGAGATCAGCGGCATCTTCAAGCAGTATCCCGACATTTACTTCGACGCGGCCAGCATGGAAGCGTCCAACGAGACGGATTATTTTGTGTCCAGCGAAGGCGCGCGCGTGGAGTCGCCGAACCACGTTGCGCGGCTCGTCATCGTCGCCCGCACACGCGCATCCGACGGCATGGACCTGTTCCGCGTCGAGACGTTTGAAGCTGACGCTGCGGGCAACTTGCCCGAGCAAAAAACGATCATCGAGAAGACAGTTGCGATGGCGAAGAACCTCGTCGATCTTCGCTCCGCGCCGATTACGGAGCCGTACAACGGACCGGCGGTACTCTCCGGACGAGCGGCGGCGGTGTTTTTTCACGAGGTGCTGGGCCACCGGCTCGAAGGCCAGCGCCAGCGCGGCGACGAGGAAGGCCAGACATTTACCAAGCTGTTAAACAAGCCCATTTTGCCATCGTTTCTGTCGGTCGCGGACGATCCCACGCTCACCCAGTTTCACGGCCACCCTTTGAGCGGGCACTACGCTTTCGACGACGAAGGCCAGCCCGCGCGCAAGGTCGATCTCGTTCAGGACGGCGTGTTGAAGACGTTTCTGATGTCGCGACTTCCGGTGGCAAGTTTCGCGCAGTCGAACGGGCATGGCCGCTCGCAGACCGGAAAGATGCCGACCGGACGGCAGGGGAACTTGATCGTCACGTCAACCAAGACGGTTTCGGACGCGGAGTTGCGCGAGATGTTGAAGGCCGAAGCCAAGAAGCAGGGCAAGGCGTATGGGCTATTCTTCGAGGACATTTCGTCGGGGTTTGCAGTCACGACGCGGCGCTCACCGCAGGCCTTTCAAGTGATTCCGCTAGTTGTTTATAGGGTCTTCGTCGATGGGAGACCCGACGAGTTGGTCCGCGGCGTGAGCATCGTCGGCACGCCGCAAGCCGCGCTCAATCGCATCGTCGCGACGGGCGATCGTCAGGACATTTTCAATGGCGTGTGCGGAGCGGAGTCAGGCCAGATTCCGGTGAGTGCGGTGGCCCCGGCGATGCTGGTCAGTGAGATCGAAACGCAGCGGCAGTCGCAGGGAACGGCGCGCCCGCCGATCGTGCCGCCTCCACCGTTGAGTGCGGCTTCGCAGAGTGCGGGCGCGTCGAAGGGTGGCAACTAATGCTGGATTTTCTCATTGAGTTTATTCCCAACTTGCTGATTGACGGAGTGCTGGAGTTTGTTGCGCGACGACTGTGCAAATCATCTTGGGTTGTGATCGCAGTGGTGGCGTTCTGCGTGCCTGTTTGCTTCGACGCATTAGCGGAAACCCATGTCCCAACAGCGGGACATGGGGCACCCCGCATTATTGCGAGCGCGACTCCGGGTCTCTCCGCTGCGTCCGCAAAAAGCGCGGACTTCGGTCGAGATGACAAGCCTGTGATGGGGGCGGACGGCGATCCCATGCTGCTCGCGATGCAGCAGGAGCTTGCGCGCGAGAAACAGTTGCTGTTACTGCCTGGAATGCAGCGGCCCTACTTTATGGAGTATCGGCTTGAAGACCTCGAGAGCTATGACGCGGTCGCGAACTACGGCGCGCTCACGCACGAAAGCCAGAATCGCCAGCGCATCGTCCGCGTGACCGTGCGCATCGGCGACTATGCGACCGATTCGAGTTCGACGCACGGTGACGGGTCGCTGCAACTCGCGCCCGGCGACAACGATGCCGATGCGCTGAAGTTCGCGCTGTGGACGGCGACCGATGAGGCCTACAAGAACGCGCTGCGGGCCTATGCGGCCAAGCAGGCTAATCTCAAGCGCTTTCAAACGCCGCCGACGGCCGACGATTTCACGCCCGCCAAGGCCGTGACGAGCGTCGAGCCGCTGGCGAAGTTGGAGCTTGACCGCGCCCAATGGAAAAAGCGGCTGCTGGACGCGAGCGGTCTGTATGCGACTGCGCCCGAGGTAAAAAGTTTCGCGGAGTACGTGCAGTATTCAACGGCAAATGTTCGCGCGTTCGTCGTCAATCGCTATACCGTCAATACGGAGGGCGCGGTGCTGCGCCACGGTTATTCCGGATACGCGGCGAACATCAGCGTGGGCGGTCAAGCGCCCGACGGGATGCAGTTGGGCCGCGAGAATGGATCTACATCCGCAACTGCGTCGGGTCTGGAAGATGGGCCGAAGTTTCGCCAACGTACGATCAAGAACCTGATCAGTTTCGACGAGCTGCGACATGCTCCCGTCGTCGATGCGGAGGATTATCACGGGCCAGTGCTGTTCTTCGGAGACGCCGCGTCGGACGTGATCAACCGCCTCTTCGTGCCCAACATTGAAGCCGACCGCCCCGAAGCCGGGACCACCGCGCGCACCCAGGGGGCGTTTCAGTCGAGTTTCCGCAGCCGCGTGCTGCCGGAGTTTCTCAGCGTGATCGACGATCCTTCACTGCACATCTTTGAGGGCAAGTCGCTGCTCGGTTCGTTCGACGTGGACGACGAAGGCGTGCCGGCGCAGTCCGTCACCATTGTGGGCAAAGGCAAGCTCGAAAACTACCTTGTCGGTCGCGAGCCGGTGAAGGATTTTCCCACTTCGAACGGCCATGGCCGCGCCGCGCCCGGGCAGGCCTCGCACTCGCACGCAGGCGTGCTTGTGGTGCGTTCGAGCGCGCCGGTCACTGCGGCGCAGATGCAGACGAAGCTGCTCGCAATGGCCAAAGAACAGGGCCGCGACGTGTACGAAGTGGAGACGCTGGGCGGTGAACTGGCTCCGCGAATGTTGTATCGCGTGAGCGCCGACGGCAAGCGTACGCTGGTGCGCGGCGCAGTGTTCGACGAACTCGACCAGCGCAGTCTGCGCAGTGAAATCGTAGCTGCCGGAGACGATCCGTGGGTGCAGCAAGTGGTCGCGCCTGTGCCTGAGACGACCATCGTTCCTTCGTTGCTGTTCGCGGACATCGCCGTGAAGCGCGCAACCGAGGAGCAGCAGAAGTTGCCGTACTATCCGCCGCCCGCGCTGGTGACGTTGCGCGCGACCGCACAAAAGTAGGTGGCGGTGAACCCTGCTTGGGAGTGCGCCGCCGAATAGCGTGTAGGCCTAGAGACCAGAGGCAGGATCGAAACCTAAGTCCCAGAGGCGGACATGTGGCATCGGCGGGCGTAATCGCTTAGATGGTCTCTATCCCACCGATGCGCAAAGAACGCTTGAATGGTCACCCAAATGGGATTATGAGTGGCCACTCGCCGTAAAGTTTTGAGTCAGTTGGAAGTCTACCCGCGTCAAAGACGAGTTATGGATGATATGGAGGATGGTTTGATTCCTAGTCTCTCGCGCACCTTTCGTCGTCTTGAAGGTCAGAAGCTGGAAATGGTGCGCCGCCTCGAAGCGATGGAGCGAGAGCGGCTCCGGTGGAGGGGTGGACCGTCGGAGTGGTCTCCAGTTGAGATACTCGATCATATTGTCAAAACGGAGACGGAAATACTTGACGCCGTGATCGCTGTCGCCCCGAATGGCCCGGAAATTCCAGTCTCAGATCGAGCCAAAGGCTTTATGTTGGAATGGTTGTTCCGCTCGCCCGCCCGCGTGAAAGTGCCAGCGAAAGCGTCTGCGGTGTTGCCTGAAAGCAATTGCGAGTTTGCAGACCTTGAGCGACGCTGGGATTCAACGCGAAGTCGAATGCGTGCAGTACTCGAAGGATACATCCGACTGATTTGCGTCGAGGCAGCTCTCGGCATCCTGTGACCGGATGGATGTCAATTTCTCAGACGCTGCGTTTCCTCTCCGTCCACATCGTTCATCACGGTTACCAGATCAATCGTCAGGACCGCAAATTTTTGGAATTGAGAACCAACGAGGGTAAGTAGGATTGGGGCTAGGAAGTGCGCGCGCGTTCGATGGCGTGGACGACGGCCTTGGCT
>JBBRCA010000084.1:0-12728 GCA_038205325.1 Terriglobales bacterium | reverse complement strand
GCGCCAAAAATCGCATTGATGTACCGGATCCGCTGGAGCGCCAGCAGGCCCGACAATACGGCCGACATCATCAGCAGCATGGCCGCAGAGCGCGCAGTGTGGAGCGGCTTGGGTGGGTTGGGGGATGGCTGTGGCACTGCGGCTAGAATAACTCGCCTTCCAGCGGAAGTTGCCGGGTGCGCGACGCTTCGACGGCCAGGCGCGGACGCATGGCCTTCAGTTTGGATTCTTTGGCCGCGTGTGCGATGGGCTGCGAGAGCGAGGACAGAAGCGCCCCCATCTCCGCGCGCAACTCGTGCAGGCGGGTGTCGCGACGGAGGCCGGCGAGTGTGGGGGCGGCGGTTTCCACGGACGCTATGGCCCGAATGGGCGTCGGCGGTTCCGCCGGTTTCACTTCCGACTTGAGCACTTGCCGCGCGCCGGGAATGGTGTAGCCCTGGTCGTAGAGCAGCGACTTGACGCGCAGCGCCATTTCCACGTCGCGCTTGCGGTAGAGACGTTGTCCGGTGCCTCCCTTATGGGGTTTGAGTTGCGGAAACTCGGTCTCCCAGAAGCGCAACACGTAGGCGGGAACCTCGCACAAGCGGGCGACATCGCCGATCCGGAAGTAGAGCTTGTCCGGAATCTCAGGCGCGACGGTCTTGCGGATTGGCTGGTGCGATCCCATAGTCTGCCGTGTCCGCCGGCCTGAGCAACGTCGTGCGCTTCTCAGCTTGCGGAATCAGTAGTATAGGTCGTTCCTTGCGCGAAAAAGAAGTGCTTTCGGCGATTCCCCTGCGATCGCACTCAGAGTGCCGTCCGCCGTTCGACCGGGCCGAGGGATGCGCGTTCGTATTCCTTCGGCCATGAACCCGTCTGCTTCAATTCGAAGGCCGCGCGCAGCGGCCAGTAGGGGTCGCGCAGCAGCTCGCGCGCCAGCAGCACGACGTCGGCTTGTCCGGTGCGGAGAATCTGGTCGGCCTGCACGGGGTCGGTAATCATGCCCACGGCGCCGGTGGCGATCCCGGCTTCGCGACGGATGCGCTCGGCGAATGCGACCTGGTAGCCGGGGCCGATGGGGATTTGCTGGCGCGGATCGTTGCCGCCGGAGGACACGTCGATGAGGTCGACGCCTTCGGCCTTCAGCATCTTTGCGAACTCGACGGACTCGTCGATGGTGAGGCCGCCGTCAACCCAATCGGTCGCCGAGACGCGTACCCAGAGGGGGAGATTTTCCGGCCATGCAGCGCGGGCCGCGCGCACCATTTCGAGTGGAAAGCGCGCACGGTTTTGGAGGGAGCCGCCGTACTCGTCGGTGCGACGGTTGGAGAGCGGCGACAGAAATTCGTGGGTCAGATAACCGTGCGCGGCGTGAATTTCGGCCAGCAGAAAACCAGCTTTCGACGCCCGCAGAGTCGCAGCGGTCATGTCGGCGAGGACCTTGTCCATCGCGGCACGGTCCATCTCGTGAGGAACCGCGTAGGTCGGCGAATAGGGCTCGTTCGATGGGCCCACGACGTCGTCCCAGCCGCCTTCGCTGGGCGGAATGTTGCGAGATTTTTCAAACGGCGGCGTCATGCTGGCCTTGCGTCCGGCGTGCGCGAGTTGGATGGCCGGAACGCTTCCATGTTCGCGGATGAAGCGCGTGACGCGCGCCAGCGGTTCGATGTGTTCATCCTTCCAGAGGCCCAGGTCCTGCGGGCTGATGCGGCCTTCGGGACTGATCGCCGCAGCTTCGGTGAACACCGTTCCCGCCCCGCCGATAGCCCGGCTGCCCAGATGCACGAGGTGCCAGTCGCTCGCGAAGCCGTCCGTCGAACTGTACTGGCACATAGGCGAAACCACGATGCGGTTGGGCAGCGTGACTCCGCGTTGCGTGAGAGGCGAAAACAGGTGGGTCGCGGCGGGGATGGCAGAGGACATGATGCAAGGTTAGATGAAGTGTCGACCGAACGCGACGCGGGGTGTCGCATCCTTCTTCTTGGATGGGCGTCTACTAGAATAGGAAGAAGCGATGTCCGCCACCGTTTTGCCGCCCGAACCCGCGCCTCCGATTATCATCCACAGTTGCCCTAGCTGTAGCCACTGGTTGCCCGACGGCACGCTCGCTTGTCCCGATTGCCAGACCCTGACGTACGGGCAACACCTCGGCACGCTGGCCGCCGCTGCGCAGCAGTTGGAGCAGGAGCAGAAGTGGGTCGAGGCGCGCGACCAGTGGCGCTCGGCGCTGATGTGGCTTCCTGAAGACACGCGCCAGGCCGCCGGGATTCAGCAACATATTGCGGAGATCGATCAGCGCCTGCGTTCGTCGGAGGACTCCAAGGCCCGCTGGACCAAGCGCCTTGGCCCGTTCGCACCGGTGGCGTTGTTTCTACTCAAGGCAAAGTCGGCGCTGTTCTTTCTCTTCAAGCTCAAATTCCTGTTGGGCATCGTGGGTTTCTTCGGACTCTACTGGGCGATCTTCGGTTGGCAATTCGCGGTCGGCTTTACGCTGACGATTTTCATCCATGAAATGGGACACTACATCGCCGCCAAGCGACGCGGATTGAAGGTCGATCTGCCCATGTTCATGCCCGGCCTGGGCGCATATGTGCGCTGGTACGGTCTGGGCGTTTCGCGCGAAGACCTAGCCGGGATCGCGCTAGCCGGGCCGTTGTTCGGGCTGGGCGCGGCGTTGAGTTGCTGGGCGCTTTTCTGGGGCACGCATCTTGCGATCTTTCTGGTGCTCGCGAATGTGACGGCTTGGCTGAACGTGCTGAACCTGATTGCGACATTCTGGCTGGACGGCGCCAAGGCGACGTTCGCGCTCTCGCGCATGCAGCGGGTGATGGTCGCAGTGACGTGCGTCATCTTCTTCGTGTTGACCAGCGCGCGCGATGCTTTCGAATACGGCAACATCAACAACCACTACATTTTTCTCCTGATCGCGGCGACGATGGGCTGGCGCTGCTTCACCAACGATGCGCCGGATGAGCCGCATACTGCGACGCTGACGTATTACATTGGGCTGCTTCTGGTGTTGGGAATGGTGCTGCATTTGACCGGGATGCGACTTGCGCTGTTACCGGAGCTGAGTCCGCAGTACCGGATTCATTGAGCGCACTGGGTGCTCCTGATGAAATACGGGGCTCCTTCCCCTTCGCTGCGCTCTAGGGTCAGGATGACGGCGAGAAACAAGCAGCGGCAACGGCAAAAGCAGGTTCCCTGCGGGAATGACAGAAAGAAAAGCAAGAACAACTACGTTTCATCAACTATAGGCGACTCTGCGTTCGCCCTTCGCGACTCGGCCGATCACGAAGTGGCGTTCGTTCATGCGGTTCAATACCAGACGCGCTTTGGAGAGTTTTTCCGCGGGCACGACGGCGACCATGCCGATGCCCATGTTGAAGGTGCCCAGCATTTCTTCCGGGTCGATATTTCCCAGCGATTGCAAGTGGGTGAAGATGGGCTGCGGTTCCCAGCTTGCGAGTTCGACGTGCGCGCACAGGCCGCGGGGTAGCACGCGCGGAAGGTTCCCCGTGATGCCGCCGCCGGTGATGTGCGCGAAGCCGCTCGCCACTTCGGCCTGGATGAGTTTGCGGATGGGTGAAAGATAGCTGCGATGGGCGCGCATCAATGCCGCGCCCACCTTGTCTTTGAGGTCGTTGACGTACTGGTCGTGGGTGTAGCCTGCGACGTCGAAGAGCAGTTTGCGCGCCAGCGTGTAGCCGCTGGTGTGCAGGCCGTTCGAGGGCAGGCCGATGAGGACGTCGCCCACCTTGATGGCGTCTCCGGTGATGAGGCGCGCGCGGCTGACCACGCCCACGATGAAGCCCGCCAGATCGTACTCCGCGCCCACGTAGACGCCGGGAAGCTCCGCCGTTTCGCCGCCCAGCAGGGCGCATCCATTGGCTTTGCAGGCGTCGACGATGCCGCTGACGACGCGCTCGACGACATCGGGATCGAGCGTGCCGCTGGCGAACGAGTCGAGGAAAAACAACGGCGTCGCGCCCTGCACGGCGATGTCGTTGACGCAATGATTGACGAGGTCGGAGCCGACGCTCTGGTGCAGCCCGGTGGAGGCGGCGACTTTCAACTTGGCGCCGACGCCATCGGTGCTCGAGACCAGCACGGGGTCGGGGTAGCGCTCGGCGTCGAGCGCGAACAGGCCGTTGAAGCCGCCGATTTCGCTCAGCACATTCTTGTTGAAGCTGCGCCGGGCAAGGCGCGCGATGCGTTCTTTGGCGATCGAAGCAGCGTCGCTGCCGGTGCTGGCGTACGGCGTCGCAGCGCGGCTGCGCTTGGCCGCCGTGTTGCTGCCCGCATGGGAGAGCTTGGCGATCGTGCCGGGTTTGCCGGGTTCCGGCATTTCTTGAGGGAAATCGTCCGTGGTGTCGCTCAATCGATCCCGCTCCTCCGAGTAAATTGTCTGGAAGCCCTGAGTTTAGCAGCCGATGCTGTGGAGACTTCTATACTTGAGCAATGGCGTTGAATTTGACTCAATCTCAAGCTCTGCAAAAGCGCGCGGAGCGGTTTCTTCCCGGCGGCGTGGATTCGCCGGTGCGCGCGTTTCGCGCGGTAGGGGGCCATCCACCTTTTGTTGCAAGCGCGCTCGGCGCAACTCTTACCGACGCCGATGGCAACCGTTATATCGACCTCTTCGGGTCGTGGGGGCCGATGCTGCTGGGCCATGCGTTTCCGCCCGCGGTGAAAGCGATTCAACAAGCAGCCGAACTGAGCGCGTCGTTCGGCGCCAGCACGGCGTCCGAGGCGCAGCTTGCGGAACTTGTGCAGCGCTGCTTTCCGTCGCTCGAGAAGATGCGGTTTGTATCTTCGGGAACCGAAGCGTGTATGTCGGCGATTCGGTTGGCGCGCGGATTTACGGGGCGGCCGTTCATCATCAAGTTTGAGGGCTGCTATCACGGCCACGCCGACGCGCTGCTGGTGAAGGCGGGCAGCGGGCTCGCGACGTTTGGCATTCCGGGGTCGGCGGGCGTTCCGAATGAGACGGTGATGCACACGCTTGCGCTGCCGTACAACGATTTAGCGGCGGTTGAGGCTGCTTTTGCGGGCCACCCAAAGCAAATTGCAGGCGTCATTCTGGAACCCGTCGTCGGCAATGCGGGAACGATTCCGCCCGCGCCGGGATTTCTTGCGGGCCTTCGTAAACTTACGCGCGACCATGGCGCGCTGCTGATCTACGACGAAGTGATGACCGGATTTCGTCTGGCTGCTGGGGGCGCGCAAGAACTCTATGCGAACGAACTTTCAGCAGATCAGCGGGGCGGCCTGCCCGATCTGACGACGCTGGGAAAGATTGTCGGCGGCGGTCTGCCCGTTGGGGTGTTTGGCGGGCGCGCCGATGTCATGGACTTGCTGGCTCCGCTGGGGCCGGTCTATCAAGCGGGAACGCTTTCAGGAAACCCGCTGGCGATGGCGGCGGGTATCGCAACGCTCGAACATATTCTTGAACACCAGGCCACGCTCTATCCGCAGCTCGAAGCCACGACGGCGGCCATTGCCGGGGGTGTCGCGCTACAGGCCGCAGAGCATGGCATCGCGCTGACCACTAACCGCGTTGGCAGCATGTTTACGTGGTTCTTCACGCCCGAAAATGTCACGGACTTTGCCACGGCGCGCGCGTCCGACACTGCGGCGTTTGCGCGATTCCACCGCGCGATGTTGGAGCGCGGCGTGTGGCTGCCGCCCAGTCAGTATGAGGCGGCGTTTGTCTCTGCGACTCATGGCGAGGCGGAGGTGGAGGCGATTGTCGCTGCAGCGGGCGAGGCGTTTCGGGAGGTCGTGAAGTAGTTGTGCGCCCCCACCCATCGCAAAAGCGCGATGAATGGGGCACCCCGCCTCTAGGCCGGGACGCTGCGCGGAACTTCTTTCGGCTCCATCCACAGCTTGCCGGCGGCGATCAGCAGCGCGAGCATCACGGTGCAAATCGCGAAGACGCGGCGCACGCTGGTGTGGTTGGCGAGGATGCCGCTGAGGACCAATCCCGCAATCTGCGCGCTGAAGATCAGCGACATCACAGTGGAGCCGACACGGCCCAACATTGCGGGCGGCGTTTCGGCCTGGATCATCGTCTGAGACGGGATGATGATGCCGGCGGCGGCGAACCCGACCGCGAAGCAGCCCAGGATAGTCATGACGACATCGACCGCGATGGTGTGATGAGCGATGCTAAAGACAATATGCGGTGCTGTCGCCATCAGCAGCGTACCAATGGCGATGCCGCCTAATCCGGAGTAGACGAGTGTGGTGTTCTTCACGTTTTTGGCTGCCGCGTTGAGGATGGAAATGCCGGCGAACAGGCCGACGCCGATCATGGCGCTCGCTGTGCCGAAGACGCCGGTCGAAGCGTGCAGCGTGTCGCGCACGAAGACCGCGATCAGCGGGCCAAAGCAACCCATCACGAACATGCCTGCCGCCAGCGCCACGATCACGAACAGCAGCGCGGCGTGGTGGAAGATGAAGCTTGCACCTTCCTTCATGTCGGCGATAATGCGGGCGAGACCGGCCTTCTCTGTCGCTTTCGGAACGGCGGCAGCACTCTGCATTGAAGCCGTCAGCGCGAGCGATGCGATCAGCGTGCCGGAGGCGACGAAACTCGCGGAGTCGATCCAGAAGCACACCTTTTCGCCCAGATGCGCCACGATGAACACCGCCGTCGGCCCGCCGATAATGCGCAGGATGAACATCACCTGCTGCATCAGGGAGTTTGCAGAACGCAGGCCATGCAATGGGACTGCGGACCGGATTGCGACGCCTTGCGCGGGCGCGAAGAAACTTGAAACGACGCTGATCGCCGCCAGCACGACGTAGAACCCGTAGACGTTGTGGACAAACAGCAGCAGCAGGACGAGGCCCGCGCGAATGAAGTCGCTCGCCACAAGTGTCGGCTTCACGGGCCAGCGGTCGACGAACACGCCGCTGACGATGCCCAGCAGTGCAATGGGCAGCAGGTAGGCGATCTGAATGCCGGTGATCTGCTGCGCGGTGGCGTGCAGCTTGAAGGTCATGACGGTGATGACGGCAAATAGCGCCATGAAATCCCCGAACACCGAGACGATTTGCGCATACCACAGGCGGCGCATGATCGCGAGGCGCAGCACCGCACCCATAGAGAGGGGTTCGGGTACAACGGTTGCGAAGTTTGTGTGTTCTTTGATCACTTTCTCTCGTACCATTCTTAATCTTTATGTATTGGTACACAATAATATGAGATTCTTACACATGGAGGTTGATATGCGAACCAACATCGATATCGAAGATCAACTGATGAAGCGGGCGATGCGTAGCAACGGCACCAAGACTAAACGTGCGACAGTCGAGGAAGCTTTACAACTGCTGATCCAGATTCGTGCGCAACAGGGGATACGCAAGCTCTGGGGCATAGGCGGATGGGAAGGCGATCTCGAAAAGTCTCGCTTAGCACATGGCGAGGAGTAGGTGGCTATGACAATCGTCGAGACGAGTGTCTGGATCGACTACATCAACGCGGTCCCGAACTTTCAGACCGACTGGCTGAACCGTAACCTCAGATCGACTAAAATTGGCTTGACGGACCTCATTTTCTGCGAGGTGTTGCAAGGCTTGCGTGACGATCTCCTTTTCACCAGGATCCGCACCCAACTGACAGCACTTGAAATTGTGTCCAGTGGCGGCTCGGCAATCGCTCTTGAGTCGGCACGGAACTATCGGCAACTGCGGGCAAATGGGATCACCATCCGAAAGACGATCGATTGCATTGTCGCGACCGTTTGCATTCGCGGAGGACATACTCTCTTGCATCGAGACCGCGACTACGATGCGTTTGAAAGACACCTCGGATTGCGGGTCGTTCACCCCGAGGCCTAGTCTACCAACTCCACCAGAAGCACCTGCTCGTCGGCGTCGATTTCCTGCAGCTTCACCTCGATGATTTCGCGCCGCGACGTGGGAATGATGCGGCCGACGAACTTGGCTTCGATGGGCAGTTCGCGGTGGCCGCGGTCAATCAGCACCAACAGTTGCACGCTCTTGGGGCGGCCGTGGTCGAACAGCGCATCGAGCGCTGCGCGGATGGTGCGGCCGGTGTACAGCACGTCGTCGACCAGGATGATGTCGCGGTCGTTGACGTCGAAGCCAAGCTCACCCTTTTCGACCACCGGGCGCACGTCGCGGGTGCTTAGGTCGTCGCGATAGAAGCTGATGTCGAGTACGCCGGTGTCGACCGGCTCCTTCTCGATGACCTCAATCATGCGCGCCAGGCGCTGCGCGATGGGCACGCCGCGGCGCTTGATGCCCACCAGGCCGAGGTTTTTGCTGCCATTGTTGCGCTCGACGATTTCGTGCGCCAGGCGCACCAGCGTGCGTTCGATTTCGGAGGCCGACATGAGTCGCCCCTTCTCGCGGATGTTCGGAGATTTAGGCGGCGTGGCGTCGTTGGCTGCGGTCGATGTAAAGGGAGTCTTCGCGTCGCTCATTATATTTGGATGATAGCAGCGGGAGGCGCGAGCTATGCCTTCTGGCGCGACCGTGCGAACCCGGCGAAGGCCCCGCCCGCTGTCGTTATCATGAGCAGAATGGCGATCCCAAAAGCGATGAAGCAGAGCACAAACCCGGCGCGAAACTCGGGCAGCGCGAACGCCCTGATCAGCGGCAGCGCGTCTGGCCCTGATTGGGCGACCATGCGGGTCTGTAATTGATCGAGCATCAAGACCCACTGCTTGTCGAACTCGCCCATACCTTTGATCGCGAAGCGTTCCACCAGCGCCATCGCCGTAAAGATCACTGTGAATACGGCGGAGACGGCTAGCCCCGTCAAAAGGCCGATGCGCGCGCCGAAGCCAGCGCTCATCGGGACCTGCGGGGACCGCGATTGAAACAAGCCGATCACTACGACCGGGCTGATCGCCGCCCACAGCAGCGACAAGAAGCCGACGCCGGGAATCAGCAGCGAAAGACATGCCAGGGCGGCGGCGATGGCTGCGGCCAGCCCGACCCAACGCAACGCCCCGGCCCAAACCAGCGAGCTTGGGTCGCGCTGGGCCGGGCCAGCGGCGGCTCCGTCATCGGCGGCTTTGGCCTGGACTTCAACTTGTGTCAGGAGTTCTTCCGAGAGCAATACCTGCGGCGCTCCGCAATGGGAGCAGAAAATCAGCGTCCCCTCGTCGTGCGGGGGCAGGTCCGCGTTGCAGCGGGGACAATATCGGTGCGTCACTCTTTCGAAGCTACCTTAGCGGCGCGGCGCGAGCAAACTGCCTGCGCGAGCAAACTAGTCGCTATCGTTGCCGTCTTTGCTGTCTTTGTGGTCGCCGTGGGTGAACTCGCCGGGCAGATCGAGCGCGACCAGGCCGATATTGGTGCCACCGTCCTTGGACTCGACCGCGACGACATGCTGGTGCTGCTTGCTACCCGTGCGAAGCTCGTCCTTGTCGCTGTCATTATTGTTGTTCCAGGTAAAGTGGGTTCCGTGGCTGCGGTCGCCATCGGAGCAGCTCAGGCCCTCGGCGGTGTGCTTGGCCTCGCCGATGGTCCGCGACCCGACGCATTGCAGCACCACGCCGTAGCGCGCCAGGTCTTTCTTGTAGAAGGCGATCACTTTGTCCGGTGCGTCCGTCGTAATGAGATTAACCGCCTTCACCCCGAGGTGCAGGCTGCCAAAGTTAATGTTCACGTCGGCCGCGCCGTTGTCTTTGTCCTTCTTCACGACATGCGCGCCGGGGTAAGGTGTGATGCCCAGTCTGGCGGTGTCGACATCGTCGTTGGTCTTGACCTGCATGGAGCCGAACGGCGTGCCGATATCGACGTTGTCATTATTCCCGTTCTTATGATTGGTGACGCGGCAGCCGGCGACGGTCAAGCACAGCAACGAGGAAAGAGCCAAGGTAGAAAGCAGGCGCATGATGAAAGTCTCCTTCGGGGTGCGATGCGGCGGTGGCCACACTGATCCCAACGAGAGTAGGATACGCTCCGCCGCCGTAAATGGTTCCACGCCGCAAAATTTGATTTCCTGGGATTTTCCCCGCGTCTTTCTCCGCGCACAGGGTTTACACTCTGGAGCGCTGCATAAATTCTATGTGCGCTCTCGCAGGAGCTGCATCCCGGCTTGAAGGAGCTGCATCCATGAAGACCATGACTATTAGCCGTTTCAATGTCTCTGCGCGTGTGTTTACTACGCTGACTGTCGGCGCGCTGCTATCCGTCGCAACCGTTACACGCGCTCAAAATGGGTACGGAGCGCAGCGGGGTTACGATTACCAACAGAATTCGCAGGGCGACCCGCCCTCCGTTGCGGGCCGCCTCAGCGTGTTGCAAGGCAACGTGTCGCTGCAGTCTGCGGGGGAGCAGGACTTTAGCGCGGCGGAGATCAACTACCCCCTGACCGACGGCGATCGTGTCTACACCGGCAACCGTTCGCGCGCCGAAATTCAGGCCGGCCAACTCACCGTTCGGCTCGGTCAGCAGACTGATCTCACCGTTAGCGCGCTGTCCGATCAAGTCGCGCAGTTTGGCTTGGCGCAGGGCAGTGTTCACCTGCGAGCGTACGCGCTCGATCCGTACACGACCAACGAAATCGATACGCCAAACGCCTCCGTGACGCTGTTGCAAAACGGCGACACGCGCATCGATGTCTACCCGCAGGACAACGTCACCGTCATCACCGAGCTCTCGGGCGAGGTCCAAGTCGACGCCGATGGCCTGCAGCAGGTGGTGCAGGCGGGTGAGAGTCTTGAAGTCAGCGGTTCCTATCCAACCAGCGCGCAGTTCGTTGGCCGGTCTCGCCAGGATGATCTCGACCGCTTCTCCGGACAGCGCGATGGGTATCACCGGCAGGCGTTTGCCTCGGAAGCCAACTACATCAATGCGGACACGGTGGGCGCGGCCGACCTGGCCACGTATGGCGATTGGGACAACTCCTCCGACTACGGCGCGGTGTGGTATCCACGCGGCCTGGCGGCCGATTGGTCGCCTTACAGCGTGGGGCACTGGGCGCTCATCCAGCCTTGGGGATGGACCTGGGTCGGCTCCGAACCGTGGGGCTTCGCACCCTACCACTATGGCCGCTGGAACCGCTTTGGCGACCGCTGGGGATGGGTCCCCGGACCGCGCGTGGTGCGGCCCGTGTATTCGCCCGCGCTGGTAGCCTTTGTCGGCGGTGGGGGTGGGGGCGGGGGATTGTCCATCAGCATCGGTATCGGCGGCGGCGGCGGTGGCGTGGCGGCGTGGTTCCCGCTCGGCCCGCGCGAGGTCTATCACCCCTGGTATCGCTCCAGCCCGGTGTACGTGAACCGCGTCAATGTGACCAACATCTATAACAGCAATACGGTTGAAGTTAACAACATCTACAACAACAGCACGACTAACGTCTATGTGAACAACGCGCCTGCGCAGTATGTGAACCGCTCGGTGGCGACGGTCGCGGTTCCGGAGCGAAGCTTCGGCACCGGTCGTCCGGTGCGCGAGTCGGTGGTTCACGTCGATCCGCAGGTGCTCCAGAGAGCGCCAATCGCAACAAAGCCGCCCGTCGTGCCCCAGCAGCAGGTGGCGGCGGCCCGTCCTGTGGCCACCGCGATTCCGCCGAAAGTGGAACGCCCGGTGCTCGATACGCGCGGCAACGGGACACCCAACCTGCGCGGCCAACGTGACGGCGGCAACGTCAATGCAGCCGCGCCGGGAACGAACGGCCGGGGCCCGACCTCGCCGCAAGGTGCAGCTTCGGCGCAGCCGAATCGCGGCAACACCCCGCCGCAAGGTGCAGCGCCGACACAGCCGAGTCGCCGCAACACGTCCCCGCCCGTGGGCGTTGCCCGCCCCGCCGATCCCCGGACGCTGCCTCCGCCGAGGAATGCAAACCAGGGGGGTGTAAACGGCGGTCGCCCCGACGCAGGACGCACGCCTGCTCAGCCAAATCCGGCTGCGCCGAATTCGACCCCGCCCAACCCGGCCCAACCCGCTCGCGGTGCCCAGCCCGCTCCCGTGCAGACGCCTGCTCAACCGGATGCGTCGCACGCTGGCCCGCGCAGGCAGGCGCCGGATGCGCCCATTCGCACTGAGCCGCTGCCGCCTGCCAACCCGCCGAGCTCGCAACAGCGTCAGCAACCCGCGGCAGCGCGGCCCATCCCCGAACGTCCGACGGCGACACCCGCCCCGCAACCACAACAGCCGAGTCTGGAACTGCAGCGTCAAGAACAGCAGCGTCAGGCGCAGCAGCAGAAGCAGCAACAACAGGAGCAGCAACTAGAACAGCAGCGTCAGGCGCAGCAACAACTGCAACAGAAGCAACAGCAGCAGGTAGAACAGCAGCGCCAAGCGCAGCAGGTCCAGAAGCAGCAGCAACAGGAGCAGCAGCTAGAACAGCAGCGTCAGGCGCAGCAACAACTGCAACAGAAGCAGGTAGAACAGCAGCACCAAGCGGAGCAGCAGCAACTGCAAAAGGAACAGCAACTGCAACTAGAACAGCAGCGTCAGGCGCAGCAACAACTGCAACAGAAGCAACAGCAGCAGGTAGAACAGCAGCGCCAAGCGCAGCAGGTGCAGAAGCAGCAGCAACAGGAGCTGCAGCTAGAACAGCAGCGTCAGGCGCAGCAACAACTGCAACAGAAGCAACAGCAGCAGGTAGAACAGCAGCGCCAAGCGCACCAGGTCCAGAAGCAGCAGCAACAGGAGCAGCAGCTAGAACAGCAGCGTCAGGCGCAGCAACAACTGCAACAGAAGCAGGTAGAACAGCAGCACCAAGCGGAGCAGCAGCAACTGCAAAAGGAACAGCAACTGCAACT
>JBBRCA010000083.1:0-12732 GCA_038205325.1 Terriglobales bacterium | reverse complement strand
CAGCCGAGTGAGACGCTTGCGGGCAAGGAGTTGGAGGCGTTCAACGCGCGCGTTGCGGGGCGCAAAGCAAATTTCGAGCGCGGGCTGTACGACTCGCAGTTCAATACGCGGGCGCTTGAAACGCTGCGTGGCATGGGCCTGAATCTGATCGCGAAAGAGATGCCGAAGTTTCCGTTCGGCTCGCTGGTCCCGATGCTCGAAGCGGAAGCGGCGGCGGCGTTCGATGAGCTGACGCGCTCGGGGCGGGATGTTTTGCTGACCGGGCAGCAGCCGTTCGATTGGCCGAACCAGTTCCGCACGGCGCGGCTGTATCCGGCGGTGGACTACATCCAGGCGGCGCGGGCGCGGACGCTCGCGGTGGCGGAGATGACGGCGCTGTTTGCGGACGTCGACGTGCTGGTGACGCCGAGCAGCGGGCCGCAGCTTACCGCAACCAACCTGACCGGGCAGCCTGCGGTGATTGTGCCGAATGGCTTCCGCGGCGCGGACGCTCCACCGTCGCCAAACCTCGAAGATGGCGCGCTGAACAATGCGGGCGGACCGGGGACGCCGGTCTCTCTGACCTTCCTTGCGCCGCTGTATGGCGACGCGAAAGCGTGTGCGCTGGCCCATGCGTATCAGCAGAAGACGGGATTTCATTTGCTGCATCCGAAGCTGACACTGTAATGATTTCTGGGCTGGCGCGTCTCTACAGATGACCGCCCAGAAGCGGCCTTAAAGGAGTTTCACGATGACCATCAAAAACACTCGTTGCTGCTGCCCGGAATGTACTTGTCCGGACTGCACCTGCCCGCTCGGCTGTCCCTGCTGTTAGGGACTCACGATGGGGGCGGTTTGCCGCTCCCATCTACCCCTCATATGTCCGACGCCACGCTGCAAACGCTGCTCGACCGCCGCGCGAGTTTTCTCGGGTTCGTGCAGCGTCGCGTTGCCGATGCCGCTCTTGCCGAAGACATTCTGCAAACCGCGTTCGTGCGCGCGTTGGAGTTGGAGCGCTCCCGTAGTCTGCGCAAGAACGACTCCGCCGTGGCGTGGTTTTATAGCGTGCTGCGCAATGCGGTCGTCGACCACTATCGCCGCCGCGCGTCTGAGAGCAAGGCGCTCGATCGGTGGGGCTTCGACCTGGTTATTACGGGTGAGGCCGCCCTGGAATCGTCCGCTCTCGATGCGTCCACACGCATGTTCATCTGCGGCTGCATCGCGCACGTTTTGCCCACGCTCAAACCGGCGTATGCGGAGGTGCTTCGCGAAGTGGATCTGGATGAAATGTCGCTGGTCGATTTCGCGCGGCGTCATAACCTCACGCCGGGCAACGCTGGCGTGCGCGCGCATCGGGCCCGTGCGGCCCTGCGTCGCGAACTTGCACGCGTTTGCGGGGCTTGTTCACTTCATGCTTGCCTGGACTGTACCTGCAAAACCACGCTGAATCGAACACAGCACGTATCTGGCCATGACGATCCAAGGAGTTCGCAATGAACGTTGTTCTCTTCGCTTGTCTACTGTTTGCCGCGGTCGTTGTTCCAAGTCAGAACGCGCCCACAACCCCCCAGAAAGCTGTCGATCCCCATGCAGCCGGCGTGGATACGCGCGGTGATCGCGCGATGGGATTTTCTCACGACGCGACAGCGCACCATTTCACGTTGCTGCGCGATGGCGGCGTTATCGAAGTGGAAGCCAAGACGGACAGCGACCGTACATCGCGTGACGAGATTCGCGGCCATCTCGCGCACATCATCGCCATGTTTCGCGCTGGCAATTTCGAGATGCCCATGTTCATTCACGATCGGACACCGCCGGGTGTGCCGGTCCTGAAAGAAAAGCGCAACTCGATCCGTTACACGTATGAGCGCACGCACAGAGGAGGACGAGTCCGGATTGAAACGCATGATCCCGATGCCCTCAAAGCCGTTCACGAATTCCTCAAATTTCAAATCGAAGACCATCGGACGGGGGATCCGGTCAAGCCCAGTTGACGCGGTGGATCCCTGGATCCGGTCCTAGCTCGCGGGCTTCGCCAGTTCGGCCTTCACCATTTCGCTGACGATCTTTCCGTCCGCGCGGACGCCGTCGGCGAGCAGGCGTTGCTGTGCGACCTTCATCACCGCGCCCATATCTTTGGGGCCGGGGCGTTGTCCGTTTGCGTCTTTGGTGACGTGGTCGACCGCGCCTTGCACGATGGCACGAATCTCGTCTTCGCCTGCGGCCTGCGGCATGTAGGCGTCAATGAGGCCGATTTCGATTTGCTCTTTCGCGGCCAGTTCGGGGCGGTTGCCTTTGGTGAACTGCTCGACAGATTCGCGGCGTTGTTTGAGCAGGGTAGTGAGGATGGACTGTTCTTCGGCGACGGTCAAGGGTGCGCGCTTGTCGATCTCGCGGGACCTGAGGGCGGACTTCACCATGCGCAGGGTGGTGAGTTTGTCGGCCTCGCGCGCTTTCATAGCCGTAATAATGTCTACGCCGATGCGGTCGTTGATGGTTGCCATTCTTAAAGGATAGCAAGACGGTAAATTATTGCGGTTCATGTCGGTGTGGAGATCGGTGGCCCTGTGAAACCCATGTCCGAAAATCCGGACATCGGGCACCCGTAGCTTTGTTTGGCCAGAAGCGAGACAGGGGTCAACCTGCTCTTAGGAAGTAGCCTTGCATCGGTTGAATTTTTCAAGATTTCGTCCTTGAAGGTACGAAGTTGGGGCGGCGTCTTGACAATTGCATCCAATAAAAGGACACTGCCTCAAAGCAAGGGCGCAAATACAATTGGACGATGTCGAGACAAACCGGGTGTGTTTGACGCTGGACTCCGTGATTGGGAGCGTGCAAACGATCGAGGACACGGCCGAATCCTTCGCGCGTGAGGCGGGGTTCGACGAGGACACGGCCAGCAATATCTCGATGGTGGCAGGCGAAGCGGCGGCCAACGCGGTGTTGCATGGCAATAAAAAGGACCCCGCAAAGCACGTGACGGCGACGTTTGAGTTGACGGAAAAGGCGCTCAGGATCAGCGTCGCGGACGAAGGCCCGGGGATGGATCCGGACACGATTCCCGACCCTCTGGCACCTGAAAACGTCTTGCGGTCGTCGGGGCGCGGCGTTTTTCTGATGCGCGCGCTCATGGATGAGGTACACTTTCGCCAGTTGACTCCGGGCACTGAGATCACGCTGGTCAAGCGCAGGGAATAAGAAGTTGCAGGAGATTAAAGGAGATATAGGACATGAGCATGAAATTTGAGTCCCGCCAGGTGGGTGATGTGACGGTGCTGGACCTGAGCGGAAAAATCACCTTGGGCGAAGGAAGCGTGACGATTCGGGACGCGGTGCGCGATGTGCTGAGCGGCGGTTCAACCAAGATATTGCTGAACCTGGCCGACGTGAATTACATCGACAGCTCGGGCATCGGCGAATTGGTGAGCGCGCTGACGGCGGTGAAGAACGCTGGCGGTCAACTTAAGCTGCTGCAACTGACCAAGAAGGTGCAGGACCTGCTTCAGATCACCAAGCTGTACACCGTCTTCGATATTTTCGACGATGAAGCGGAAGCGATCGCGTCGTACGCGAAGTAGATTTTTGCGGTTGTTGGGCCGGGCCGTCGCGATCTGCGGCGGCTTTGCCGTTGGCGAAAGTTTGACAGCGCAGATGCACGACTTGAAGGCTTCTAGAATCGGGGCAGGTTCAAACATCATGGGTCGATTCCGATTTGTCTGGGGTCTGTGGCTTGGCGTGTGTTTGTTTGCGCTTTGGGGCGCGGGTGTGGTGTACGCACGCGGCATTGCGGCGCCTGCGGTCGTCGATCCGCGCCATGTGGATGGGGCCGGGCTAGGCGCGCCCATAGACCTCAGTTCGACGTGGCTGCTGCAACAGGGCGACGACCCCCGCTACGCCAACCCAAACTTCGACGACAGCCAGTGGATGGTGGTCGAGGCCAATAAGCCGCTCAAGGATTACGGGCTGAAGGACGTCGACCGGGTGTGGTACCGGGTGCATGTGCGCCTTCCGCCGGGCAGCAAAGACCTCGCTGTCCTGGTTCGGAAGTTTGGCGGCAGCTACGAGCTTTTTGTGAATGGAGTGCAGGTGGGATCGTCCGGGCCGCACGCGTCCGGGGGAACGATGAAACGCTATGAAGACGCGGTGTTCAAGATTCCGGACGCTGCAATCCAGTCCGGCGATGTGACGGTCGCGGTGCGGGCG
The DNA here is from genome assembly GCA_038205325.1 of Terriglobales bacterium. GTDB lineage: Bacteria > Acidobacteriota > Terriglobia > Terriglobales > Acidobacteriaceae > Granulicella. The sequence continues at coordinate 8,550 of JBBRCA010000083.1, read as the reverse complement.
AGCATTGGACGCCGCGGGGAAGGCGGTGTTCGAATTGCCGGATTTGCCGATGGGAGCGCGCTTCTTCTGGGGCCGTCGCAGACGCTTTCCGAGGCTACGGCGTTGCATCGCTTCCGCGCCTTCACGATGGGGACCGCGAACATCCTCATCGAGCTTCTGATCCCGCTGATCGCGCTGGCGCTGGCGTTGGCGCTGCCGAAGGAGCGTGAGTATGCCGCGCTGGTTGTCTCCGGCGGGGCTTCGGCTTGCACAGACATTTTGCATCAATGGCAAAGCGTTGCCAATGTGCCTCCCAGCGACGGCCAGTTTGTGCTCGATGGCGTGCTGAATGGAATTGCGATCATTGCGATGCTGGAGTTCGTGCGCCTGGCGCTGGGGTTGCGCCGCTCGCGCTGGTTGACCGGCTATGAGATCGTGGCCGCGTCGGTGTTCGTTCCTCTACAGATATTGGTGAACCATGTTTTCTTTTTCGGAGCTGGCGTCACGACCGGGGCTTTCCTGGTGGCCACGAATCTGATTTTCCTGGTGGTGAGCGCTCCTTTCCTGGTGGGCATTCCGATTTTCACCCTGTGGATTTGGTGGAAGCGCCGCAACCCCGACGCGCTGCTGCTGTTCGTCCCATTTTTAATTCAGTCGATGGTGATATACGCGGGGATCGGCCTCTTTATAGCGTTCAGCTTTCATCTCACCAAACTCAGCCAGCTTCCGCCGGTGCCGACGCGTGCCATTTCGGTGCAGTGGGTGGACCTCGACAACATCCTATTCAGCGTCGCGCTGCTGCTGTTCCTGGTGCTGCGGACGGTGCGGATCGCGCGGTCGCGGGCGGCGATGGCGACCGACCTTCATGCGGTGCAGAGCGTGCAGGAGATTCTGCTGGCACGCGCATCGCATCCGACGCCGGGGTTTCGCGTCGAGCATGTCTATCACCCGGCGAGCGAGGTCGGCGGCGACTTCTTTCTAGTGTCGCCGGGGCCGGATGGCGCGTTGACGGCGGTTGTGGGGGACGTGTCGGGCAAGGGGCTGGTGGCGGCGATGCGTGTGGCGATGATCCTCGGTGTGCTGCGGCGGGACGAGCACCGAGAGCAGGAGGAGGTCATGCGCAACTTGAATGAGGCGCTGCTGATGCAGGGCGAGATGGGCTTCACCACCGCCTGCTGCGTGCGGCTGGAACGCGATGGGCACTACACCATCGCGAACGCCGGTCATATCTCTCCGTATGTCGGCGGCGAAGAGATTCTGACGCCCGCTTCGCTGCCACTGGGCATGGTGGCGGGGGAGGTCTACGAGCAGGTCTCGGGCGTTCTGCCGGAGGGCCAGACGCTGGTGTTGATGTCGGACGGCGTGGTGGAAGCGCGCTCGGCGAAGGGCGAACTTTATGGCTTTGAACGGCTGAAGAAATTGACCACGATGAGCGCGGTGGATATCGCCGATGTGGCGCGGAGGTTTGGGCAGGAAGACGATATTACAGTGTTGACGATGGCTTGCGGGGCGTAGCGGTATCCCATGTCCGAGAATCCAGACCCATTGAACAGGCTCTTAGCCGATAGCGGCGAGGCTGGCGGCGACGTCGGAGTCGATGGACAAGAACAAATCGGTGCGCGTCATTTTGAGCATCGCGGCCACGCGTTCCTGGACGCCGCAGAGGCGCAATGCGCCCTTGCGTTCGTGGGTCAGGCCGTAGGCGTGGACGATGACCCCGAGGCCCGCGCTGTCGACGTAGGAAACGGCGGTCATATCGAGGACCAGTTTTGAGAAACCGTTCAAGATCGGGGCCTGAATTTGCGAGTCGGCGATCTTGAGGCTGGTGCCCAGGGTGAGCGACCCCTTGAGAGTGACAACGGCAATGTCCGGAACAATGTATTTTATGTCGACTTCGAGTGGCATGGGAGTCCATATCCTCGGGCTACAGGGTGGCGAGGGCGGTGGGTTCGTCGGGCGACATGGAAGCGTATTTTGCGACGCCGACCATGGTGAAGACCTTGTTGAAGTGGGGCGTAAGGCCGAAGATGGCGATGGTGCGCCCGCCCGCCCTACTGGCTTCGAGCAGCATCTGAATGATGATCGCTATGCCGGATGAGTTGATGTAATCGACCGCGGTGAAGTCCAGCAGCACCTTTGAAACGGACGCGCCGAGGCCGTGGTAAGCCTCCATCATGGCGTCCTTCGATGTGGACGCGATGTCGCCCGCGAAGGCGAGGATTGTGATGGGGGACCCGGAAGCGGCGGTGGCTGTGCGCTCGGTGACTTTGGTGGCGGCCTGCATTATTTGTTCTCCTTGTCGAGACGGATGACGAGACGGACGAAGCTTTTTCCGGGAGGTCCCTGGTACCACTCGGCTTCGTCTACGAGCGCCTGGATGAGGAACATACCCATGCCGCGCGGATCTTCATCTCCATGCATTTTACGGTCTATGTCGGGGGATTCGGGGTGCTTTGAGACGCCGGACCCATGGTCGAGGACCTTGATTTCAAGTTGGTCGTCGGTGGTGGAAAGGACGATGGAGACGGACAGCGTGTCGCTGAGCCGGTTGCCATGCTCGATGGCGTTGATGCAGGCCTCCGCAACGGCGGTTTTCAGGTCTTCGACGCGGTCCGCGGAGAAGCCCATGAGCGTGGCCATGCTTGCGGCGGTGCTCAAAGCGACCTTTTCAAAACCCAATTCCGAAGGTAAACAGACTTCAACATTGCTTCCGCTTCTCATAGGTTGGCAATCTCCTGCTGGGCAATCTGCTGCTGTGCGATTTCCTGCTGGGATGTGGACAGATGGCAGATCGCGATGGCGGTCATGTCGTCGGTCTGGTGCGCATTTACGGAAAATTGGGCGAGGGACGCCCAAAGCGAATCGAGGATGGCCTCGGCGTCGGTGGAGGGATTGTCGCGAAACTCATCGGCGAGGCGCTCGCAGCCGAACTCGTCCTCGCCGCAAAAGACTTCGGTGAGGCCGTCGGTGTAGAGCAGGATGCGCGAGCCGGGGGCGAAGGGGAACGTCTCGGCGCTGTAGGTCATGCCCGACAACATGCCGAGCGGGGTGCCGGAGGCGTCGATCATGCGGAGGCCGCCGTCGGGGTGTACGAGCGCGCCGGGATTGTGGCCGGCGTTGACCACTTCAATTTCGTCCGTGGCGATATTGAGGCGCACAAAGATAGCCGTAACGTAGCGGCGACGGGCTTCGTCTCCTTCCGCCCAATGCTGCTGTCCGACGCGAGCGACGATGTCCGCGAGCGCGAGCGGCTGCGTCATGAGGGAGCGCAACGACGAGCGGAAGCTGGTGGCGACGATGGCCGACGCGAGGCCTTTGCCGGCCACGTCGGCGACCACCATCAGGTGCGTGCCATCGGGGAGCAAGATGGTGTCGAGGTAGTCGCCGCCCACCTCGTAACAGGGCGTGGTATGGGCCGCGATCGAGAAGCCGGGAATGCTGGGCATGGATTTCGGCAGCAGCGAGCGTTGAATGGCGCGGGCAGCGTCAAGGTCCTGTTGGACGCGCGCCCACTCCATGTCGCGCTCGTGGAACGTGGCGTTTTCGAGAGCGACGGCGGCTTGCAGGACGAGCCCTTCTACAAAGTCCTGCTCGTACATCGAAAGGATCCGCGAATCGCAGCAGGCGATCAGCTCCGCGAGCATCTGGTTGTCTTTGGAGAGCAGTGGAAAGCGCGCGCAGTCTATGTAAGGGGGTTCGGGAACCGTGCCGTAGGAGGCGAGCAGTACGCCCGTGGCGGGCGTAAGGAAGGCGGCACCGTTCATTTCCAGTTCGCGTACGAGGATGCGCGCGGTCTGGGCGAGGACTTCGTCGAGCTTGATGGTGGAGTGGACTTGGCGCGATGCTTCCAGCAACGCCTGGAGGCGCGCGATCTGCTCCTCGAGCGAAGGAATATCGGCCAGCTCAGGCGAAGGGGCGCCGACCGGTTTCGAGTCCGTGGCCGTATCTGGTGTGGCCGTGCTCATGGCTGCTTAGGTTGCACTCCTGAAAGTCGCTCCAGTGTACATGAGCGTCGAAGACGAATCCGCGTTGTGGAACATGGAAGGGTGCGAGAATAGTTGAAAGTTTGGATAAGGTATTTCGCGTTCGGCGCAGGCCGGGGATTTGCGAGGCCTCGTCGCACACGAGCGACGCCGCGAGTGCGTTGCGAATTTTGCCGGTTTGAGGAAGTCTGAGTAGCGCATATGCATGACGATCCGACACTTCCGTTAGGCGACTCGCCTTCCACCGACGCTGGCGTGCCTGAGGCGCGCGATGCGTGGGGGCCGTTCCGTCTGCTAGCGCGGGTGGGGTCGGGTGGGTTCGGCGAAGTGTATCGGGCGTGGGACCCGAACCTCGAACGCGAGGTCGCGCTGAAGCTTCTGTTACCCGGCGCGGTTGGCGGCGAGGAAGAGTACAAGTCGATGCTGAGGGAGGCGCGCGCAGTGGCGTCGGTGACGCACCCCAATATCGTGCACGTGTACGGTATCGACCGCCACGACGGGCGGGTGGGTTTCTGGACGGATTTTGTGAAGGGCAAGACGCTCTCGGCGCTGCTGGGCTCGCAGGGGCCGTTCGGGTATCGCGAAGCGGCGCTGATTGGCATCGACCTCAGCCGGGCGCTGAGCGCGGTGCATCGCGCGGGCCTGCTGCACCGCGACATCAAGGCCGAGAACGTGATGCGCGAAGAGGGCGGGCGCATCCTGCTGATGGACTTCGGCCTGAGCGCCGGGGAGCGGCATCTGGGCACGCAGATTGCGGGCACGCCGAACTATATGGCCCCGGAACTTTTCGATGGCAGCCCAGCGACGGTCTGCTCGGACATTTATGCACTCGGCGTGCTGCTGTACTACCTCGTGATCGCGGATTATCCAGCGCGGCTGACGGGGTTGACGGCGACGGAGGCGAAGGCGGCGCTGGCGAATCGGACGCCGCTGATGGATCTGCGCTCGGACCTGCCGGAGCCATTTCTGCGCACGGTGCGAATCGCGATGGAGCTTGACCCCAGGAAACGGTTCGCGAGCGCGGGGGCGTTGGCAGAGACGCTGAACGAGTGCCTGGGAACGGGCAGCGTTTCGGACTCTCAGCCGGTTGCGGTGGCGGCGTTTGTGCCTCCGGCACCGCCGCCTCGTCCGGCTCCTGCACCGGTTGCGGTTCCGAAGAGATGGCTGAATTTATTTGGGATTATTCCGTGGTTTATGGGGTTGTCGCGGAAGTGGAAGTGGGCGATATTTGCGGTGGTGGTAGTTCTCGGGCAGCGGGTATGGAGGTGGCCGAGCGTGACGCCCAGTAAGGCAATTTCGGCCCCGATGGCACCGGCAGTTCCTGTAAGCAATGGCGAGAGCAGCGACGACGATTTTGGCAAGGCGATGGCGTTGCTGCAGAAGCCGTACAAGGATTCGAACGTCGTTGAAGCGGTCGACGGTTTCAAGCGGATACTGCAGCAGGACCCCAACTCCGCGCTGGCCGAGGCCGCGCTGGGCAGCGCGTACTACACGCAATATCGGTCCACGCATGATGCGAAGCTGCTGGAACTAGCTAAAACCGCGACCAATCGGGCACGGCAGATGGATCCGAATCTTGCGGCCCCGTTGGTGACGCTGGCGCACATGGAGTGCGTGGAAGGGCGAACATCGCAGGCCCTGGAGCACGCGCAGGCTGCGATCAAACTCAACCCAAGCGGAGCGGGGTCGGACGAAGCCTATGCCACTCTTGCGGAGGTATATCAGGCGCAGGGAAGGACTGCCGATGCCGTGGTAACGATGCAAAAAGCGATCGACATGCACCCTGAAGATTCGCGCTGGCAGGTGAGAATGGGGAACTACAACTTCGCGCAGGGCAATGTTCAATTGGCGGCTGCCAGTTGGCAGAGAGCGCTCGATCTGGATCCTGAAAATGATCATGCCCAATTCAACCTCGGCCTGGCCAACATGCAACTCGACAAGTTGGACGATGCTCACGCGGAGTTGGAAAAGGTGGTGAAGATGCATCCCAGTGCGGTCAGCTACAACGCGCTCGGAACTGTGCTGATGTTTCAGGGCAAGCCCGGCGAGGCGGTTGGGGTCGACCGGAAGGCCGTCGAACTGGATCCAAAGGATTACAACGCCTGGGGCAATCTTGCTGCCGCGTATCAATGGAACGGTCTGCGCGACGAGGCTAGAAAAAGCTACACCAAAGCCATCGATCTTGCCGAAGCCGAACGGTTGAAGACGCCGGAGGACGCCTATTTGCTGATCTATCTGGCTGGCTATTATGCATCGACCGGGGCCGTGGACCGCAGTCTTCCATTGATTCGCAAGGCCTTGGCGCGAGCTCCTGAAAATCCCAACGTTGTCTATGCTGCTGGCGAGGCCTATGAGATTCTCGGCCAGCGGGACAAGGCGATCCCGTTGATCGTGCAGGCGCTGGCGCAGGGCTACAACACGACGGTGTTCCAGCGCAGCCCGGAAATGGCTTCCTTGCGCTCCGACGTAGTCTTCCAAACAGCTCTCGCGACGGCGAAAGCAAAGCCAAAGAAAGTTGTGGACAACGGGCACAAGGTGAACTAAGGTTTTGTTTGTGGCGCGCCTGGCTGAGATGTCTTGCGTCGTTGAGCAACATGCCTATGATGTACAGCGAAGCGAACGCAGCCCATCAAGCGATATCGATGGTTCAGTGAGAGAGGAACTTCAGTTATGCCGACAAAGAATGGTTCAACGCAAAAGGGAAAAACTGCCAAGAAACCAGCACCCGCTGCCAAAAGCAAGCCGTCTGTTTCTGCCGCCAAGGGCGGTATTGCGACAGCAATGTCGGCCAGGGCGATGCCCATAATGAAGTCCGGCCCGCACACTGACCCTCTGGGCGGCGGCTAGACGCTTGGGGCGGTCGCTTGTGCGCGGCCGGATTGTGGATTCGGCTTCGGCCTTGAGAACTTGCCCAGCAACGTCTTCAGCAACACGTAGAGCACGGGGATGAAGAACAGGTTGAGGACAGTGGAGAGCAGCATGCCTCCGACTACAGCCGTTCCGACGGAGTGGCGGCCAAGCGCGCCCGCGCCCGAGGCGAAGTAGAGCGGTAGGATGCCGAGGATGAAGGCGAAGCTGGTCATCAGGATGGGGCGCAGGCGCAGCTCGGCGCCAATGATGGCCGCGTCTACGATGGATTTGCCGAGGGCTAGTTGCTGCTCGGCGAACTCGACGATCAGGATCGAGTTTTTGGCGGAGAGTCCAATCAACATCACCAGGCCAATCTGCACATAGACATCGTCGTTGAGGCCGCGCAGCGAGACCATCGCGAGCGCTCCGAGGATTGCCATCGGAACGGCCAGTAGGATGATGAACGGCAGCGCAAAGCTTTCATACTGGGCCGAGAGCGTTAAGTACACGACCAGGAGGCCGAGGCCGAAGATGACGATGGCCTTGCCGGCGGACTCCTGCTCTTCGAGCGAGAGGCCTGTCCAGGAGTAGGTCATGCCGGGCAACTTGTTTTTCTCAAACAGCTTCTGCATGTTTTCGAGGCCCTGGCCGGAGGAGAGGCCGTTGGCGGGCGAGCCGTCGATTTCGGCGGAGCGGAAGAGGTTGTAGTGGGTGATGACCTGCGGGCCCGATGTCTCCTTGACCAGCAGCAGGTTGTCGAGCGGAATCATCTGGTTGGAGTCAGAGCGGACGTAGAAGCCGCGCAGGTCTTGCGCGTTGCGACGGAACTGCTGGTCGGCTTGCACGTAGACACGATAGGAGCGGTTGTTGAAGTCGAAGTCGTTGATGTAGGCCGAGCCCATGAAGACGCTCATCGCGGAGGTGATCTGCGAGAGCGGAACGCCGAGCGCCTTGGCTTTTTCGCGGTCGATGGTGACGCTGAGTTGCGGGTCGTTGGCGGTGAAGGTGGCATTCAGGTTGACCAGACCGGTGGTGTTGCCCGGCATGCGAGCGGCTCCGACCATGCTGTGGGCGACGCGGTCGATGTCGGCGAAGGTGTTGCGGCCGCCGTCTTGCAGGATGAACTGGAAGCCGCCGACGGTGCCGATGCCGGCGATGGCGGGCGGCTCGGCGGCGAAGGCGATGCCGCCGGGGACGGCGAAGAGTTGCTGCGCGAGCCGGGTGACGATGGTGTGCGCGTCGTGTCCTCTGCCGAGCTTGGTGCGCTCATCGACCGGTTTCAGGGGACAGAAAATGAGGCCGGAATTGGGACTCGATCCGCCTGCGAGCGAGAAGCCCATCACGGAGAAGGTGCCGAAGATGTCCTTTTCCTCGAGCGCTTTGGCGGCAACGCGGTCGGCGAACTCGGCCGTGTAACTGAGCGAGGCGCCCGGCGGCGTCTGGACGATGATGAGGAAGTAGCCCTGATCTTCCTGTGGAACGAAGGCCGTCGGCACGCTGATGTACATGAAGCCCGCGGCGGCGAGGCCCGCGAGGAAGAGCGCCAGGAACACGTATTTGACCTTGACGACCCAGGTGACGGCGACGGCGTACCAGGCGATAAGTTTCTTGATGGCCTTATCGACGGGGTTGAGCAGGAAGCCGAGAAGGCCGGTCTTGTGTTGCTCTTTGCGTAGAAGGATCGCGGCGAGCGCGGGCGAAAGCGTGAGGGCGTTGAAGGCCGAGATCGCGATGGAGA
>JBBRCA010000082.1:0-12829 GCA_038205325.1 Terriglobales bacterium | reverse complement strand
GACGCTGCCGCGCAGGTTTGGAGCATCAAGTGGCTGAATGCGCTGGCTGGAACATGGACCGACCTTGTATCGGAGGAGTTGGGTGGAGTCCGGTTCGACGGCCGATCGGTGAGCTATGCCTTCAAAGAACCTATGGCCGCTCATGCCTATACGCGCGCCACCTATACAAGCCATTCCAACATGCACTTCACGTGGCGCGGCGAGAAGTCCGACGACGCAAAAGCCTGGATTGAGTTCATGGTCGTTGAGGCCTTTCGTAGCAAGGAGTAAGCGCCCCTCGCATCGCTCGGCCAAGTGCGAGCCGCGCCAGCGAGGTCCTGGCGCGCCAGCATTTCGATGCGATGCTAATTCCTATCTGCTTTCGGATGAAGGAAGTTTAGATTGCCTTCCAGACTCAACGATCTCTCCCGTATCGATCGTTCCCTGTCGCACATAGATCGTCTTCGCGCCGACGATGCGGCGAAAGTCTTGGAAGTAGATTGGCAGCCCTTCGGCATGCAGAAAGTCCGGCGAGTCCATCCGCATCATGTGGAGATGCGGAATGAACGCGTCGCCGGAAAAACCGATCCGCCCCAGGAGTTGGCCGCGCTTGACGCGGGTTCCTTTCACCACTCTCAAGCTGCCGGTCTGCATATGTCCGAACAGAATAAACTCTCCGTGTCCTTGATTAAGCACGATGTGATTGCCGAAGACCGTCGAGGCGATATCGGCGATCTGAGGATGGATTGCCTGCTTGCCCTTGTACTCGTTTTCCGGCACAGCGTTCTGCGCTTCGGTGATCACGCCATCGGAGGGCGCGTAAATTGGCGTGCCATATCCGTACCAGTGGGTCTTGTCGTAAGGCCCGTTATGGTACATGTCGCCACTCGCATCCACCGGGCAGAGGTCATATGCGTAGCGTAGTGAATTGCTGCTTATGAGGTTCGGACCCTCGGAAGATTCCGCCAGGTCGAGCCGCCGATGATGGGCGTAAAAGCCATGCCCATCGAAAACAAAAGCGCGACCCTTCAATGGAAGCTGCGATTGCACATCGTCTTTAAACGCCTTTGGCACCACGATGACCTCGCGAGAGCTTTGGAAGTCGAGCGGGGAGACCATCTCCGTTCCGGCATCATTGAAGAAAAATTCAAACACCATGCGTCCAATCGCGACGGTGTTATCGATGGAGAAAAAAGGGTTGAAGATCGAGATTTCCTGGTGGGGTGGCACATCGCGCTGCCCGACGGTACTGATCCCGGCTGAACTGCCGCCGTTCTCATCCAGGGCGCGCCGCAGCACCAGTTTGCCGCTCCGGTCGATGACGGAAACCTGAATTCGATTCAGGTGCTGTGCGGTGGGGCCGCCGTTTTTCAGGATGAAGTCGAAGTTAAGCCGTTGAGCGCTGCGCCCCTGCTCAATGAGCGGGTTTTCGGGCTTGACGACAATCCGCACGCTGGGGGATTGGGCCGCTGAGCGGGCCAGGTCTCCGCAAAGCAGGAGGCCTAAAAGACATGCAAAGTTCAGAGCGTTGGGCTTAGGCCTCATTAATGTCAATACGAGGTTGGCGGCCGCCTTGTTCCCAACTTTCGGGCTAATCGCTAACGCCCCACTGGAACGCGCCGGGTTGCGGCAGGCCGATGTGCTGCAGGACGCGGTGGACGAAGTTGCGGGCCATCGCCGCTGTGTCCTGCGGCTTGTCGTACAGCGTGGGAATGCAGGGGTAGATGACCGCGCCCGCCTCGGTCGCGGCGGCCATGTTGCGAATGTGGATGAGGTTGAGCGGCGTCTCGCGAACGCAGAGGATGAGCGGACGGCGCTCCTTGAGGCATACGTCGGCGGCGCGCTCGATGAGGTTCCCGGCGAGGCCGTGACTGATGCCCGCAAGCGTGCCCATGGAGCAGGGCAGGACGATCATTCCGCCGGACGGATAGGAGCCGCTGGCGATGGGCGCGCCGATGTCTTCATGCGCGAGAAGGTGGATTTTTTCGGAGGCGTGGCCGAGGAGTTTTTCGACCAACGCGGAGCGGCCTTGAACTGGAGTTTCTTCGGCGAGGACGCGCATGGCGCTGGGAGAGAGGACGAGATCGACGTGCTGGACGCGGTCTTCAGCTTCCAGAGCGCGCAGCATTTCGACGGCGTACACCGAGCCACTGGCACCTGTGACGGCGAGGGTCAGAGTGCCGGGAGACAGGTAACTGGAGGCCATCGTTACGATTATCGCCGATGTAAAGTCGGAGCGCATCGGGCAACTTTTCTGGCGGCTTCCGGTCTAATTCAGGAGTGTTCTTTTGCACACGATCCCCACGACCGGCATCGACGGACATGAGACGTTACAAGCGACAATCTGGCCCACTTGTTTTAGCTGCATCTGTCCTGGCGATGTGGCTTTGCGCCTCGGCGCACGCTTTCGCGTCGGTGGCCGTGCTGGTGGAAGAGCCTTACGGCGATTTCGCCCGCGTGAATCCCGCAGGCCACTCGGCGGTGTATCTGAACCATATATGCGCGGCTTCCCCGACGCGGCTTCGGCCCTGTCGCGAGGGGGAGTTGGGTGCGGTGGTCAGCCGCTATCGCGATGTTGGCGGATACGACTGGCTGGCCATGCCGCTGTTGGCGTATCTGTACGCCGTTGATTCCGTTGACGCAGTTCCTGCGACGATGGACGTCGCCACCGAAACGCGGCTGCGCGACACCTATCGCCGCGAACACCTGCTGGGGATCGCGCCCGACCGCGCTAATGGCCGCGCGCCGGACGGCGACTGGGTCGAATTGGTGGGCTCGGCCTACGACCGCACGCTGTATGTCTTCCAGGTGAAGACGACGGCGGAGCAGGACGCCGGATTTGTCGCCATGTTCAACGACCGCAAAAATAAGGAGCGGTACAACGGCGCGTTTCGCAACTGCGCCGATTTTGCGCGAGTCACAATCAACCGTTTTTATCCTCATGCGGTGAAGAGGAACCTGCTCGCCGACCTGGGAATCACGACGCCGAAACATGTTGCGCACGCGCTGACCCGGTACAACGCGAAACATCCGGAGATTGGGCTGGAGACATTTGTCGTACCCCAGGTCACGGGAAGCCTGGAGCGTAGTCGTCCGGTGAAAGGCGTTACGGAGTGCCTGTTGACTTGCCCGCGCTATGCGTTGCCCATTGCAATTGTCGCCCCGCCGGCGAGCGTGTTGATGTTTGTGGCCTATGAGCATCATGGTCGCTTCAACATGCCGAGAGACGCTCCGGCGCTGCCGCTGCGCGATATGCAACTGGCCAGCGAGTCTCTCACGTTGGAAGAAGACTCGCCTACGCCGGCTGGAACGGTGAAGATGAGCTTCGCCGCTGTGACTGCGGCGCCGATGAGAACACAACCTTAGGCTTCATCCGCCGGAGAGGGCGAAGGCGATGAGAGTGAGGCCGCGCGCGCCGGTGAGCGCTTCGTGTTGTGTGACGGCTTCGGCTTCTATATCGAGAAAATGGGCATCGACCGCGCAGCGCGCGACTTCGCTTGCGGGCGCGCCCACGAAGCACAGTTCGCAGACGGCGAGACCGCCTTCCGCGTTGGGCATCGGCGGGCCGAAGGTGCGGCAAGCAATGGGTCGCGCGGCGTAGAGGTCGCAGGTGCCGGTGACCGGATCGAGCACCGGACAGGGTTCGTCGTTGGCGAAGTCTTCGAAGGCCGCTTCGTGGTGTGGTGCGGTGAAGAGTTCTCCGGTTCGGGCGTCACCGGGAAAGTCGCGGCTGAGGCGGGCGCGGGATTCCGCGGAGCGTTCTCGGATGCGCGTAGCGGTTTCAGGATTGCCGGTTGCGAGGGCTTCGCGGAGACGTGCCGCGTCGAGCGATGTGATGGGAAAGACGCCGATGCAGCATGGGTGGCAGCCCGGCTTGCAGGCCATCCAGTGGCCCGCGCGGGCGTAGGACTCGGCCAGCGCGGCGTCGGTAATCTGGATGAGAGCTGCATCTGCTGGCATGGAAAAGTGTACGGCAGTGTGGTCGTCGCGATGACGGGCGCGTAGAGGAGCGGTCGCGCGCGGCCCACCATCGCAAGAGCGCGATGAATGGGCTGCCCGCCGAGCAGCTCTAGGATCGAGGGGATGCCAGGGCGGGGCTCGCCTCGGAGGTCACTTTGCGCGGCTTCTCAATCCAAAGGGAGAGCCAGCGGAACATCCACGCGATGATCAACAGAAACGTCGCAAAGTATAGATCAGCCGCTCGCTGAGCCGGTGTGGATGAGAAGGCTACGAGCACGCCCACAATGGTCACCAGGATGAAAAAGAAAAAGAAGACACGGGGGATCCAGGCGATGTTTCTGGCGGGCCGGTAGAGGAGCAGAAGACGACGGACGAAGGACACATTCTGGAGTTTAGATTGGTAGGCTGTGGTGTTGTCTTTGAGCACGACTTGCTCAGAGTGAAGCTGCGCTGAGGCCCCGCCCAGAAGCTGGCAAAGCATTTCGAGTTCATGCTGCACGCGTTGGCGCGCGATGTCTTCGGCTGGGTCGCCGATGACGGTGGACAGCTTGAGCCATTGGTCCCAGAATTGGACGCGCCGGATCGCTTCGTCCAGTTGTCTGGACCGCTGCGAAACGACGTCTCGCTCTTTGGACCAGGAGATAAAAATGGGAATCAGCGTTCCGGCGAGTCCAAAACAGCCGGCCAGCAGAATGGGTCTGATGTCGTGGGCAGCGTTCAGGTTCGCGGGTATTTCGGCTAGCATAGGCTTGACGGAATACTACCTACGATTTGGCCAGAACGCGAGAAAAAATTGCGTCTACATTTCGCAGCTGGCGATGGTAGTCGAAGGCCTGGGCCAGTTTTTCCGGCGGGAGCAGCTTCGCGATCTCGGGGTCGGTGGAGATGAGGTCGCGGAAGTTGAAGTCGTTTTGCCAGGCGTTCATCGCGTGCGCTTGGACGAGGCGGTAGGCGTTTTCGCGGGTCATGCCAGCGGCCGAGAGTTCAAGCAGAAGCTGGCCGCTGTAGATGAGGCCGCCGGTGAGTTCCATGTTCTTCAACATGCGCGCGGGGTAGACGAGCAGCTTCTCAATCAGCGTGGCCGTTTTGTCGAGCAGGTAGTCGGCGAGGATGGTGCTGTCCGGCAGGATAACGCGCTCGGCGGAGGAGTGCGAGATGTCGCGCTCGTGCCACAGGGCGACGTTTTCTAGCGCAGCCTGGGAGTTGCCGCGGACGACGCGGGCGAGTCCGGAGATTTGCTCGCACGTGATGGGGTTGCGCTTGTGCGGCATCGCGCTCGACCCTTTTTGTTTGGGCGAGAAGAACTCTTCGGCTTCGCGGACTTCGGTGCGCTGGAGGTGGCGGACCTCGGTGGCGATTTTATCCAGCGTGGAGCAGAGCACGGCCAGCGTGCCGACGTAGGCGGCGTGGCGGTCGCGCTGCAGGACTTGGGTCGAGACTTCGGCGGGGCGCAGGCCGAGGTTGGCGCAAATGGCTTCCTCGTGTTCGGGAGAGAGGTGGCCGAAGCTGCCGACCGCACCGGAGATTTTGCCGACGCGGAGGTCTTCGGCAGCGGCGTCGAAGCGGCGCAGGTTGCGCTGCATTTCGGAGAACCAGACGAGGAGTTTGAGGCCGAAGGTGGTGGGCTCGGCGTGGACGCCATGGGTGCGACCGATGCAGGGTGTGTGCTGAAATTCGAGTGCGCGCTTGTGCAGAATACTCAGCAGCCGCTCGATTCCGGAGCGGATGAGCGCGGACGCTTCGACGAAAGCGAGGGCTTGGGCGGTGTCGACGACATCGGTGGAGGTGAGTCCGAAGTGCAGCCAGCGGGTGTCTTGCGCATGGGTGGGGCCGACCGATTCGGCGACGGCCTGGGTGAAGGCCAGGACATCGTGGCGGGTCTCGGCCTCGATGGCGTGGATGCGTTCGACGGTAAAGTGGGCCTTGTCGCGGAGTGTGGTGGCGGCGTCGGACGGGACGATTCCGGCGCGTGCCAAAACGTCTGTGGCGGCGAGCTCGACGCGCAGCCAGTTGTTATATTTCGACTCTTCGGACCAGATGCGACCCATGGCGGGGCGCGTGTAGCGATCTATCAAGCCTGCCTCCAGAGCTAAAGCCGTCCGAGTTTTGTGTCGTTTAACGCGGGTGAAGCCCGCTGCTACTCCCTATAGTGTATCGGGGCGAGTTGCGTCTGGGCACGATATGATGATTTATGAAGGAACAACTAATGACTGAGACAACATCCACGTCGCTCGCACGACTGCGGAAACTCGCGGAGTTTCGATATCAGCTGCGGAAATTTCTCAGTTTCAGCGAGGCGACGACCGAAGCCGCGGGGATTTCTGTCCAGCAATACCAGTTGCTCCAGGTGGTTGCGGCGATGCCGAAAGGCCAGGGAGCGTCGATCGGCTATATCGCGGAGCGGATGATTCTGCGGCACAACAGCGCGGTGGAACTGGTTGACCGCGCGGTGCGCGCAGGGTTCGTGCGGCGGGACAGCGACCAGGAAGATTTGCGGCGCTCGCTGGTGACGCTGACGCCAGAGAGTGGCGCGTTGTTGGACAGCCTGGTGGCGGCCCACCTCGTCGAAATGAATTCAAGCGGGCCAAACATTGTAACGGCCATAGAAGCTCTGGTGACTTCCAGCGAGCTTGTGGGAGAGGCGGATTGAAAGCAGGGGCGAATGGGTTGCGCGATTATTCGGCGGACAGCCGGATGCTTTTGATGAGCGCGCTGGCCGTGGTGGTGGGGGCCGTTGGGGCGGTGTTGAGCTGGGTGTTGATCCGGCTGATTTACCTGGCGACGAACGTCTTCTATTTTCATCGCTGGAACGCGCACATCGTCGATCCGGGGAGCAATACGTTGGGATGGCACGCCGTGTTTCTTCCGGTGCTGGGCGGGTTGCTGGTGGGGTTGATTGCGCGCTTTGGCTCGGACCGCATCCGCGGCCACGGGATGCCCGAAGCCATAGAAGCCGTGCTGATGCGCGGCGCGAAGATTTCTCCGAAGATCACTTTCTACAAGCCGGTCGCGACGGCCATTGCCATCGGTTCGGGCGGGCCGTTTGGCGCTGAGGGACCGATTATCATGACCGGCGGCGCGGCGGGCTCGTTGCTGGCGCAGGCGCTACGCATGACCGATGCGGAGCGCTCGGTGATGCTGGTCGCCGGGGCGGCGGCGGGCATGTCGGCGACGTTTCTGGCGCCGCTGGCGGCGATCCTGCTGGCGGTGGAGTTGCTGCTGTTTGAGTGGCGTCCGCGTAGCCTGGTGCCGGTGGCCGTCGCGAGCGTGACGGCGGCGGCGATTCGACGGATGCTGCTGGGCGGGAACCCGGTCTTCACGATGACGCCGATGACTATTCCCGTGAGCCATGAGGCCCTTCCGGCGGCGGTGCTGGCGGGGTTGTGCGCCGGGTTGATGGCGCTGCTGTTGACGCGCGGCGTGCATTTCTTCGAAGCAATGTTTGAGAAGCTGCCCATCCATTGGATGTGGTGGCCCGCTATCGGGGGGTTGGGGATTGGGTTGGGGGGCCTCGTGTATCCGTCGGCGCTGGGCGTGGGGTATCCGGTGATTCAGCGCATGTTGAGTGGCGAGGACGGCTGGTGGCTGGTCTTCGGGGTCGTGGTGATCAAGAGCCTGATTTGGACCGAGTCGCTGGGGTCGGGAACATCGGGGGGAATTCTGGCGCCGCAGTTGATGATCGGAGGCGGCGTGGGCGTGGCGCTGGCGCATGTTCTGCCCGTGATGCAGCCGGGAGCGTGGCCGCTGGTGTGCATGGCGGCTGTGCTTGCGGGGTCGATCGGCGCGCCGCTAACCGCGGCTGTGATGGCGGTGGAGTTGACGCACAATAGCGGGCTGCTGCTCCCGTTGCTGCTGGCGTGCGTGACGGCGTATGGGATGACGGTGCTACTGCAAAAGCGGTCGATCCTGACCGAGCGGCTGGCCAAGCGCGGCTACCATCTGAGCCGGGAGTATGGCGTCGATCCGCTGGAGACGGTGCTAGTGGCGCAGGCGATGCATACCAGCGTGTTTGCGCTGCCCGCGACGGCCACGCGGCACGACGCCGCCGACTGGATGCGCAAGATGGAGGAGCGCGCGGCAGGCGACCGGGGGGCGGCGTGGGGCCACTGGCAACGGCTGTTTCCGCTGCTCGACGGGGAGGGGCGGTTGGTGGCGATACTGACGCGGACGCAGATGATGGCTTCGGCGCGGCAGGCGGACCTAGATGGTCCACTGGCTGCGGATGGGAATGCTGCGCCGAAGACGGTCTCTTCGTATGACACGCTGCGCGCCGTCGCGAGCGGCATGGCGGCGTCCAAGCTGTCGCACTATCCGGTCGTTGATGGTAACGGGAAGTTTGCGGGCATCATCACGATCGAAGATCTGTTGACGGGGCGCAGCCGCGAGAGCCTGAGGGAGAGCGACCGGACAAGGGTGTTGCGGATGCGCTGGCCGTTCAGTTCGGCGACGGTTGCGGGGGCTGCGGGTAAATCGGACGCGGAGAGCATTGCTGGTTTGGATGGCGAGGGTCGCGACTAGCTGGGGACGCCGAAGAGTTCGGCCATCTCGTCGTGCAGGAAGCCGCGGCCGGGCTTGTAGGGCTGTACCCATTTGCCGTTGAGGACGAACTGCGGGATGGCGCGCTTGCCGACGTTCGCAAGGACCGCGTCGGCGGCGCCGGGGGTACGTTCGATGTCGATTTCCGTGTAGGCGATTGCGTGCTTGTCAAGAAAGCGCTTGGCCTCGCGGCAGTCGCGGCACCAGGAGGCGGAGTAGACGAGGAGGCCCATGAATCTATTTTCGCTTATTTCGAGGTGGATAGGGGTGGTGGGTAACCCAGGGGAGACAAAACGCGAAGGCGCGGTTTCGGGCCGGACCGCTTGCCTCACCCTTTCGGGAGAGCCTCGGGCAGTTTGATCACGTCGAGTAGCTTCGTCGTGCGCTTGGCATTGCGCGCGGCATGTACCTTATAGCTCAAAGAAAGCGCGTTTACCTGGAGTAATCGGTCATGACCGAACTTGACAATCACATCAAGGCATTAGCATAATTAGTTTCCGTGGAAACTAATTATGCTAATGGTTCAGATGTTTCCAGTCTTGAGAGTCATCTTGGGTACTGGCTTAGGCGCGTCTCGAACGCCGTCTCTGGCGAGTTTGCGAGGGCCCTTCAGGAAAGACACGCGTCTGTTGCGGAATGGGTTTTGTTACGCGAGCTTTACGAGCGGAAGCAAGCGACTCCGGGTGAGCTGGCGCAGGTTTTAGGGATGACCCGCGGAGCTATTTCCAAGGTCATCGACAAGCTTGAAACAAAGGCCTGGGTCAGAGCGCAGATGAAAGACGGCGACAACCGTGTCCGTCTGCTTTCCCTGACGCGCGAGGGACAACGTAATCTTCCTCTGCTCGCCAAAGCGGCTGATGAAAACGACGCACATTTCTTCAGCTGTCTGAACGCCGGGGAGAGGTCCGCTCTCCTCATCCTGCTCAACAAAGTTGCCAACCATCACCACATTCGCGATGTCCCAACTGAATGAGCTACCTGCCGGGACTGTTCACCAAACCAAGGAGAAAACTTTGATGAGTCAAGCGATCGAAAAACTGACAGGTGCTATGGCGCGTGCCGCCGCAGGCAGGCCGCGAGCAGGAGGCTTCCCGTACCTGGCCGAAGCTCTCCGGCAGGCGGGAGCAACGCGCAATGTATGGTCTTTGCCTTCATGCCAGAGCCTGTTCCTGACCAAAGACGGCCCCGTCGTCATGCAGGGAACGCCCCTGGTCACCGGTGCCGTAGATGTTCCGAACTTTGACCGCGAAGCACTCATCACAGCGTTGCGCATCGACCAGGCGGGCGAGAGATCCTTTCCTGAGTTTCTCAATTCCACCTGGCTCGCAGGAGTCGTCGGCTACGACGTGGATTTTACGGCGCGCAGAGTCACTTACGCAGGTTGTCACGGGGAGGAGTACATCGAAGCCTATCCTGCCGTGGAGATCTCGTAGCGTACTCATGCGTCTGCGCTCTTTGCCGTTGGAGCTGGACAGGAAGGCGATCCCCGGGCTTTTGTAGAGACTTGGAGGAACTCATGACATCCATAACGCGCCGGCTAAAGCTGGCCTATCGTCGCCTTCGCACGGCAGTCCGCCCGGATATTCATGTCTCTGAAGTTCCCTCCACCGTTCACGTAGATTGGAACGTGCCCGTGACGGTTCGCGACGGGACGGTACTTCGGGTAAACGTCTTTCGCCCGATGGGACAGACGAAGGTGCCGGTTATCATGTCGGCGCATCCTTACCATAAGGACCTGATTCCGGCGAATACAAGGTCAGGCCGTGGGCTTAGTCCGCAATATCGCCTGTTCCCGCAACCCGATCCAATTACCTTTTCGAAGTGGACTGGCTGGGAGGCACCCGATCCGGCCGTTTGGGTTCCAAAAGGCTACGTGGTCATCAATGCAGATCTGCGTGGCGCGGGCAAATCTGACGGCGTCGGTGAGCTTCTTTCCGAGCAGGAAAGCCGTGACTACTACGACCTGATTGAATGGGCGGGAACACAGCCCTGGTGTTCAGGACGTGTGGGTCTGGACGGCGTATCCTACCTCGCCATCAGTCAGTACGGCGCCGCTGCGCTCCATCCACCGCACCTTGCTGCGATATGTCCGTGGGAGGGGTTCAGCGATCTCTATCGAGACTTCACACACCCTGGCGGAGTTCGTGAAGACGGCTTCTCCATCGTCTGGAACCGGGGAATGAAGAGGGCAGGCCGCTTTCCGGTCTCGATTCGCGACGAGATCGTAGCGCGGCCGGATTTGGATACATGGTACGAGGCGCATACTCCCCAGATAGAGAAGATCGAAGTGCCGATGCTGGTGTGCGCCAGCTTCTCAGATCAGTCGCTTCATACGCGTGGCTCGTTCGAGTTGTTCCGACGTGCGGCCTCCAAGCAGAAGTGGGTCTACACGCACCGCGGTGGCAAATGGAGTACCTACTACAGCCCGGCCGCGACAGAGGTGCGCAGTCGCTTCTTCGAATACTTTCTTAAAGGAATTGATAACGGCTGGGCCGATGAGCCGCGTGTTCGACTGGCCGTACACGACGCAGGACCGAGCCCGGTCAGCGTTTTCGCGGAAGACCAGTGGCCTCCGCATGATGTGCTCTGGGGCAAACTCTGGCTGAACATCGATGGCCGCCGCATGCAGATTGACAAGTTGACCACCCCTCCCGGAGCGGCGTCGTTCCATCTGCGGCGAGGAAAACTCTCCTTCTGCTGGACCGTCCCCGACGATTTGGATCTGATAGGTACTCTTCGACTCAGATTGCACGTGGAGCTGCAGGGCATGGAGGATGCTTTTCTGTTTGCCGGGCTGCGGAAGTTCAGAGACGGTCGTGAGGTAATGCTTGAAGGCTCGTTCGGTTTCGCCGGAGACATGGTGACGAAGGGATGGCAGCGCATTGCGCATAGAGAGATCGACTCAAAACTTTCTCTGCCGGAAATGCCCGTCCATACTCACGCGGCTACGGAACCGTTACATTCCGGGGAGATCGTGCCTGTAGAGATAGCCTTGCTTCCACAGGCAACTCGCTTCCTGAAGGGCGATGTCCTGCAACTGGACATCTCCGGAAAATGGCACTACGCTCGCAATCCGCTCACAGGGCAGTTCCCGACGTGGTACGAACGTTCACCAAAGGGCCTTTGCACACTTCACACGGGTGGCCCACACGATGCTCACCTGCTGGCCGGAATGCGCTCTCTTCTCAAAGACAACATAGGGGAGACGGATAATTTCAGAAGTCTATGACCGTAATGTCAATTGATCCCTCGATAAGTAACGATAATTCGGCTTGTCGGAAGTACAAAAAGGGGTTTCGTAGACCCTCATTACTGTTCGTGGTAATTGCGCATGAGGCCGCCGTCCATGACGTAAGTCGAGCCGGTGATGTAGCCGGCTTCGTCGGAGGCGAGATAGGCGACCAGCCCGGCGACTTCTTCTGGCGTGCCCATGCGGCCGAGAGGGATGTTGCGCAGGAGCGGGTCGAGCTTGGCGGGGTCCTTCATGAGGGCGGCGTTGATAGGCGTGGCGATGGCGCCGGGGGCGACGTTGTTGACCGTGATGCCCAAGGGGCCGAGTTCGACAGCGAGGTCGCGCATCAACATGCGCAGGCCGCCTTTGGACGCGCAGTAGGTGGCGAAGTGGGGGAAGACCATGTCTTCGTGGACCGACGAAATGTTGATGACGCGACCAGGCTTTTTGGCGTCGCGGAGCTTGCGCACGAAGGCTTGAGTGAGGAAGAACGGGCCTTTCAGGTTGACGGCGAGGACGGCGTCGTAGTCGACTTCGGGAGTGTCCCAGAAGTCTGATTCCTTTTCAATGCCAGCGTTGTTGATCAGGATGTCGCAACCCCCAAGTTGCTGCCAGGCCTGGGCGATGAGGCCTTGAGTGTCAGCGATTTTTGAGACGTCGGCCTCCACCGTGATGGAGCGTGCGCTGCTCGCTGAGGCGATCATGTTCTGGGTCTCTTCCGCGCCTTTAGTGTCCCCGACGTAGTCGATGACGACGGACGCGCCCTCGGTGGCAAGACGAATGGCGATGGCACGGCCGATGCCGGAGGACGATCCGGTGACGACTGCGACTTTTCCTGCGAGAGATGGCATTGAGTGATTCCTCCGCACTGTGCAAATTTTATTTGGACCAAGAAACCATATTTTCGTACCCGATCGGATAGGGATGATCCCAACGGAATACGGGGGGCCTTCACTGCGTTCAGAATAACGACGAAACTCTTGGCGATTGCCATCGGCGCTCGCCTTCGCAATCAAGTCTGATGCGCCGGTGTCGGCGACGGTTTGCGCGTTAGCGGCGGCTACGAAAGAATGTGGTGAGCAGCGTGCTGGATTCGGCGCTCAATACTCCTTCAACGACATC
>JBBRCA010000081.1:0-12916 GCA_038205325.1 Terriglobales bacterium | reverse complement strand
CTGGCCTTCGTTGCGCCGCCGCTGTTCGCTCTGGTGGGAGCGGAGGTGGGAGCGCGGAAGCAACGTTTTCGCGGGCGGGGTTGGGCGATCGCCGCGCTGCTGGGCATCACGGCCTGGTGGTCACTGCGCGCGGTTGAGCATGGACGCGCGGAACAGATTGCCGCCGCACAAAGCATGGCGCTCGCGCCGACCGAAGCTGGGCCAGACACGCCGCTACAATTCGCGCAGCCGGTCCGCGTCCAGGCGAACCCCGATCCTTTCAGCCCTTTCCGGTGGCACGCCGTCTCAGACTTCGGCGGGTTCTACCAGCTCGCGGAGATCGACCTGCTCAACGGGTCGCTGACGCCCGCGCAGGACATTCATTACAAGCCCGCGCGCACGCCCGCGCTACTCGCCGCGCAGGCCAGTCCGCTGGGCCGCGTCTACATGGATTGGTCGCCGATGCCATTCATCGCGGAAAGCCCACCCGGCGATCCAACGCGCGTTGCAACGAACACTTCGAACGACTCGCGCTTCGCGAGCAGCACCATCGTGACCTTCCGCGACCCGCGCTTTATGATCGATCTGCCGCTGCTGCGTGGGCGCAACGATCCGCCGCTCACGGGGAGGGTCGCGCTCGACACTCAGAATCGAGTCGTCCGGCAGACGATGGATGGCAACGTTCAGCGCTAAGGCTGAAACAGTGCGAACCGTCATCGCGTACAATCGAGACTCACGCCGCACCTGTGCGCGTCACTTTCCCTCAAGAGGCTCGCCCCATGGCTGCTTTCATCGTCCTTCTGCTCGCCGCGCTCAGTCGCCTGGTTCCGCACGCAATGCATGGCGTTGGCATGAATTTCACCGCGGTCGCCGGTGGTCTGTTGTTCTTCGGCGCGCGGCGTCCCCGCTGGCAAGCGGCCATCGGGCTGGCGGTAATGGCGCTGACGGACGTGTATCTCACCATCGTGGTGTATGCGTTTCCCTTCAAGCTCAGCGCGTATCTCATCACCTGGGCCTGGTACGCGGCGGTCTGTCTGCTGGGTAGCGCGCTGCTGCGCAAAGTGACGGTTCTGCGTGTCGCATCGGCCGCGCTGGCGTCGACGACCGGCTTTTTTCTGGTCTCGAACTTCGCGGTGTGGGCCGGTAGTCAGGTCGCCTATCCGCACAGCCTGCGCGGTCTCGGCTTTTGCTACGTCCAGGGCTTGCCGTTCTATATGAACGATCTCGCGTCCACGGCGCTGACCGTCGGTGTGTTATTCGGATTGCCTGTTGTTGCCGCGCGTCTGGTTGAAGCGATTCGTTCCGCTCAAAGTGGCAATCGGCCCGTAGTCTGACCCGCAGCATTTGGCGGTCGATCCTTGACACACCGTATATAATAAAATCAGAGATATCGACAGAAACTCCTCGACCCGGCCAACCGCCGGGTCGCCGCATTTAATTCTGTAAGTCTAATGTTCTCCGGACTTTACAAACACGCCCTTTTATTTTCAGGACCTTACCCTCGAACTCCAAAGCTAAGTTCAATGTTGTCCGAACTTTGCACAAAGTTGACGGGGTGGGGGGATGCCGTCGGTCTGCTGCTCACTGTTACTGTTTTCTGTTCCCTGTTCCCTGTTCCCTGTTTCCTGTTGCCTGTTCTTCCAACGGCAGCACGACTCCCTTGCGCGCGTCGAAAATGCGCCGCGCGACGTAGAGCGCGAGCAGCAGGAGAAGGAATCCGGCAACGCTGAAGGCGATGTTGGCGTGCTTGTGGATGGCGCGGGTTGCAGTGTGGGCGATGGTCGGTCCGAACCAAATGGTGGCCAGTGAGGCGACCGTGAACTGCACCAGCTTGCCGCAAAATGTAGCGAGCACGAACGGCGCGGGCTTCATTTCAAACACGCCCGCGCCAAACTGAAACAGCTTGAGGGGCGTCGGTGGTGGGAGCATCGAGGGGATGAGGATGGCGAGGAATTCTTGGCGCTCGAAGCGGTCCCTCATGCGCTCGTAGCGTTCGCGGTTGATGCGTTTGAGCAGCACGAGTTCGCCGCCTGCGCGCCCGATGTAAAACGGCACCAGGGAGCCGACGGCCGCGGCCAGCGAGGCAATCAGGCAGTAGGGCACAAACTTGTGGGGGTTGGCGGCGACGTATCCGATGATAATGCCGTCCATCGAAATTGGGATTGGGATCAGCGCCGAGTCGATCAGCGCCAAACCACCGACGCCCCACACACCCAGCGGTTTGAGAAGTAGAAGAAGGCCGACTGAGAACTTGTGCAGAAGCGCGATGGGATGCAGTTTCACGAACCTTCATTCTATCGTGCGGTGCGGCTTCAATCGCCGTGTGTGGTCTGGCCCGCAAGCAGGTCGAGAGCATGGGGCAGCAGCGGCAAAACGGCTCGCAGCGAACTTTCCGCTCCCGCCGGACTGCCGGGAAGATTGATGACCAGCGCGGACCCCAGCGTTCCGCACACGCCCCTGCCCAGGGCCGCGAACGGCGTGTGCTTCGCGCCCTCCGTGCGGATGAGTTCGGCCAGCCCGGGAACCAGGCGCTCGCAAATCGCGCACGTCGCCTCCGGGGTCACATCGCGCGGCGCAAGCCCGGTGCCGCCGGTGGTGACGACCAGCGCGCTGCCGCCCGCGACCGCCGAGCGAATCGCGGCGACGATCTGGTCTTGTTCGTCTGGCACGATCACACTTGAGCAGTCGGAAGCCCCGGCTTCCGCAAGCAGGCGCGCCACATCCGGCCCGGAAAGGTCTTCGCGCGTTCCTGCAAAACAGCGGTCACTGATGGTGATCACGCTCGCCGAGCGGGCTTTGAGAGTTTTCTGCATCATCGCAGGATATCGTGCCCGCAAGCGCGAGTGCAGCGAAGATGCGAAAATAGCGATAGCCCATTTGTAAGCTGGCTATGGTGAACAATGAGGCGCAGGCAAACTTTCCGCCCGCCAGTCCGTCACAAACAGAAGCCCCGATGCCGCCCACCGAGACCCCCACA
The DNA here is from genome assembly GCA_038205325.1 of Terriglobales bacterium. Taxonomy (GTDB): domain Bacteria; phylum Acidobacteriota; class Terriglobia; order Terriglobales; family Acidobacteriaceae; genus Granulicella. The sequence continues at coordinate 9,960 of JBBRCA010000081.1, read as the reverse complement.
GAGCCAGCCCAACAAACGCCAGCTTCCGAATTGCGGCCCGAGCTTCCGCCGCAGCCAGTGCGCATCGCCGCGGGACGGCATGGCGAGCTCGACACACATGAACTCATCTACCTCCTCGACAGCATCCAGGACGAGCGCGCTCGCAGCCGGTTTCGCGAGTCGCTGTACATCTCGATTCTTTTTTGGGGCGTGCTGGCGTGGCTGCTGACCTATGGGCAAAAGTATTGGTATCACCCGCACCCGCTGCTAAACCTCGCCCAGCTGCACGAGAGAGAACTGACGAACCTTGCGCTGCCGACCGCGCCACGTGTGCCTGCGCCGGTGATGAAGCCCGCACCGCGCCCGACTATCGATAGCGCAACTCTGGAGCGGCTGCGAGCCGCAGCACGCCAGCCCACGCCGCCATTACCCAACGCTCCGCAACCCGCCCCAGCGCCTCCGCCGCCTCCACCTGCTGCGGTGACACCACAGCCGCGCATTCCGCCGCCCGTTGTCGCCGAAGCTCCTGCGATGCAGCCGAACTTCAACCGGCCATCGAGCGCGGGCGATGCCATCCGCAACGCCCTGAACGATGCGGCCCACAGCCGCAGCGGAGGCGATGTCGGTGGCGGACGTCCGGGGCGGAAGTCGGGGCCGCTCAACCTCGGCGGTGCGGAGGTGCTCTCCGATACGCAGGGCGTGGACTTTGGCCCCTACCTGCGCCGGATTCTCGCTGACATCAAGCGCAACTGGGACCCGCTGATTCCCAACGAAGCCGAAGCGCCGCTGTTCAAGCAGGGTGAGACGTTTATCCGTTTCACCATCAACCCAGATGGCAGCATCGGCGCCATGCATCTCGACGGCTCCACGCACGATGAGGCGATCAACCGCTCTTGCTGGGGGTCGATCACCAGCGAAGGCCAGTTTCCGCCGCTACCTGCGCAGTTCAAAGGCCCGAACCTGGAGCTGCGCATCCACTACCTGGTCAACAGGACGCCGCCGGAATGACGTCCCCGCCAGAGTATCGTGCCGCTCCACCGGCAATTCCTACGGCGACGCGCAAGCAGCAGCGTGAGTCTGCCGAGCGCGATGCGTACCACCGTGAGCGCGAGCAGGTGGAACGCCGCCGTCAGCTTCGCGGTCTGCTTGTGCTCGGGCTGATTGTTATCGCGGCCAGCATTGCGCGCGCCGGGGTGGATCGGGTGTTTACGCAGGGTTGGTGGCGGCTCTGGTAGCGAGAGAGAGGGTGCGATCCACCGAGGAAAATCTTTATCCGCTGATCGCGCTTGCCGGGCCTACTGCGAGCGGCAAGACGGCCCTTGCGCTCGCGCTTGCGGAAACTTTCACTGGCGAAATCATCAGTTGCGATTCGGTCGCGGTGTATCGCCAGATGGAGATTGGCACGGCCAAGCCCTCTCGCGAAGAGCGCGCCCGCGTGCCGCACCATTGCCTCGATCTTTACGATCCCGATGAAGCGTGTACGGCGGGCGACTGGGCGCGCCATGCTCGCGCCGCCATCGCCGACATCCGCTCGCGGGGGCGCTTGCCCATCGTTGCCGGAGGAACAGGCCTCTATTTGCGCGCGCTGCTTGACGGCCTCGCCCCCGCGCCGCCACGCGATGAGGCTTTGCGCGAGCGTCTGCGAAGCCGCGCCGATTCGCGAGGGGGAGCGTATCTGCATCGGATGCTCGCGCGTCTTGATTCTGCGGCGGCGGGCGCGATCCATGCCAACGATGTGCCCAAGCTGATCCGAAGTCTGGAAGTCACGTTGACGGCGCGCGCGCCGCGGACCGAGCAGTGGAAGGCTGGCCGCGAGGGCTTGACTGGGTACAAAGTTCTGCGTCTCGGCCTCGCGCCCGAGCGCAAAGCACTCTATGCCCGCATTGACGCCCGCGCCGCCGCGATGTTCAAACGTGGACTATTGGAGGAGACCGCTGCTCTGCGCGAGCGCTTTGGCGACGCCTGTCGCCCGCTCGGCTCGCTGGGCTACGCACAGGCGATGCAGATGTTGCGCGGCGAAGTCTCACTCCCGGCCGCCATCGCAGCCGCGCAGCAGGGCCATCGCAACTACGCCAAGCGGCAGATGACCTGGTTTCGTAGCGAGCCTGAAATGCACTGGCTCGGCGGCTTCGGAGATGAGACGGTTATTCAGAAAGAAGCGCTTCGGAAGGTCCGATCCATCTTCGGCATTGTCCTCGGCGTCTAAAGCCGTCTCGATTCTATGGCTTTGTGGTGCGAGCTTCACGTACGCGAACCACCTTACGGGTCCGGCTCAGCCCCTACGTCCTGGTCATTCCAATACGCGCTGCGTGCTTCCACGACGAGGTTGGGACGGTCTCTGAGTTTCAACTCGATGGCGTGCAGCCCCGGGTGAGGCGATTGCGGCTGAAAACTCAAAACGTAGCGGTTTGGGATGTGATTGGAGATCGTCAGCAGAGCGCGGTCGAGCGTGCGTGTGTCCTTGAAGGCGAAGTACTCTCCGCCGGTAAGGCGGGCGACTGTCTTTGGAACATTGCGGCGCAAGCCGTTGGTGGCGAGGATACCTGCGATTTTAGCCAGCCGCAGCGGCGGCAGCAACTCCGCAAAGCAGTTGAAGTTTTGCGCGGTGCGGCTCACTGTGAGGTCGACGTTGGGGTCGTCGGGGTCGCGACTGAAGCAGCCGCGCTCGGGGCCGGGATCGAGCGCAGGAGATCCGACGTATCCAAACTTCAAGGCCTCATTTGCGCTCTGAGAACGCGAACTCGAAAATCCGACGCTGTAGATGGCGGTGTTGGTGTCGCTGATCGCGCGCAGAGCTTCGTCCAGCTTCAGGTGACTGCCATTGTCCACGGTCTCGCTGATGAGCAGGATAGCGCGACGATATTGCCGAGGCTGCTTGCGCAACAAATTGACCGCAAAGCCCATGCCGTCGAGAATCGCAGCGCGTCCATCGCCTTCCTCCAGATTGCCGATGGTCCTCGCAGCGGCGTCGATATCCGGAGTGAACTTCTGCACCAGCTTGGGCGCGCTGTCGAAGGCAACCACGGCGACTCGGTGCGGCACATTGCCCACCACGGCGTCGAGTATCGCGCTCAGGTTGCGATACTCGTCCAGGCGTCGAACGCCCGAACCGCCCGTCTCGACCACCACGACCAACGCCAACGGCTGGCTGTCTGTATCGTCTTCGAGGCGGAGTTTCTGCTCGACGCCGTCGTCGGTGAGGATGAAGTCGTCGGCCGAAAGCGCGAAGACCACATTTCCACCCTTGGTCTTGACCAGCGCCGGAATCAGCACGAGAGTCGAGCGAACGCTGAGCGTGGATTGCGGTGAAGGCGTCGGCGTCGGTGTCTGACTTGGCAGCACTGAAGCACTTAGCATTGCGACTACAACCAGAAGTCTCATCTTTGCCCGCAATCTAAAGTGTAACCGCCGTCATTGTCTCCCATACAAACTACGAACTCCCGAAGGCGTTGAATTCCGGACTTGCTGCAACTTGGGGTTAGTGCCCGTCTGAGCCCCTTCTTTTGACAGCAACCATATCCCTCATCTGTCCGCAATCCCCGTGCATGGCGCGGCAGCAAGCATGTTCTTCCTGGTTCATCGCGCTCCCCGTCATACAGAACAGGCGCGGTCGTTGGGAGGAGTAACAAGAGTGCGAGGATGGGAACGAACGAGGCATTCTCAAAAAATACGCGCTGGCAAATTACGATGAAATGTTTGCCAACACGTACACTCAATCTAGAGAGATTTAGCCTTGATAATACCGAAGACCATGCAAGCCCTCGTGAAGCCCGCCGCCGCACCGGGCATGGAGATGCGCGAGGTGCCCGTCCCCGTCATCGGCGCGACCGATGTTCTGGTCGCCGTCGAAACCGCCTCGGTCTGCGGCACCGATTCGCACATCTATCATTGGGACGAGTGGGCGCGGGCGCGCATTAAGCCGCCCTACATTCCAGGCCACGAGTTTTCGGGCACCGTCGCGGCCATCGGCGAACGGGTACAGAACATCGCAGTGGGTGATTTCGTCTCCGCCGAAATGCATGTCGCCTGCGGGCATTGTCTGCAGTGTCGCAGCGGGCAGGCGCACGTCTGCCAGTTCGTCAAAATCCTGGGCGTCGATGCCGACGGCGCCTTCGCCGATTACGTGCGCATCCCCGCCGCCAACATCTGGAAGCTCGACCCGCACATCCCGCGCGACTTCGGCTCGCTCTACGACCCCTTCGGCAACGCCGTCCACACCGTGCTCTCCGGCCCCATCGTCGGCCAGACGGTCGCCGTCACGGGCTGCGGCCCCATCGGCTTGTTTTCGATCGCCGTCGCGAAGGCCTGCGGGGCGTCGCGCATCATTGCCATCGAGCCTAACCCCCGCCGCCGCGAACTCGCCCGCCAAATGGGCGCGCACGTCTTGCTCGACCCGGCGACGGACGAGGTGGAAGCGCGCGTGCTCGAAGCCACCGCCGACAACGGCGTCGATGTGCTGCTCGAAATGTCCGGCCACCCGGCGGCCATCAAGCAAGGATTCCGCATCCTGCGCATGGGCGGACGCGCGTCGCTGCTTGGCATCCCCGCGTGCCCGGTCGAAATCGACCTTGCTAACGCCGTCATCTTCAAAGGCGCAACGGTGTACGGCATCAACGGCCGCAAGATGTACGAGACCTGGTTCCAGATGGAAGCACTACTGCGCGATAGCGGCGTGGACCTATCGCCGGTGATTACGCATCGCCTGCCGCTCGTGCAGTTCAACGGAGCTATGCGCCTGCTCGACTCCGGCGAAGCCAGCAAAATCCTGCTTACCGTCAAGCGATAAGTAGGTCGACACTGTCGGGTGACGGTTAGCGGTGGCTGCGGGCAGGTTTCTGGCCGACGACCGCGTCCGATCCATGCTGCTTGACCAGCTTGTTGTAGATACCGAGCAACAAAAATGGAGCAGCCCACTGCCCTACAAAAAGCGCAGCGTGGTCTTTGCCGGCAACTTTGAAAGTCAGGGACGCAGCTATCGAGGCCATAGCCAGGCCAAGATAAGCACTCGACGGGACCTGCGATGTGTACTTCTCAATGGCGGCGGTGATTTGGTCTTCCTGTGCTTCACCGGGGTTCACACGAAAATCTGGCATAAAAGTGGTTCTCCACGGCAGTGGCCGTATGTATAGAGATGCTAACTCGCCGCCCGTGGAGGCTTGAGTAAAATGAGTTTGCTAGGCCGAGTTTTCGTTGGAATATGCACAACCGCTGCCGCGCAGCGCTGCTGCTATCGGACATGGACAGGCGGTGTGACCACAGGAGTGCAGCTTCCGAACTGATTTCGCTCGCAGGCGCTCCTTGCCTTGGAGCGCAGCAGAGATACCGCCACGTCCGGCATGGCCTTCGATATCTCGAACGCCGTCACCTGTATGGTGTCGCGATTATCGCGATAGCTAATCGTTATAAAGTGTTGCCGCTGTCGTTTTTTTACCAAACCGACTGCTATAGCGCCAAGCACGCCTAGATGGTGGACCACCTCGGTGTGGTATGAAAACTCTGTAATTTGCGCATAAGGCATCGTTATATCCGGATTTCCCCCGACGCGGAAAACGATGCTGTCCGGCAAAGACGTGTCCAGCTGGCCAATTGCGCCAGCCACAGCACCAGGAACGGTGCTGGAGCGCAGTCGAACCTCGGAACCATCGACCGCCAGCGCTGGTCTCGCTCCAAGAATGGTCGTGACGACCAGAACCACAATGCACAAACGCTTCTTCATAACACTCTCCTAATAGCGAAGATAGGCCGTATTTGCGCGTAAATGGCGTCGATAGGGACACTTTCTGATGTGTCACAATCCACCCTCCGTTGACAGAGCGTGGTCATGGCGATAGCGTAGAGTAATGAGCGTTCGGAAGCACCGTCGCGGACTCCACCATCACCATGCGAATAGCGTGTTGGGGGCTGTGTCCGGTGCGGTGAAGTAAGCACGAAACGCACAAAGGATTCAAACCGGCCCGCCGACGCGCACGTTCCGCGAGCGGGCTTTTTGCTGCTCGGCAAGCCGTGTGGGACGGGGGAAAAGGAAGAGGAAAATGACAGCTCAGAATTCATCCACGGCACCGACCATCGACTTTGAAAAAGCGGGCGGTCTCGTCGCAGGCATCGTGCAAGACGCGCGCAGCCGCGAAGTCCTCATGCTCGGCTTCCTCAATCAAGCCAGCTACGCGAAGACCCTTGAATCGGGCTTCGTCACCTTCTGGTCGCGCACTCGCGGAAAGGTCTGGATGAAGGGCGAAACCAGCGGCAACCGCCTACGCATCGTCTCCGCCGCCACCGATTGCGACAACGATGCTCTGCTGTTCCGCGTTGAGGTCGAAGGCGATGGACTCGTTTGCCACGAGGGCACTGTAAGCTGCTTCACCAAACCCATCGAGCCCAGCGAGCCCATCGTAGGGGAAACAAAGTAATGGCTAACAAGCTCAAATTGGGCATTCCCAAAGGTAGCCTTCAGGACGCTACCATTGCGCTGTTCGAGCGCGCGGGGTGGCGCATCTACGCCAACGGTCGCAGCTACTTTCCCACCATCGACGATGCCGAGATCGAGTGCATGTTGGTGCGCGCGCAGGAGATGGCGCGCTACGTCGAGCACGGCGCGCTCGACGCCGGACTCACCGGCAACGATTGGGTGCTGGAGAACGACTCCGATGTCGAGCGCGTCACGTCGCTGACCTACTCGAAGGCCAGCCGCACGCGCGTGAAGTGGGTGCTCGCTGTGCCCGAGGATTCGCCGTTCCAGAAGCCTGAAGACCTTGCTGGCAAAACCATCGCCACCGAGCTTGTCGAGTTCACCAAGCGCTACTTCGCCGCGAAAAATATTCCGGTCAAGGTTGAGTTCTCCTGGGGCGCGACCGAAGTCAAGCCGCCCGCGCTGGCCGACGCGATCGTCGAAGTCACAGAGACCGGAAGCTCTCTGCGCGCGAACCGCCTGCGCATTATCGAGACGCTGATGGAATCCGAAACGCAGCTCATCGCCAACCGCACCGCATGGGCCGATCCCTGGAAGCGCGCCAAGATTGACACGCTCTCACTGATGCTCAACGGAGCGATGGCAGCGCAGGTGCAGGTCGGCCTCATGCTCAACGCTAAGAAAGTCAACCTCGACGCAATCCTTGCCGTGCTGCCCGCGCTCAACTCGCCTACAATCTCGCATCTCAAAGACGAGCAATGGGTTGCGTTGAACACCATCCTCGACCACTCTCTCGTCCGTGATGTCATCCCCAAATTGAAAGCAGCAGGCGGGACCGGCATCGTCGAATATCCGTTGAACAAAGTCGTACTCTAGTAGAAGGTTTGATTATGTGCTTAGCATGGCTCCTAGCGGCTGAAGCCACACCCTACCGTTAATCAGATGTTTCCTCGGCGTCAGGAAAGTTTATGAAGATCACGTTTGAAATTCTCGGCATCCTCCTCCTTGTGCTCGCGGCGACCGCTGCGGTGATGTACTTAATCCAGCGCAGGCGCGAGCAGGCCGCGCAGCGCGACGGCGTTGTCGTCTACGCTACGTTGGTCTCGAATGAACCCGTCCGTTGGGTCGGCAAAAAGACCGACATGCGCAAGATCGTGATGCGCATACAGCCGCCCAACAGCGACGCGCGTGAGGTCAGCATCCGCTCGCGCGTCGAACCCGGACAAAAGTTCGTGGCCGGCTCTATGCTGCCCGTGGTTATTGACCCCAAAAATCCGGAGCGCGTGTATCCCGCAAATGCCGAGTCTGCCAAGCGCATCGTCTTCACAGGCTCGCGGCAAGAACGCCGTGCCATGCAGTCGCAGAGCCGCTCGCCTTCGCGCCGAGGACAACGTCCGCCCTCCGGATATCAGCCGCCGGCGTCGCGTTTGCGTTAGAGCATCTCTTCGCAGCAAGAAGGCCAATGAAGATTCTAAAAACATTCGGCGAATCTCAAAGCCGCGCAGAAGCTGCAATCGAGCGGCTTGAACAGCGCGGCGCCGTCAACACCGCCAAGGTTGACCTGACCGTGCGCGCAATTCTTACCGACGTGCGGCAGCGCGGGGATGCCGCCTTGCGCGAATACGCCGAACGCTTCGACAACCTCGCCGCAGATCAGCCTCTGCGTGTGACCCGCGAAGAAATGCGCGCAGCTTGGGACAACATCAGCGAAGAACTCAAAGCAGCGATGCGTCTGGCGCAAGCCAACATCCGCGTTTTCGCTGAGAAGCAAATGCCGCGCGCATGGAGTTTTCGCCCCGTCGAGGGCATGGAAGTCGGCCAGATCGTGCGCCCGCTCGGCTCGGTGGGCTGCTATGTTCCCGGCGGGCGATATCCGTTGCCTTCGACGCTGCTGATGACGGTGACGCCGGCGCAAGTTGCGGGCGTCGAACGCATTGTCGTCTGCTCGCCGAAGCCCGCGAAGGAAACGCTGGCCGCCGCCTATATCGCCGGCGTCACAGAGTTTTACCGCATCGGCGGCGCGCAGGCTATCGCCGCGCTCGCCTATGGCACACCCTCCGTTTGGCCTGTCGACAAGATTGTCGGACCCGGAAATGTTTACGTCACCGCGGCCAAGCTCGCTATTTCGCACGACACCGGCATCGACATGCCCGCGGGCCCCACCGAGATCGTCGTCACCACCGAGACCGGCGACCCCATCGGCATCGCAGCAGACCTTGTGGCCCAGGCCGAGCATGATCCTGAAGCGTTGGCCGTACTCATCACCAGCAACGCCGACCTCGCCGACGAAGTGGCGCTCGAAGTGAAACGCCAGGCGCGAGGCAATACGATTGCCGAACAGTCGCTCGCGGCGCAAGGCTTCGCGTTCGTTACCAAGACGGTCGAGGAAGCGCGCGAGCTGACCAATCGTCTCGCGCCCGAACACCTCACCATTGACTCAGGCGCGGATGTACGCTGGGTCAAGAATGCGGGCTCGGTTTTTATCGGCCACCACACGCCGCAGTCGATGGGCGACTACATCAGCGGTCCGAACCACGTACTACCCACGGCCCGCAACGGCCGCGTGCGCGGCGGGCTAAGCGTGCTCGACTTCGTAAAGATCATCACCGTGCAGCAGTACACGCGTGAGGCGCTGCGCGAAGTCGGCCCACACACCATCGCGCTCGCGGAAGCGGAAGGCTTAGTTGGACACGCCGAGAGCGTGCGCGTGAGGATGCGATGAGCGCTGCAGCAGACACAGTCTTAGTGCAACCGCGCAAGGCCGTACTCGCAATGCCCGAGTATCACCCGCCGCTCGCGGGCCGCGACGCGCTGCGCTTGGACTTCAACGAGAACACCTTTGCGCCCAGTCCGCGTGTTCTCGCGCGACTTCAGAAGCTCACCGCCGAAGGCCTTACTATCTATCCCGAGCGCCAGCCTACGGAGCGCATTGTAGCCGCACACTTTAGCCTCAAGCTCGAAGAAGTGATGCTGACCAACGGCGTCGACGAAGCGATCCATCTGCTGGCCTGCGCGTTCCTCGATGAAGGCGATGAGGCTCTGGTTTGCACCCCCAGTTTCTTCATGTACGACGTCTCGATCAGCATGATGACCAGCGGCTTGGTGCGCGTGCAAACGGACGACACTCTGTCTTTCCCCTTTGCACGCTTCCTCGCCGCAATCACGCCGCGCACCAAGCTCATTATCGTCGCGTCGCCCAACAATCCGACCGGCGCAACTGTAAGCCGCGAGCATCTGCTCAAAATCGCCGCGGCCGCGCCGCAAGCGGTGTTGATGGTCGACGAAGCCTACTTCCACTTCCACGGCGAGACGACAATTGGCGACGTTGGAAAAGTTCCCAATCTGCTCGTCGCCCGCACTTTCTCGAAGGCCTATGGTCTTGCGAGTCTCCGCGTCGGGATGCTCGCGGGCGACGCACGTCTGATTAAGTTTCTGCACAAAGTCAGCTCGCCGTATAACGTCAACGGCGTTGCGCTCGCGGTGCTTCCCGAAGCGCTCGCGGACGAGGACTATCTGCAGTGGTACGTCGCGCAAGTCCGCGCGGGCCGCGAGCGGATGCAGGCCGCGCTCGAGGT
>JBBRCA010000080.1:0-13010 GCA_038205325.1 Terriglobales bacterium | reverse complement strand
GGGCGGTGGCTGCTGGTGAAGTAGGTCCTTCGCTGCGCTCAGGATGACAATTCTTTCCAACTCCGAGCTCGGCGGCGCGCTCGTGCATGTAGGCGACTGAGGTTTCGTAACGGTGGTGGCCGTCGGCGATGATGAGCTGCTTGTCGGCCATTGCGGCGAGGACGCGATTGATGAGCGCAGGGTCGGAGAGCTTCCAGATACGGTGGTGGACGTTGTACTCGTCGGTGACTTCGAGGTCGGCGGGTTTGGCGGGTTTGTCCTTTGCGCCGAAGATGAGTTGCTCGGCGGTGAAGGTGGGGTCGGAGTAGAGCATGTAGATCTGCTCGCAGTAGGCGCGGGTGGCTTTGAAGAGGGCTAGACGGTCGGACTTGTGCTTGGGGAACGTCTGCTCATGGCGGTAGACGACGTGGTCGGCGTAGTCGTAGAGGTGGCCGAGGGCGATGAAGCCGCGTCGCTCGCGAACTTCGCCGGTTTCGCCGGTTCCAGGGACGGTGTAGGACTGGGAGTAGCCGTAGAGGGCGGGTTCAGATTCTTCGCGCAGGATGCCTTCTGCGCGCCACTCGTTAAGGGTCGTAGCCGCGCGGGTGTAGACGTTGTCGGCGTCGGTGTCGGTGGGGTATTGGCGGCCGAGGATGACGCGGACAAGATTGTGAGGGCTGGCCGCGTAGTAGGCGTCCTGCATGGCGGGGGAGATTTTGTCGTAGGGCTGGGTGACGACGTCGTGCAGGTTGACGCGGGCGGTGTCGTAGCGCAGGGCGCGGAAGGGGTACAGGCGGGCCATGGGGAGATTGTAAGGGGATACTGCATGGAGCGAGTTCGCAGTTTCTTGATGGCACTCTTCAATGTCGCTCCGATGTAGGGCGATGACAAGGTTCTGACAATTGGACACCCCTTTTCAAGGTATGAACGTCTAGAACAATATGGGCAGGGATTTCTGGCACGAAAATGGATGCGCCACGGGTTCGCTGCATGTACGGGGTCTCCTATGATGTGCGCGGTGTGTCCAGGGGCGAAGATGGCGTTGGGTTGGTGTCTGGCGCTGGCGGTGAGTGTGGGCGCGGGGGCGCAGGAGAATCCACTGGGGGATGTGCATACCGCGCCTCCGCCGGCGCCGACAGCGCCCAAGGACGCTCGCCCGGTCATCACGGGCGGCGACGATGTTGTGCGGCGGGCGACATCGTCTCCGTCGTCCAATATTCGCGTCGACGTGAATCTTGTGCTGGTCCCGGCGACGGTGACCGACCCCATGAACCGCTTGGTGACGGGACTTGAGCGCGACAACTTTTACATCACCGACAACAATATTCAGCAAAAAATCAAAACCTTTGCCACCCAGGACGCGCCGCTGACGATTGGGATTGTGTTCGACCTGAGCGGGAGTATGCAGTCGAAGTTTGTCCGTGCGCGCAAGGCGCTGAGCGAGTTTTTGCGGACGTGCAATCCGCAGGACGAGTTTTTCGTGGTGGGTTTCAACGATCGGCCGGCTGTGGTCGTGGATTACACGTCGGATGTGGACGACGTGGAAGCGCGCATGGTGATGCTGAAACCTGAGAATCGTACGGCGTTGATCGACGCGGTATACCTGGGCGTCAACAAGTTGAAGGCGGCGAAGTACCAGCGCAAGGCGCTGCTGATTATTTCCGACGGCGGGGATAATCGCAGCCGCTATACGGACGGCGAGCTGCGCCGCGCGGTGCGCGAGAGCGAGGTGCAGATTTACTCCATCGGCATCTTCGACATCTACGCGCCCACTACGGAAGAGCGCGAAGGGCCGGAGTTGCTGAAGGACATTTCTGAGGCGACGGGAGGGCGGGTGTTCCCGGTGGTGGATTTGCAGGACCTGTCCGATGTGGCACAGAAAATCAGCCAGGAATTGCGCAATGAGTACGTGATTGGATACACGCCCAGCGACAAGAAGCGGGACGGCGCGTGGCGTAAAGTAAAGGTGCGACTGCTGCCGCCGCCGGGCCTACCCACGCTGACGGTCCACAATCGCGAGGGGTACTATGCGCCGTCGCAGTAAGGATTTTCTGGGCATTTTGCTGGCAGTGACTGCTGCGCAACTGGCCGTGCAAGCGCAATCTGACTCCTCGCAATCGCTGCCCTTGGGATACCGCGAGATGCTTGAGGCTTGGCCGCAACTCGGATTCGACTTTACGGTGCTTGACCGGCACGCTGGCGCGGTCGATGGTTTTACAAAGCAGCAGATGCAGGTAGACGAAAACGACAAGGCCGTCGCAGGCTTCGATCTCGTACCCTCGGGCAACGATCCACAGTCTGTCTGTATTGTCGTCGACAACTCCGGTTCTACCTATGCGGATCGTGACCTGATACGACGCAGCCTACTGAAGCTCATCGACGATTTGCCGGCGAAAGACGAGATATGCGTCATCAATTTTTCGGTTTTGGCATACGTCGATTCCGAACTCACGCAGGACCGCGACAAACTGCGCGCAGATCTAAAGTTTCTAAAGGCATACGATAGTTCTGCCGTTTATGATGCGCTGGTGCAGACTGCCAACTATCTCATAAAAAAAGCCCGGTTCCGCAGCCGCGTTATCGTTCTGCTAAGCGATGGAGACGACAATCAGTCGAAAATGACGAAAAGCGAGATGGTACGCGCCCTGCATGCTCCGGGCGCGCCGGTCGTTTATGCTCTTGCAAATCTGGCTGCGGGGGCCCATGAGGATCATCGCAAGGAAGACGATGATCTGCTTAAAATGCTGGTTCATGAAACTGGCGGTATCGCGTGGTTTCCCCAGCGAAATAATGCAGTAGACAATTCGGTCGCAAGTCTCATCCAAATATTGGGCCACCGTTACAGGCTTATTTTGACAACGGCGAGTGCACGAGACGGATCTATACATAAGCTGCGGGTCACATTGGACAACAGCTTGCAAAAACAGAAAACGATCATCAACGTCGCGCGGGGATTCGATGCTGCTTTACCTTGACGGTTTTCTAATTCGGAGATGTATCGGTCGGTCATGCGGCCTGTCGCTGGCCGCGATTCTGTGTGTATTTCCGCAGACGCCACATGCCTCCGCACAATCGTCTCCGCAGACGAAGACGCCTGCGTCGCTGACGGTCGATGCCGATCCGGCGCCATCGCCCGATCCTGACACTGTTCCATCGGCCTCCGCTGCCGCGGCGGGCGGCCCGAAAGATGTCGTCAAGGAAAACGGGCGGTACACCCTGCGCGAAAACGCGTATGAGGTGCGGCTGAATGCTTCGGTGATCGACGGCTCCGGGCGCAGTATCGACACGCTGCCGCAGGATGCGTTCCGAGTTTATGAGGATGGCGTGCCGCAAACCATCGCGAGCTTCCGGCATGAAGATCTGCCGGTATCGCTAGGCATTTTGATTGACAGTTCGGGGTCGATGTACGACAAACGCCCGGCGGTGGATGCAGCGTCGATCAACCTGGTGAAGTTGTCCAACCGCCAGGACGAGGCTTTCCTGGTCGACTTCAGTTCAGAAGCGTACATCGACACGGACTTTACGAGCGATATTGCGAAGTTGCAAGAGGGGCTTGGATACGTCAAGTCCGCCGGTGGAACGGCTTTGTACGACGCGGTGATTGCGTCGGCGGATTACCTGAGCAAGAACGCCAAGCGACCCAAGCAGGTGCTGCTGATTGTGACCGACGGCGACGACAATGCTTCGAGCGCGACATTGGAGCAGGCGATCGAGCGCGTGCAAGATCTCGACGGGCCTGCGATTTACTGCATCGGGTTGCTGTTTGGCGCGGACACGGATCGGCGCGAGTCGAGGCATGCCAAGGAAGTGCTCTCGGAGTTGAGCGCGCAGACGGGCGGGCAGGCTTATTTTCCGAGGTCGCTGAACGACGTGAACGGGGTCGCGGCAGAAGTCGCACAGGACATCCGAACGCAGTACACGATCGCCTACAAGTCGACGAAATCGCCCGCTCTGGGCGGTTACCGGCAAGTGCATGTGGAGGCCAAGGGAAAGGGTTTCCGCGGGCTACAGGTGCGGACACGGACCGGGTATTTTCCGAAGGTGGCTACAACGAGCGCCTCTACCACGGGGCAGTGACGGGGCCGGATGGTTTACTCTCTGAGGCGGGCTGTCGGGCTGTGCGGTTGTCGAAAGACCGTGTCCCCAGGGGAGTGAATGCGAGTCGGGAACGATGTTACGGAATTGGTGGGGCACACGCCGATGGTGCGAATGCAGCGCGTCGTCGGTGCAGGCGACGCGGAGATTTGGGTCAAGCTGGAGACGATGAATCCGGGCGGTAGCGTGAAGGATCGTGCCGCGCTGGGAATCGTGCTTGATGCCGAGCGGCGCGGCGTGTTGAAGCCCGGCGGGACGATCTGCGAAGCCACGGCAGGCAATACGGGAGTGGGTTTGGCGCTGATTGGCGTCCAGCGCGGCTATAAGGTGCGACTGTTTGTGCCGGAAGGCTTCGCGGAAGAAAAGTGCATCCTGATGCGCGGGCTGGGCGCGGAGGTGGTGCGCACGCCCGAGGCTGAGATGATCGCTGGCGCGATTCGGCGGACGCTGGAGTTCGAGCGTGAGACGCCTGGGGCGTTTGCGGCGATGCAGTTCGAGAATCCGGCGAACCCGAACTTCCATGAACAGACGACGGCGGTAGAGATCTTCGAACAGATGGAAGGCCGTATCGACGCCGTGGTTTTGGGGGTGGGGTCGGCGGGGACGTTTACCGGGATCGCCCGCTCGATGAAGAAGCGGCTGCCCGGGGTGTTGACGGTGGCCGTCGAGACCCAGGGCAGCGTGTTGCAGGGCGGAGAGCCGGGGCCGCATAAGGTGGAAGGAATTGGCGTGTCGTTTGTGCCGGCGACGTTTGATCGCAGCGTGTGCGACCGAATTGTCCGCGTAATGGACGACGATGCGTTCGGCATGGTGAGGCGCATGGCCCGGGAGGAAGGTCTGCTGGGCGGGTCGAGTGCAGGTGCGAATTTGTTTGCCGCGGTCGCGGTCGCGAAAGAGCTGGGGGCCGGAAAGCGCATCGTAACGATGGTGCCGGATTCGGCTGAACGGTATTTGTCGAAGGCGATTTTGGACTGAGGCAAAAACGAGCGCTGAGGGGCCGCAGAGGACGCGGGGAATAGGACGCGGGGAGAAATTGATGCTTGATTTGCAGACAGTGAACAGCGTTTTTGAACACATGAGTGGCCGTGGCGATGCGACCGTGGTGCTGTGGCTGACGGGCGGGACGTGGAAGCCCATCACGTCGCAACAGATGTACGGGCGCGTGCGCGCGATGGTCGAGGCGCTGAAGAGTTGGGGCGTGCAGGCGGGCGATCGCGTGGCGTTGTTGAGCGAAAATCGCTGGGAGTGGGCGGTCGCGGACTTTGCGACGCTGGCGATGGGCGCGGTCGATGTGCCGCTGTATCAGACGCTGACGCCGGAGCAGATGGGCTTCATGCTCAACAACTCGGGCGCAAAGGTGGTCATCGTTTCGACGCGCGAGCAGTACGACAAAGTGGTCGCGGCCGGTGAAATCGCGTCGCTTGAACGCGTTGTTGTGATGGATACGGGAAGTTTTCCGAATGCGGAGAGTTTTGCGGGAATCATGCAGCGCGCGCCCGAGCTCGAACAGAAGGACGCCGCGTTCGATGCGATGGTGCATGGAGTCAAGCCGAGCGACCTGGCGACGATTATCTACACCTCCGGCACGACGGGCGACCCCAAGGGCGTCATGCTGACGCATGGGAACCTGGCCAGCAATCTGCGCTACTCGACCGACGGGCTGGATGTCCGCAAAGACGATATTTCGATCTCATTTCTACCGTTGAGTCATGTGACGGCACGACATCTGGACTACGCGCTGTACACGCTCGAAGTGGTGCTGGCGTACAACCCGAAGATCGATAACCTGGCGAAGGCGATGAAGGCGGTGCGACCGACGGTGTTTCTTGCCGTGCCACGTGTGTACGAGAAGATTCGGCAAGGCGTGGAGCACAAATCGACGGGCGTGAAGGGGCGGATTCTGAAGTGGGCGCTGACGCGCGGAAAGGCCAACCGGGACACCCTCATGCGCGGTGAAGTGCCGAAGGGTGCGGCGTGGAAGCTGGCCAACAAATTGGTGTACACGAAGATTCGCGAGGCGTTCGGCGGGCGGGCGCGGGTGTTTATCGCGGGCGGCGCGCCGCTGGGAATAGATACGGCAGAGTGGTTCGCCGATGTTGGGATTCGACTGTTCGAGGGCTACGGCATGACCGAGACGTCGCCGGTGATTTCGCGCAACACGTATGAGGGGTACCGCATCGGCACAGTGGGCAAGGTCGTCCCGAACATGGAGGCTCGGATTGCGAGCGATGGCGAACTCGAGGTGAAAGGCCCGGCGGTTTTCGTGGGCTACTGGGGTAATGAAGCCGCTTCGAAAAAAGAGTTTACCGAGGATGGTTGGTTCAAGACGGGCGACATCGGGAAAATTGAAGACGGCTTCCTCAGCATTACCGACCGCAAGAAGGAGCTGCTCAAAACCAGCGGAGGAAAGTTTATCGCTCCGCAGCCGATCGAGAACAAGTTGAAGGCGGACAAATTGGTGGCTGAAGCGGCGCTGATTGGCGACCGGCAGAAGTTTGCGAGCGTGCTCATTTCGCCGGATTTTCCGGCGCTGGAAAGCTGGGCGAAGCAGAATGGGGTCGCGTCCGGCGATCATGCAGCACTGGTGAAAGACCCGAAGGTGCAGAAAGTGTATGAGGACATCGTCGCAAAGGTGAACGCGAACCTGGCGCACTTCGAGAGCATCAAGAAGGTGGGCGTGGTTCCCGAGGTGTGGAGCGCCGAAAGCGGTGAGATTACACCGAGTCAGAAGTTGAAGCGGCGGGTGATCGCGGAGAAGTATAAGGAGCAGATTGCAGGGTTCTATTCGGAGTGATGTGGGGACCGCGGTCAGGGCTGCGGGGCTCAGGCCCGTTGCAGCGTGATTTCCGTGATCTCCGGTGGGCAGTCGAAACGGAAAGGAAGACCGACGGTTCCGATGCCGCGATTGACGTAGAGCTGCATGTTCGCAAAGCGGAACAGGCCGGAGATGTACTTTTTGCCCATCGGGGGAAGGACCAGCGGACCGATCAGGGGCAGGCGCACCTGGCCGCCGTGGGAGTGGCCGGAGAGCATGAGGTCGATCAGCGGAAAGCGGGGGTGTTGGCGCACCTGGTCGGCGTAGTCGGGTTCGTGGGCCATCAGGATGACAGGCGCTCCGGGGTGTCGCGGGATGGCGGAGGTCAGGTCGGGGACGCTGGTTCCGGGGTCGTCGACGCCGGCCAGCCAGAGGCGGTCGCTTCCGCGTTCGATCGCGGCGAACTTGTTGACCAACGTGGGGATTCCGATCGCGGCGAGGGAGCGGATGACGAGGCCGCGATCAACGGCGACATCGTGGTTTCCGAGGATGGCGTAACGCTGCGAGCACTGGAGGCCGCTTAGGGCGTCGGCGCACACTGGCATGGCGCGATAGGCGACCTCGAGCGAGCGCGGGCCGCGGCTGATGAAGTCTCCGGTGAGCGCGACGAGGTCTGGGGCAAGCTGGTTGACGGTAGCGACGACACGGTTGAGGAACCAGGGTTCAGTCCACTCGACGAGATGGATGTCGCTGACCTGCGCGATGCGGAAACCCTGAAAGCTTTCGGGGAGATCGCGGATCAGAATCGTGCGGCGGACGACTTCCAACTCGTGGCGAGCGTGGGTTGCCGCGTAGAGTGCCAGCCCGGCGGCCGTCAGGGCGGCAGAGCGCAAGAATATTCGGCGCGTGATGCGGTGGGGTTCAGAGTTCAATTCGCCGGACACTAGTCCATGATAACGGGCGGCAAGGCGTGCGCGGCGGGTAGAATCGAGTGCGTGAATGAAGCTTTGAGGAGAGGGCGAGCGCGGGCCGCGAGTGAGAGCGCTGGAGTGGACGGGCTGCTGCTGACGCACGCGGCGGATGTGCGCTACCTGAGCGGGTTTACGGGGTCCAATGGCGCGCTGGCGATGGCCGGGGGGCGAACGACGCTGTTTACCGATGGACGCTACACGACCCAGGCGCGCGCTGAGACGGAAGGGCTGCGAGTGGCGATTTCGCCCAAGCCCGCGAGCGTCGCGGCGGCGGAGTGGCTCGCGGAACGGGGCGTGCGGCGTTGTGGATACGACGCGGCGCGGACCACCGTTGCGGAACTTTCGCGGATGCGGAAAGCGGTACCTGGAAAACTTCGGCGGAGTTTTTTTTGGGCGACGGAAGGCGTGGTCGCTCGGCTGCGCGAGGTCAAGGACGCGGACGAGATTGCGCGGATGCGGAGGGCTGCGAGAGTTGGCTGTTCGCTCTTCAATGTCGCGCTGGAGCATATTGCCGGAGGTGTTGCAGAGGTTGAGGTTGCCGCGCAACTCGAACTGGCGGCGCGGCGGGTGGGCGCGGATGGCATGAGTTTTGAGACGATTGTTGCGAGCGGCAAGCGGTCGGCGCTTCCGCATGGCCGGGCTACAATCGCGAAACTGCCGAAGCGCGGGTTTTGTACGATGGACTTTGGTGTGCTACTGAACGGCTACTGCTCGGATATGACGCGGACGGTGCACTTGGGCAAGCCGACTCAACGGGAGTGGGACGTGTATCATCGGGTGCTTGACGCGCAAGTTGCAGCCGTGGAGGCGGTAAGGCCAGGTGTGACGTGCGGGGAAATCGACGAAGCGGCGCGCAGCGTGCTGCGGAAGGCCCGGTTTGGGAAACGCAGGCTGGACAAGTTTTTTACACACTCGACCGGACACGGAGTCGGCCTGGAGATACACGAAGGGCCGCGCCTGGCATCGAAACAGACACAGGTCCTGGAGCCGGGAATGGTGGTTACGATTGAGCCGGGAGTTTATATTCCGGGTGAGTTTGGCGTTCGGATTGAGGACATGGTGCTGGTCACGGCGAACGGTGGAAGCGTGCTGACGGCGGCGAGTCCAAAGGTCTGGGTCGAGCTGTGAGAGCAGGGAACTGGAATTAGGAGCAAGACGACGATGGACGAGCAAGAGTTGAAAGAACTTCGCGAACTGGTGGAGTTTTTGAAGGCGAATGGAATCGCCGAGTTCGATCTGGAACGCGACGAAATAAAGCTGCGCATCAAGTTTGCAGGCGCGGGCGCGACGTCCGGCGGATTGGATATGACGCAGCTGGCGCAGTTGCTGGCCAGCAAGGGTGGAGGCGGTGGGAATATTCCGTCCGTGGCCGCGTCGACGGCCTCAAGTGCACCGGCTGCCACGGTGCCGGCTCCGGTCGATCCCGACGCTGGATCGCATGTGGTTAGGTCGCCGATCGTGGGAACGTTTTACGACGCGCCATCCCCGGGTTCGGAGCCGTTTGTGAAGGTCGGCGACCGGGTCGAAGTCGGGACCGTGCTCTGCATTGTCGAGGCCATGAAGCTGATGAACGAGATTGAGAGCGATGCGGCTGGCGAGGTGGTCCGTGTGATGCCCGCGCCGGGGCAGCCGGTGGAGTATGGGCAGGCGCTGTACGCGATCAAGGCTTAGGTTTGTGGCGGCACAAATGCAGATTCCTCCGCTGCGCTGCGGAATGACAGAAAGAAAAGCAAGAGCAAAGGTTTGGGTACGGGATGATTCGTAAGGTATTGATTGCCAATCGGGGAGAGATTGCTTTGCGCGTGATTAGCGCGTGCAAGGAGATGGGCATCGGCACGGTCGCTGTGTACTCGGAGGCTGATCGCCACAGTCTGCATGTGAAGTTTGCCGATGAGGCGATTTGCATTGGGCCGCCGAAGTCCGCGGACAGTTATCTCAACGTGCCGGCGGTGATTTCGGCTGCGGAAATTGCGGGCGCGGACGCGATCCATCCCGGCTATGGTCTGCTGAGTGAGAACGCGAGCTTTGCCGAAGTGTGCCGCGCGTCGAACATTAAGTTCATCGGGCCGCCGCCCGAAGTGACGCGCATGATGGGCGAAAAATCCACCGCGCGGCAGACGATGAAGAAGGCCAGAGTTCCTATTCTGCCCGGCTCCGACGGCGTGATGGCGTCCGAGGGTGAGGCGTTGGAGTGGGCGCGGACCGTCGGCTATCCAGTGATTTTGAAGGCCGTCGCGGGGGGCGGCGGGCGAGGGATGCGCATCGTGCGCTCGAAGGAAGAGTTGCCGGGGGCGTTTCAGGCGGCCTCGACTGAAGCGCTGAATGCGTTCTCGAACGGCGACCTGTACATGGAGAAGTTCATCGAGCGGCCTCGGCACATCGAGTTTCAGGTGCTGGCCGATGAGCACGGCAATGTGATGTCGCTGGGCGAGCGCGAGTGCTCGATCCAGCGCCGCCACCAGAAGTTGATTGAAGAGGCGCCGAGCCTGCAAACTACGCGCAAACAGCGCGAAGAGATCGGCAAAGTGATCAAGCGGTCGTTGAAGGACATTGGCTATTGGAACGCCGGGACCATCGAGTTCTTGATGGACGAAGACGGCAAGATTTACTTCATCGAAATGAACACCCGCATCCAGGTCGAGCACTGCGTGACGGAGATGGTGACGGGCGTTGATCTCGTCAAAGCCCAGTTGCGGATTGCCTCGGGCGAGAAACTGCACGACATTGTGCCCGAAGTTCCCGCGATCAATGGCCACGCGATCGAGTGCCGCATCAACGCCGAGCATCCGGAGAAGTTCACGCCCAGCCCCGGGAAGATTACGGTCTACAACGTGCCTGGTGGCAATGGTGTTCGCGTGGATACGGCGCAGTATGCGGAGGGCGTTGTGCCGCAGTATTACGACTCGCTGATTGCGAAGCTGATCTGCCACGGCAAGGACCGCGAAGAGGCGATGAACAAGATGCAGCGCGCGCTAAGCCAGTTTGTGGTTGAGGGAATTCATACGACCATTCCGCTGCACCGCAAGATTTTTGCGGATGAAGAGTTTCGCTCAGGAAACTTTGATACGAAGTTTATGGAGCGGTTTCTGGAGCGGCAGAAAGAATTCAAGAAGCTGGCGTGAGCGTGCGGCTTCCACACCCAAGGCTGTACACGATTGTGGACAGAGGCACGCTGGATGCGCGCGGGGTGCGTGTCGGAGATTTCGCGCGGGAGTTGCGCGACGCGGGCGTGACGTTGCTGCAGTATCGGGACAAAGTGAGTGGGCCGCAGGAAATTCTGCGTGCGGCGGGGCAGATTGCGGCCGTGTTCAAGGGTTCGGGGGCGACGTTGATTTTGAATGATCGCGCCGACCTTGCGGTGCTGGCTGGGTGGGATGGCGTACATGTGGGGCAAGGGGATTTGTCGGTGGAAGATGTGCGCCGGATGGTCGTGCAGAAGAACAGCAGGTTTCCTTCGGGAATGACAGAAAGAAAAGCAAGGACTCCGATGTCGCTTGAGACGATGAGGTATGTGATCGGGGTCTCGACGCACACGGATGAGCAGGTGCGGGTCGCCGATGCGAGCGAGGCAGACTATATTGCGGTGGGCCCGGTGTTTGCCACCGCGACGAAACTGAATGCGGAGCCGGTGCTGGGGCTTGAGGGAGTGCGGCGGGCGCGGGCGCTGACCCGGAAGCCGATTGTCGCGATTGGCGGAATCACGCGGCAGAATGCCCGGAGAGTGGTGGACGCAGGGGCGGATTCGGTGGCCGTGATTGGCGGGTTATTTGTGCCGGGCGAGAGCGTCCGCAAGGTCGTGGAAGACTTTCTTGAAATTTTGCGGTAGGGTTTGTGGAACGTGAATTCAGAAAAGTTTGTGCCACCGTTAGCGTCGCGAGAAGCAGGTCCTTCGGCTGTGCCTCAGGATGACAATTCTTTTAGCGTGCCACGCAACGGCGCCGCTCCGCACTTTGTGCAGGGCATGGGGTTGTTTTCGGCGACCGCAATCGTAATGGGTTCGATGATCGGGTCGGGCATCTTCATCGTGTCGGCAGACATGAGCCGGACGCTGGGGTCGCCTGCGCTGTTGATTGGCGCGTGGTTGGTGACGGCGGCGATGACAATTATAGGCGCGCTGAGTTATGGCGAACTGGCGGCGATGATGCCCAAGGCGGGCGGACAGTACGTCTATCTGCGCGAGTCGCTGGGGCCGCTGTGGGGATTCCTGTATGGGTGGACGCTGTTTCTGGTGATTCAAACAGGGACAATTGCGGCCGTGGGCGTTGCGTTTGGGAAGTTTCTCGGCGTGTTTTTCCCGAGCGTCAGCCAGACGAATTGGATCGTGCATATCGGCTCCGGCAACATTGGATTGAGCACCGCCAACCTCGCAGCGATTGCGATCATTACACTGCTGACGTTCACCAACACGCTGGGCGTGAAGCTCGGCGCGGCGGTGCAGAATGTTTTTACCAGCGCGAAGGTGCTCGCACTGCTTGGGGTCGTCGCGGTCGGGCTGCTGGCGCGAAACGCGGCGGCCATCGCGGCCAATTTCGGGGTGGGCTGGTCGAACTTTTGGGCCGGAGCGGGTTGGCATACACTGCACCCGGTGCAGGTCGGCGTGGGTGGGCCGACGGCGCTGGTGGGGCTGCTCACGGTGGTCGCCGTGGTGCAAGTCGGGTCGTTGTTTTCGTCGGATGCGTGGAACAACGTGACGTTTACCGCGGGTGAAATTCAAAACCCAAAGCGCAATCTGCCGCTCTCGCTGGCGATCGGCACGGGTGTTGTGCTGCTGCTGTACATCGCGTGCAACTTCGTTTACCTGAGCGTGCTGCCGATGTCGGGCGTGGCGGATGCGACGACCGCGGCGGGGCGGGGAATCATGTTCGCGCAGCAGGACCGCGTCGCGACGGCAGTGATGCAAACGGCGTTTGGAAACGGCGGCGCAAAGTTGATGGCCGCGGCCATTCTGATTTCGACCTTCGGCTGCGTGAACGGAATGCTGCTCGCAGGGGCGCGCGTGTATTACGCGATGAGCAAGGACGGCCTGTTCTTCAAGGGCGTCGGCAAGTTGAGCGCGAAGACCAACGCCCCCGTGAACTCCTTGTGGATGCAATGGGGATGGACGTGCCTGTTATGTCTTAGCGGGCGGTACGGCGATTTGCTGGACTATGTGATTTTTGCGGTGCTGCTGTTTTATGTGTTAACGATTGTAGGGTTGTTCGTGCTGCGCC
>JBBRCA010000079.1:0-13149 GCA_038205325.1 Terriglobales bacterium | reverse complement strand
TTTTGTGCTTCGGGTTCGCCGTCGAACGGGCAAGCAGCGTTTGCACTTCGTCTTCCGTAAGCCGCGCGAGGATGATGCCGTTCTTGCCCGCATTGGAGTAGAAGATGTCGGCAAAGGTGGGTGCGATGACGGCGCGGAAGCCGTATTGGGCGATAGACCAAGCCGCATGTTCTCTTGATGACCCGCAACCGAAATTCTTTTCGGCGATCAGGATTTCGGCGCCCGCGTACTCCGGCTTGTTGAGCACGAAGTCGGGATTAGGCTTGCCCACGTCGCTCGGAGAAACGCCGGGGCCTTCTTGAATCCTGCGCCAATCGTAGAACAAGAACTCGCCGTAGCCCGTCCGCTCGATGCGCTTAAGGAACTGCTTGGGGATGATCTGATCCGTGTCGATGTTCGGCAGCGGGAGCGGGGCGGCGGTCGAGGTGAGGGTGTCGATAGGGATCATTGAGCTTCCTTCTTGAACTTCCAGGTGCGCACATCTGTGAGGTGGCCGGTGATGGCGGCGGCGGCGGCCATGGCCGGGGAGAGCAAATGAGTGCGGCCTCCGCGGCCTTGGCGGCCCTCGAAGTTGCGGTTGGATGTGCTGGCGCAACGTTCTCCCGGCGACAAGATATCGGGGTTCATGCCAAGACACATCGAGCACCCCGGCTCGCGCCACTCGAAGCCGGCGGTTTTGAAAACGGCATCGAGGCCTTCTTGTTCGGCCTGTCGTTTCACGGCCTGACTGCCGGGGACGACCATGGCGCGCACCGTCGTCGCGACGTGGTAGCCCTTGACGACAGTGGCGGCAACGCGCAGGTCTTCGATGCGGCCGTTGGTGCAGGAGCCGAGAAAGACCGCGTCGATCTTGATGTCTTCGACCGGCGTGTTCGGTTTGAGATCCATGTACTCGAAGGCGCGCTCGAAGGACTTGCGGTCGGCTTCGTTGGTGGCGCTTTCGAGCGTGGGGACTTTGCCGTCAATGGTGGTCACCATGCCGGGCGAGGTGCCCCAGGTGACGCTGGGGGCGAGAGTGTTGGCGTCGATCGAGAGTTCGCGGTCGAAGGTTGCGCCGAGGTCGGTGACGAGCGATTGCCACTGTTCGACAGCGAGGTTCCAGGCTTCGCCCTCGGGGGAGAAGCGGCGGCCTTTGAGGTAGGCGAAGGTCGTCGCGTCGGGCGCGATCATGCCCGCGCGTGCGCCGGCTTCGATGCTCATGTTGCAGATGGTCATGCGGCCTTCCATCGACAGCGCGCGAATGGCCGACCCCGCGTACTCGACAACATGACCTGTCGCGCCGTCTGTGCCGATGCGGCCAATAATGTTGAGGATGATGTCTTTCGCGGTGACGCCGTACGGCAACGCACCTTCGACCCCTCCTTCGACATTAATGCGGAAAGTTTTGGGCTTGTCCTGCGGCAGCGTTTGCGTCGCCATGACGTGTTCCACTTCGCTGGTGCCAATTCCAAACGCCAAAGCTCCGAAGGCCCCGTGCGTGGACGTGTGCGAGTCGCCGCAGACGATGGTCATGCCGGGCTTGGTCGCACCGAGTTCAGGGCCGATCATGTGGACGATGCCCTGCGAGCGGTCTTGCACGTCGAAGAACTCGACGCCAAACTCGGCGCAGTTTTTGCGCAGCGCATTCACTTGCGCGTTGGCGATTTCGTCGACGATGTGCAGGCGCGCGTCGATCGAGGTCGTCGGGACGTTGTGGTCCACCGTGGCAATATGCCGATCGGGCCGGCGCAGCGGGCGATTCGCAAGACGCAGGCCCTCGAAGGCTTGCGGGGACGTGACTTCGTGGACGAGTTGGAGGTCAATGTAGAGGATCGAAGGTTCGCCCGTGGGTTCGGCGACGAGATGCTGGTCCCAGACTTTTTCGAACATGGTGCGGGGGGCGAGGGGTTGGACGGTGTCAATGCTCATAGGTCAGTTCCTTGGGGTGGTGCGGACAGGACGAGGATCGCAATGGATTGGCATCACGCCGGCTTCTAACGTTCCGAGGATGTGTGGGACGCCGGTGGGGTCGACGATGATGACGTTGGTGATGTTGTTTTGCTTGCAGCCATCGCCGCGAGTGAACGCAGAGAAACTGTCTTTGAGTGGCTGTGGAAGTTGGTGCGCATCGAGTTCGCGCGAAGGGAACACCCATAGGGTGAAGGGCGCGCCGGGTTCGTCGGTAGCGCGGCCCTGCTCGTTCCAACGCAGAGCGGCGAAGACCAGCAGCGGCGAGCGCTCGCCGAGGTCGGCGTAAAGGACGCCGCGTTGCCGAGAGCAGTGCGCGTATTTGCCGTCGGTGACGATATCCGTGACGCAGCCAGTGATGGTGATGTGGCGGTTGTCGTTGGAGACGACGGTTCCGGGGCCAGCGAGGAAGGTTTGTGCGGCGTCGCTGAGAGAGATGCCCGTGCCCCAGAAGGCTTGTGGGGCTTTGAGGTTATCGCTGAGGAGAGCGTAGAAGCGCGGGTCGGCGAGAAGTGCGGGCTTGTTACTCGGCGCGGCGTATTGCCAGAGCCATTGGTCGTCGGCAGCGAGATGAGGGCGCGAGACAGCCGGGTTGCGCGGAAGTGGGGCAACGAGCTTGTCGGGGTTGGTGATTTGCGCGCTGGCGGTCGCGATGAAAAACAATGCGAAGCCGAGTTGGAGGATATGTCGTTGCATTGCTTTTCTTGTCGTCATTCCCGAAGGGAATCTGCTTTTCGCTATCCGAATAGGCGAGGGTCTTAAACGCCGTGCATCGACTGCTCGCGATCGAGCGATTGCGCAAGGGCTTCATGGACGAGTTTGCCCATCTGTTGCGTCGTCACGTTGGCCGACGTGTTGCCGCGGGCAATATCGGCGGTGCGATGGCCAGCAGCGAGGACGTTGGCGACGGCGGCTTCAATGGCCTGCGCGGCGGCTTCGAGTTTGGCGCTGTGGCGGAGCACCATTGCGGCGGTCAGGATCGCGCCCAGCGGGTTGGCTTTGCCAGTGCCCGCGATGTCCGGGGCCGAGCCGTGTACGGGCTCGTAGAGGTTCACCTTGCCGCCGATGGTGGCCGACGGCAACATGCCCAGTGAGCCCGTGATGACGCCCGATTCGTCGGAGAGGATATCGCCGAAGAGGTTTTCGGTGAGCACCACATCGAAGTTGCGCGGAATGTTCATCAGGTGCATCGCCATGGAATCGACGAGCTGATGTTCGACTGTTACATCCGGATACTCGCCTTTCAAAGAGTCGACCGTGGCGCGCCACAGTTGCGAGCACTCGAGGACGTTGGCCTTGTCCACGGACGTGAGTTTCTTGCGCCGCTTCTGTGCCAGCGAAAAAGCGACGCGCGCGACGCGCACCACTTCATCGCGGGTATAGCGCATGGTGTTGATCGCTTCGTTTGTCTCGTGGTTCCACCAGCGCGGCTGGCCGAAGTACAGGCCGCCGAGCAGTTCGCGGACGAAAAGGATGTCCACATCTTTCGTCACTTCAGGACGCAGCGGAGAGTTTTCGGCGAGCGCTGGATAAGCGGTCGAGGGGCGGAGGTTGGCGAAGCCGCCGAGTTCCTGGCGGATTTGCAGCAGGCCCGCTTCGGGGCGCTTGTCGGGGGTGAGCGCATTGAACTTGTTGTCGCCCACCGCGCCGAGCAACACGGCGTCCGCGTCCAGACAGGTGTAGATGGTTTCCTCCGGCAGCGGAGTGCCCGCGGCGGTGATGGCCACGCCGCCGATGAGGGCTTCGGTGAAGGCGAAGTCGTGGCCGCCGAACTCGGCCACCGCGCGCAGGATTTGCGTGGCTTCGCGGGTGACTTCGGGGCCGATGCCGTCTCCGGCGAGAACTGCAATTTTAAGCTTCATAGAACCCCATCGCGAAACTTTGCGTTCAAACTTTGCGGACTTTGCGTCAAGGCTTTTGCTCTGTGCTAACCCGCTAACTTGTCAACTCGCTACGGAATTAGGGCACGGGGGACAATTCTGCGCCCTCATTGGCGTGCAGCAGCGCGACAATGTCCTGGTCATAGATGGATTTCTTGCGGTCGGCGAGTTCGGTGAATCGGGTGTAGACGCTGTCGAGTTCCGGGCGTGAAAGTTTGTGGCCGAGTTCGGTGAGGCGATGTTCGAGCGCGCGGCGGCCCGAGTGTTTGCCGAGAACGATGTTTTGTCCCGTGAACCCAACCGACGCGGGCGTCATGATTTCGTAGGTCAGCGGGTTGGCGAGCACGCCGTGTTGGTGGATGCCCGACTCGTGCGCGAAGGCGTTCTTGCCCACAACCGCTTTGTTCGGGGAGCACGCAAAGCTGATGATTTCGCCGAGCATTTTCGACGTGGGGTAGAGCTGATCCATGACGATGTTCGAGGTGTAGGGGTAGCGGTCGTGGCGCGTGGCGAGAACGGCGGCGATCTCCTCAAGCGCCGCGTTACCAGCACGCTCGCCGATGCCGTTGATGGTGCATTCGATTTGCCGCGCGCCGCCTTCGACGCCGGCCAGCGAGTTGGCAACGGCCATGCCCAGATCGTCGTGGCAGTGGGTGGAGTAGATGATGTTTTCACTTCCAGCTACGCGCGCGCGAACCGTTTCAAAGAGCAGCTTGTACTCGGCGGGCGTGGTATAGCCGACCGTGTCGGGGATGTTGATCGTCGTCGCGCCCGCCCCGACGGCGGCTTCGACCATCTTGATGAGGAAGTCGAGGTCGGAGCGGGTGCCATCTTCGGTGGAGAACTCGACGTCGTTCGAGTAGGTGCGAGCCAGGGCGACCGATTCGGCGACTTGTTGCAGCGCTTGCTCGCGAGTGATCTTGAGCTTGGCCTGCAGGTGGAGGTCGGAGCTGGCAAGAAAAACGTGGATGCGGTTCTTCGCGGCGGGCTCCACGGCGCGGGCAGCGGCTTCAATATCTTCCCGCTTGCAGCGGGCGAGCGACGCGATGCGAGGGCCCTTTACTTCCCCGGCAATGGCCCGGATCGAAGCTAGATCGCCGTCCGACGCGATGGCAAAGCCGGCTTCGATGATGTCGACGCCGAGGGTCGCGAGCTGGTGCGCCATGCGCAGTTTTTCGGCGTGGTGCATGGTGCAGCCGGGAGATTGTTCACCGTCGCGAAGGGTAGTGTCGAAAAAGAGAATGCGGTTTGAGTTCGCCATTGAGAGGCCTTTCGGTACGGTCACAGAATAACGTGCCCTCATGCCGAACGCCAGATGTGAGGAATCTCCGAATATGATTGACGGTTGGGTGCGCCTTCACAGACTGCGGAAAAAACTCGCTTTTGCTTAAGGGCACGGATTTATCCGTGCCGTAAATGCTGCATTTGTCTTACGGCTTCAGCCGCTGCGGTACGCCCTTCGCTGGACCAACGAGCTTTTCCGCACCTGTTTAGTAGCTCAGGACAATGCCGCGGATTGATCGGCGCTTGATTGGAACGAGTCGGTGGCGCAGTGGAACCCCATTTCCGAAAATCCGGCTATGGGGCACCCCGTTTTGTGGGCTGCGGACGAAGTATTTTGAGCGAGTGTGCGAACCTTCCGACGCGGGCAGAGTCTGTTACAGGTGGAAACGGTACAATAAAGGCATCAACTGTTTCCGAGTCCAATGCATGGCGGTCCGCCCGAAGATGAGCGGTCCAAAGCAGGACCGGGACGATGAAACTGAAGGGATTTTTCCGAGCATGAAGAAGATGATGGTGATCGGCGCGCTGCTGCTAGGCTCGGCCGTTGGATACGCGCAGGAGAGCAGGCAGGACATCAGTTTGAGCGGCTTCGCTCCAATCGCTCCGGATGTGCGAGGAAATAACGTTAACCCCTTGACGACAACAATCACCACGGGAATACTGGCGAGCTATCGCTACATGGTGACACCGCGGTCGGCGCTGGAGTTGAACTACGGCTTCGCGCAGAACTCGCTCAAGTTCACCACCGGCTCGGCCCTATCGAATGGACGAGTTCACACCCGGCAACAGGAATTTTCCGGGGCCTACGTCTACACTCGCAACTACAAACGGTTCAACCCGTTTCTGCAAGCGGGCGTGGGCGCGATGCTTTTTTCGCCGATTCTGGACAATGGAACGACCATTAAGGATACAAAGCGCTCCACCAGCATCGGCGGCCTGTTCGGCGGTGGCGTGGCCTACGAGATCAGCCCCAGCTTCGACGTCCGCGCAGAGTATCGCGGGTTCATCGTCAAAGCCCCCGGCTTCGGCATAGCGCCCTTCGATTCCAAACGCTACTACTTGATCCAGATGCCGGCGGTGGGGATTGCGTACCACTTCTAGTTCAGGGAACGGGGATTAGAAAGCAAAGCAAAGCATCGACACACTAAAAAGCTCCGGCCATCGCCGGAGCTTTTTTGCGGCCTTCCTGTTCGCTATCTCTGTTCCCTAGTGCGGCCTGCCCGGCCCAAAGTGGTACGCCGCGCCGAAGGTAAAAAGCTGCGGGTTCAGGCCGGAGAACTGGAAGCCGAACCAGTGCTGGTACTCGAAATCCGCGCGCACGTTGATGCGGGGATGCACCGCAACATCGACGCCGCCGCCGCCCACCAGCATGTTGTAGGCGAGGTTGGCTTCGGACTGCGGGAAGTTGTAAACGCCGCGGCCATACAGGCCCTTCACGTAGGGTGTGAATCGGCTGTAATGGCCGACGATATAGCGGCCTCCGACCTCATAGCTGCGTTGGGAGACTTGCGTGCCGCTGCGGTCATTGATCTGGTGGAAGTCCACCTCGACGCCCCAGTGCGGACTGAAGTCGAAGTCGCTGTAGAAGGCGAAGCCTTTTTGGCTGACAGTGAGATAGTCGGGCCTGCTGAAGGTGAAGCCCCCGCCAACCTGAAGGTCGCCGGCGCGACTGGCCGTGGGGCGTCCCTGCCCGAATGCATACAGACTGGACCAGGTGAGCGCGAGAAGGACGAGGACCAAGTTGGCTTTCTTCAACGGGCAATCTCCAGCGACAATTTTCAAAGTCCTACAGAACATCTCCTGATTCGACGAAACTGTTTCCAGAGTCTACCGGAGATCATCGGCTTCCGCGCTTTAAAGTTCAACACCCCGTGCGGGACGGGGTGCTGAAGTGGAACGGACACTCGCCCGCTACGCTCAATTCCGCGGCGGGTTGGAGGATGCCGGAGGCGGAGGCACGGTATCTGGCGCGGTCCCCGGATTTGCAGTTCCAGTGGTTGGCGCGACCCCTGTATCTCCCGGGGATGGAACCGTCACGTCCGCAGGCGCGGCAGTGGCCGGAGTTGCAGCGGGCGGCAGTTCGGGCGCCTTCCAGTAAGTGAGCTTCAGATACACCGGCGAAATCTCAAACGGCATCTTGTCGTGGGAGCTGAGCAAAGGCTCGAAGGTGGTGTGCATCTGGACCACCTGGTCCGTCCAGGGATCGAAGCGCAGGAAGCCCGCGAGGGGCATGGCGGCCTGCTGCGTGAGGTCGTTGGGGTTCAGCTTGGGTCCCTTGTTGACCAGCGCCTGCATCCAGAATGTGCCGTCCGGTTTTAAGAGACCATCGCCGATCATGGGCTCGTTGAGGGCTTTGAGGCCCTTGCCGCGTTGTGCAAGTTGCTGTAGGTAGAGGCCGAAGTAGGCTTGCCCGTCGAGGAGCTCCTTGGCTTGAAGGAGTTCAATGGACTTTTTAGCCGCTTCGACGTTTTCCTGGTCGCTGTGGTGCATTGGAATGCGCTGGAAGGCCGACTCCGACGGGAATATCATGCGGTCGGAGAAGGCGAACTTGGTGTCGATGTGGTGGCCCAGCAGGATGTGCGCAAGCTGGAAGGCGAGCACGGCGTTCAGGTCGCCCTTCTGCTGAGCGCCATCGGCGGTCTGGACGGCCGTGGTGTCGATCAACGTCTTCGACAACAGGATCGTGTTGCCGACCGAAAGCGATTCGAGCGGCTCGGTGAGCAGGGTGCGCACGCGGATGGGTCGCGCGGTGGCAATCTGGTTGTAGATGAGGATGTTGTTGGCCAGATCGGCCAGCGTCTTGTCAAAGGGGCTGGGCGAGTCAATGAGGCCAGCCGTGAAGAGCCGATCAATGACGTTGTCCTCGGCCTGTTGGACGAACTCGCGTTGGGCACCCAGCGCGCTGACGTCATTGGCGGCTTCTTTGGTTTGATCGACTGCGCCCACGACGTCGATGGAGGTCTGCTCGGAGTCAGCGGGGGGGATCTTAAGCTCATAGCCCCAGATGTGGTTGATCGCCTTGAACTTGAGCACATGGGAGGGAGACTTCGGGTCGGTTTCCTCGGCGTAGAACGAGGTCGGGAGCCAGAGACCTTCGTGCACGTTGGTGCGCCACGAGTCGAAGTGGTAGAAGTCCGTAATGTCCTTCTGCTCGCCCTGGAAGTCGCCGTTGTAGCGGACGATATTACCGTTGTTGCGCTCGATCCAGACGCGGCCGAAGAAGCGGCCGGCGTGCTTCTTGACGGGCTGGACGTCGAGCACGATGCAGGGGATAGTGCCGAGGAACTCATTGCGCACAAAAGAGAACATGTAGTTCTGGCGGTTGAAGCCGTCCCCGTTGGGGCCGTCGCTATCGATCACGACCATGCGCACGAAACCAGACTCGTGGTAGGTGAGGTGCAGGCTGGCGGAAAGGCCCGTGATGTAGTTGAGCGAGTGCTTCATGAAGCCGAACTTGCCGCCCTTTTCGCGCTTATCGGTGGCATAGCCGGTGTCCCCGATGATCTTGCCGAAGTTGACGCGGGCCAGGGTATGCCAGTCGGACTCGGGGGCTTGGCCGTAGGTGGCGTCGGCTCTCATGTTCTGGATGTAGGTGTCCACCAGCGGCGACCGTTCCTTGAGCGCCTTGATGACGGCGGCTTCGTGCACGATGGCTTGATCGATCAGCGCGTTCTGGGCCGCGGTGGGCTTGCGGAAAGTTTGCTCTTCGGGCTTCTTCTTGCCGAACGGAAACGCCGCCGCCGGAAGGGCAGAAGTAGCGAGTAAAGCGAGGGTGAGGACAGCAGTGGATTTCGTTCGGTTCATGGGGATCGAAAACTCCTTGGTGTTACGCAGGGCACGATTCTTTAGACTTTAGATTCTTTCGACGGGTGAGGCTTTCGAATCTATTTTAAGGCGAACCAATTAGCCCGCCATCTGGAAGTTCACGTTGACCACGCCCTCCCAGTCTATCGGACGCCCGTTGGTATCGAGCGCGGGCGTGAAGCGGGTGCCTTGAATGGCACGTTTGGCGGACTCGTCGAGACCATGCCCCAGACCGTGCGTGACCGCGACCACCTGAACGGCACCACCGGAGGTTACGCGGATGCGGATCGACACCGCGCCCTCCAGATGCAACTGCTTGGCCTCATCGGTGTACACGGGCTGCGGCTTGTAAGTGACCTTAGGCGGGGCCGCAAGGACGGCAGCGCGAGCCGTCTGAGTAGGCGGCGGCGGCGGCGCGGCGTTGGTCTGTAGCTGCACGTTGACGGGACCGCCGCTGAGGTTCCTCGAGTTCAGCGGTCCGTTGCCGCCCACGGAACCCGGAATCCCCACCACCTTGGCGGAGCCACGATCATGGCCGTTCATATTGGTGCAATTCGGGCAGCCGAAGCCGCTCACGTTGGTCGCCGAGCGCGGCCCATTGCCCGTGTTGCCGGACGCCATGCCAGGCACGCCGGGGTTCAGGTTCACAGGCGAAATTGCCGGGCCGGTCAGCGCTTTGACGGGAGAATCGGTACGACCCAAGCGCACCGGCGAAGGGTTGGCGTCGTTATTCTTGAGGGCCGCCGCGCGCACGGGGGAGGCCAGGTTCACCGCGACCGGCGCGGGCGGAGGGCTTACCGCGCGGGGTGGCGCGGGCGCGAGATGCACGGGCTGGGCCATCTTCACTTCAACGGGCTTCGGGTCGAGCGGCTTCTCTATCGGCGGCTTGATCTTGGGCGGTTCAAGAGGCTTGGGCGGAGGCGGAGGCGGCAACTTCGGTGGCGGCGGCTTGGGCGGCGGCGGCGGCTCCTTAATCGGCTCGATGAAGGCGATGTCCTTGGGCTTGTCGACGTTGACCACCGTCCGGACCGCGCTTCCAATCAGGACCGCCAACGCGGCCAAAGTCACATTAATGGCCAGCGCCGAGGTGAAGGCGCCCTTGCTTCGCTTGCCGTCGTTCAGTACACCGAAGTGGGTGAACTGAATGCTCTGCGGGGCCGGATTGTCGCTGCGGAGAGGTTTTGCCATCGGGTGACTCGAATCCTTATCATCTTGGAACAATACAAAAAACGGACGTAAACGGACGAAGTATCAGAAAGATACCAGAATTGCAGGGTCGAACGGCCTCAAACACCAGTGTTAAAGGGCGACGGTCACTGCGCGATTACTACCCTCCGCCTCACTGTGAGATGCGGCTCAGCGAACGTAGGGTGCGGCTTTGGCCGTACCACAAAGGCAACAAAATCGAACGCCTTTACGCACTGAGAGGAAATGCCTGGGACTCAATCGGACTTTCTTGGGGCGACCGCGACTCCATACAGGTTACAAACCCCATCCAAACGCGGTGGTTGCTCTCTCTTCAGACCAATTTTGAGCGCCACACCGATGATGGCACCGCTCAACAGCACAACTGTAATATCACTGCCCCTTTCCCTCTTCATGTTGGACGCTATTTCCGGCGCAGTGGAGAGCGGAACTGCTTCCAGCGGTTAGGATGGCAGCGGGCGCATCTTTCAAAAGTCTGAGAAGTCTGAAAGTCCGAAAAGTCCGAAAAGATGGCGCGCAGTTTCAACCCGGGGGGATCTTCGATGTTCCATATGATGTTGCAAAGCATGTTCCACATGGAGTTGCCGTGGCTGGAAAAGGTCCTGCGCCCGGTGGTTGTTTACCTCTGCCTGATCGTCTTTCTGAGGATCTTCGGCAAGCGCGAGCTGGCGCAGTTGAACCCCTTCGACCTGGTCGTGCTGTTGAGTCTGTCGAATACGGTTCAGAACGCGATGATCGGCAACGATAACTCGGTGTCGGGCGGCATCATCGGCGCGTTTTCGCTGCTGGCCATCAACTGGCTTTTGAGCCGCGCTCTGTTTGCCGCTCCCAAGCTGACCTGCGTGGTTGAAGGGACGCAAGCTGTGCTCATCAAGGACGGCAAGGTCGTTGAAGACGCCATGAAAAAGGAGACGCTGACCCACGAAGAGTTAATTTCGGTGCTCAACAAGAACGGCTTCAACCATCCCGAAGACGTGAAGCTGTGCGTGCTCGAGCCGAACGGAACGTTTTACGTGGAGGGCATCACGCCAAGCTCCGAAAATGTCCATAGCCGCGAGTTGATGGACGCCGTGACCCGCTTGTCGGGAGAAGTCCGCGAGCTGCGCGCGGAACTGAGCACGAAGCAGGCGGCGAAGGGCTAAACTGGCGGGCCGAGACTGAGCCGCTTGCGTTCTTTCAACAGCCGCGCGGAAGGCTCGCTGGCGGCGGCGTCGCGAAGCGCGGCGCGATAACCGCCCATGAAGATCGAGTACATCACCGCCAGCGCGCAACCCACCCCAAACCCGAAGCCGAAGAAGAACCCGATGATCGCGGTCGTATAAATGGGCACGACTCCGATGATGGCACAACGGGCGGAATCGCAAGCGTCACCTCGGTCCCAAAGCTCCTGAAACGTTCAAAACGGCCCAAAGGGTCGTTTGCCTTATCGTCGGACAGCGCGAATATGTTCAGTGTGGCCTGCGGCAAGACCCCGCCCCATAACACTTCGGAGTAAGCGCGCCATCCGACTCCGGGCCGCAATCCAGTTGTCATCTCGACCGGAGGCGCGTTTTTTGCGCCGGAGTGGAGAGACCCGCAGCTTCTCGCGCGTGGCCGAATATCCTTGCCACTGCGGAAAATTCGCCAATCCAATCCATCCACTACGCCTTCGCAAAGAGGCGCAGGCTCGGTCGGCTCTTACCTCGCCAAAGGGATCCCGCGCATCGCTTCCGCAAACAGCCACCACACCCCCGCGCTGTACACGGCGACGATCGAAAACAGCGTCGCCACCTTCAGTCGCTCGCGCCACTGGGTCTGCGTCAACGCCATCCCCGCCAGCGGAAAGAGTTGCAGCGAATGAAGCGCAAAAAAGTGCGCCACCCGCAAGTCTCCGTGCGCCCGGCTCCAGTTCACAAACGGCAATCCCGCCCCGCCGTCCGCGGCCCCCACCGTGTGCGCGCCATGCACCACCATCCGGGAGCCTTCCGCGCTGCCCAGCAGCAGCATCGCCAATCCCAGCCGCACTCCCCAGACCACCACACGCTCCCATCCGGTCCGCGCCACGCACCACACCACCAACATCCACCCCGCCACTGCCGTGTTCACGATGATGAAGACGCCCATCACGGAAAACAGCAGCGCATCCTGGACCGTCGCATAGTTCATATGCGACCGAACGCCCCGCGCCGATTGCAGAGCAATGATCGCGATTTCCACCATCATCGAAATCCCGAACCCCCACCCCATCCAGGCCCGCGACCGGCGCCACTCACCCCGACGTCCCAGCGCCCAAAGCAGCACCGCGACCGTCAGCAGAAACACAATGATCGACACCTCGAACTTGATGGGTTTGATCCACGGATTCAGCCCCAAAATGCTGCGTCGATCAAACGCCAGTGCCACCCCGCTCGCACCCAGCAGGGCCGCGTTCCACCCCACACCCACGGCCAGTCCGAGGTTCTCGCTCAGCGCTTCACGAACCACCTCCAGCCCGCGCTTCAAACTCTCGATCGTGCTCATGCTTCCACCTCCACGCCCACCCTCCGCCGCAGCGCCAGCCTCAGCAGCAGATACAGCCCCAAACCCGCCGGCCCAAAGAGGAACGTCAGCGCCAGACACGGCAGCACGAGCCAGCGTGAAATCCCCAGCCGCACTGCGTCCCGCGCTTCCCAGGCCCCCGTGAACAAGTCGAACGCCAGGTAGTGAATCCATCCCGCCAGCAGCGCATAGGGCGACCCGAACAGCACGCCGACCTGCGCCAGCGAACCGAACCCGCCGCCCTTCGGCGACGGATGCGCCGCCAGCAGCCACACATACACAGCGGCGATCAGCAACGGCGCCACGAACGTCGCCAAGCGTTGTGTCCACCGCCATCCCGGCGCGGCCGCCAGCAGAATCCAGCACGGCATCACAACGAATCCTGCCCAGGAAAAAAGGTGTTCCAAACTCATCTCAGTCTCCTCTCATTGCGTTGTCGTTGCCGTTGCTCTTGCTCTTGCTTTTCTTTCTGTCATTCTCGTAAGGGATTTGCTGTTGCTTCTCTTGTTGT
>JBBRCA010000078.1:0-13197 GCA_038205325.1 Terriglobales bacterium | reverse complement strand
AGATACTTTTTGCCGCCGACTTGTTGGCCCTTGGATCCGCGGCGCAAATAGACGATTTCAACGCCCGCATTGCGTAGTTGAGACTCGGCCGTGGCGTTGTTGCTGGCGTTGGTCCAGCAACCGATGGTGACGGTGTGCCCGGCACGCCGTTGCGACAGGCTGAGTTCCCGGACGATTTCCTGTAGCCCCCCGAAGTTCATGTTCGGCACGAGGTGAAAAATCTGCACGTCACACCGCTTTCGAGAGAGTGCTGGGAGAAACTGCCTGCGAACCCAAACCAGAACTCAAGCGGCCAGGAATATGCAGAAGTCTGTGCGGGGTACCCCCTCCCCCCTCCGGGGGGGGGTACCTTGCACGGAAGTCTTTTAGAATGTAAGGCTCCGGGGAAGTGACCTGCTGCAAAGTATTCAAAGTAAAGGACTTCGGCGCAAAGTATTCAATCTTCAGGGCTTATGGCGGGGGATGTACAAGCACATTGCCGTCCGCTTTGCTTTTAACGAGCGATGAGTTATGAGCGATGAGGTTTTAGTTTTGAGCTCTATTACTATTATAGAGAGTTGCGCGGGTAAACACGCCAACTATTTTTGACGGATTTCTCCGGTGTTCACAGGGGTTTGGGGAGTTTTGCACAGGCTCGGGGGCTTGACAGCTTTTGGGGGTTCGGCTGGCGGGGGCCACGGAAGTCGCATTTGTGCAGCTCGGCCAGCAGATTCCTCCACTGCGCTGCGGAATGACAGAAAGAAGAGCAAGAGCAACGGCAAATGCGAAATACGGGGGTTCTTCGCTACGCTGCAAATACGAAGTACGGGGGTCCTTCGCTACGCTCAGGATGACGGCGAATGAGAAGCATCAGCAAAAGTGAAGGAGGTGAAGTGAGATGGCGGTGGGCCGTGGTTCGCGGTAAACTCATCCCAGCAATAACGGCAGTCTTCTTCACATAGAAAGATTCAGCAGAAGCGGGGTTAAAATGTCTATTGTCGGCTCTGATGCGGCTGTCCGGCTGCCTATAACGTATGACGTCGATCTGCTGGTGCGCGATCTTCAGGTGCTGAGCGACGTTCCCACCGCGCCCCAACCCGGGCCGTACCACAAAGGCGAGTGGACCGGGATTGCGCTGCACACCATGGGCGGCAAGGATTCGGTGTATCCGAGCGCTCCTGGCATGGACCGTTATCAGGGGACGGAGAGCCTGCGGAAGACGCCGTACTTTACGAAGATTCTGGACGATTTGAAGTGCCCGAAAGAGGTGGTGCGGATTCTTTTTCTGCCGCCGGGCGGGCATATCAAGGACCACTTCGATTTTCATACCAGCTTTCAATTTGGCCTGGTGCGGCTGCACATTCCCGTGCTGACGGACCCTGCCGTAGCCTTCGTCATCGATGGTCAGAGGATGGACTGGAAGGCCGGCGAGCTGTGGTATGGCGACTTTTCGCGGGTGCATTCGGTCAAGAACGACAGCCAGATCGTCCGCGTGCATATTGTGGCGGACGTGCTGATTAATGACTTCGTGCTGAGCCTGTTCCCGGCGGACTTTGTGGCGCGGCGAAAGGCGGAAGGAATCTCGATGACGCGGGACGCTGTGCCAGCGTCCGAGGCCGAGTTGCGGAAATTTATCTGCGATTTCAAGATTCCCGGCGAGTTTATGCCGATGTTCGTGATTGGGAAGCCGCTCTCCAGCTTGATTAAGGGTGCGGTCGGGTCGGTGCGGTTGATTGAGGGAAAGCTAATGGTGCTGGTCAACAACGAGCCCGCTTTCAATCTTGAGCGCGTCTCCGCGGATACGTTCAGCATTTTGGGGTTGCCGCCGGGGATTACGTTGCAGTTCAAGGAAGAGAACCACGTCATCTCCGAAGTGGGCCTGGATATGAAGGGGCTGCCCAAGGACTTGTATTCGGCGCGGTTGGGGATGTTTCAGGGGCCGTCGATTGATCAGAGGCGGGTGGTGCTTCCGATGGTGGCGGGGTATGGGGCCGCGGTGGGAAGCGCTCCGGGAGTGCTGTAAGGCGGTTGACAGAAGTCGGGCGGACGGCCCACCGGGGCTAAAGCCCTTCACGTTGTTGTCCCTACATACCGCGGGCTGAAGTCCGCTGCTACTCCCGCGAGGAACTTTGTGTGTACGGCGCCGAGCGCCTGGGGAGCCGTGAGTGCGGCGATGTAGTTCGGCGCGGGCGTGAAGGTGTGCATCGGCCAGCCGGGATTGAGGCGGTCGTCGAGACGCACTAGCGCAGGAGCCGTGTTTGGCCCGAAAGCGACTTCGAAGCTGTCGAGGGGGCGACTGACGCCCTCGCCGGTGGCCTTGATGACCGCTTCCTTGCGGGTCCAGCACTCAAAAAAGCTATGGGTCTTTTCGGCTTTCGAGATGGAGGCCAGGCGTTCAACTTCGGCGGGGGCGAAAAAATGGCGCACCAGGGCCTGCATGTCTTCGAGCGGGCGGAGGTGTTCGATGTCGATGCCCAGTTCGATACCAAGCGCGCCGCCGGTGGAAATGGCGCAGGCAAACCATTGGCCGGCGTGGCTGAGGTTGAAGCTGACATTGGTGCCGGGGAGCGATGGCTTGCCGTGCGGGCCGAAGGCGAACGTGAGCGACTCGGGGGCTCGGCTTGTGCGCTCGGCCAGGAGCCTGCGCAGGGTCGCGCGGCAGGAGACGAACATGCGGCGGTCGCGGTCGAAGTGAAACCGCCCGGCACGCTGGCGTTCGTCCGCGTTCAGGATTTTCCAGTCGCGCTGGAGAGAGGACTCGTCCGCGGCGCCCATGTCGCAGAAGAAGACTTCGACCGCGCGGGCTGCTCCCGTTGCTTCCACAAATTTGTTATACATGCCCAGCGCTTCGTGTGGCGCCGGTGGTTGCACTCGTGACGTGAGGGTCTGCATCTTCCCCGTTGGAGGGAGAATCGAATGTAAGACACGAACATGGAGGTACTATGCAGACGCGCACATTGGGCAAGACCGATCTGAAGATTGTTCCGCTGGTCCTGGGTGGAAATGTTTTTGGCTGGACGATCGATGAGGCGAAGTCGTTCGAGATTCTGGACGCGTTCGTCGATCGCGGGTTCAACTGCATCGACACGGCGGACGTGTACTCGACGTGGGTGCCGGGACATCAGGGTGGCGAGTCGGAGACGATCATCGGCAAGTGGTTCACGCGCAGTGGCAAGCGGAACCGGGTGGCGATCGCGACCAAGGTCGGCATGGACAAGGCCGACCTGGCGATGAAGTCCGGCGGCAAAGGGCTGTCGAAGCAGTACATTTTGGAGGAAGTTGAGCAGTCGTTGAAGCGGTTGCAGACCGACCGCATCGATCTATACCAATCGCATGTGGACGATGAGGAGACATCGCTGGATGAGACGCTTGAGGCGTATGCGCGGCTGATTGAACAGGGCAAGGTGCGCGCGATTGGAGCCTCGAACTACAAAGGCGCGCGGCTTGCGGAGGCGATCGAGTTGGGGGAGAGGTCAGGGTTGCCGGTGTACCGCACGCTGCAGCCGGAGTACAACCTGCATGATCGTAAGGGCTACGAAGAAGACCTTGCGCCGGTGGCCGCGAAGTTTGGGCTGGGCGTGATTCCCTATTTTTCACTGGCTTCGGGATTTCTTACGGGCAAGTATCGGACGCTCGACGACGCGAAGGGCGCGAAGCGTGAAACGCGGTTGGCGAAGTATTTCGATGAGCGCGGGATGCGAATTCTGAAGGCGTTGCGGAAAGTGTCGAGCGAGAGCGGGGCGGAGCAGGCGTCGGTGTCGCTGGCCTGGTTGCTGGCGCAACCGACGATTACGGCGCCGATCGCGAGCGCGACCAGCGTGAAGCAGTTGCAGGCGTTGTTTGCAGCGGTGGAGTTGAAGTTGACTGGGGAGCAGTTGCAGGAGTTGACGGAGGCTAGCGCTTATTGAGGGCTCGCGATCGCTCCGTCTCAGTCTTTCATGAATGCAGTGAAATCGGACCACTGTTCAACTCGGAAGGCCCGAATGTCGCCTCCTGTTTCAGCATCCTACCGCCGAGCCTAGCTTCGGGTCGCAGTCTTTAGACTGAGTTCGCGGAGTTGCTGATCGGAGATGGGGGTGGGGGCGTCGACCATGAGGTCGATGGCGCGGGCGGTTTTGGGGAAGGCGATGACTTCGCGCAGGGACTTGGCACCGGCGAGGATCATGACGATGCGGTCGAGGCCGAGAGCGATGCCGCCGTGCGGGGGCGTGCCGTACTCGAGCGCGTCGAGGAAGAAGCCGAAACGGGCTTGCGCTTCTTCGTTTGACATGCCAAGAGAGCGGAAGATTTCCGCCTGCACGTCCTGGCGGTGGATGCGGATGGAGCCGGAGCCGAGTTCGGTGCCGTTCAGAACAATGTCGTAAGCGAGTGCGCGGACGGCGCCTTTGTCGGTGGTGAGGCGGCCGGAGGTGATGTCGTCTTCGTGCGGCGAAGTGAAGGGATGGTGCGCGGCGTCCCAACGCTTGTGCTCCTCGTTCCACTCGTACATGGGGAAGTCGGTGACCCAGAGGAAACGGAAGTCGGCGGCGGTGTGGGTGGGCTCGAAGAGGCGGTGTTTGTCGGCGTATTTTTTTGCGAGTTCGAGGCGGAGTTGGCCGACGCGTTTGTAGATCCACTGAGGGTCGTAGTTTTGCGCGGTGGGTGTGCCGGGCTTGGGGGTGATGACGATGTGGAGGTCTGAGGCCGCTGTGGCGGGCACTATAGGTCTCTCCACTGCGCCCGCAAAAAGCGCGGACTCCGGTCGAGATGACACTGTTTGGGTGGCGTCAGTGAGGGGGAAATCCGGTCGAGGCGGCAAGGTTTGGAAGTTGCCGGCGAAGTGGGACAGTTCTTCGTTCAGTTTGGCGTCAATGGCTGCGGCGAGCGGTTGGAAGGTTGGGTTAGTACGGAGACGGACGACGTCGAGGACGTCGAGACCGGAGTCGCCGAAGCTTGCGCGAATTTCATTCACCAATGCCCGGCGCGCCGTTCCGCTGAGTTCGCCGACGCTGGGGATGGTGAAGCCGAGGATGGGAAGTACGGGGTCGATCTTGAGTGATTCGCGCAGTTCGGGTGTGATGGTTCCCGAGAGGTCGACTATGGCGGAGAGGCGCATGTCGGGCTTGTCGATGCCGTATTTGCGGATGGCTTCGTCGTAGGTCATCTGCACGAAGTTGGCGGCGGGGAGCGTGATGCCGGCCGTCGCGAACGCCGCGCGCAGGAAGCCTTCGGTGATGCGGAAGATGGTTTCTTGTTTGGGGAAGGTGAGTTCGAGGTCGATCTGAGTGAACTCGGGTTGGCGGTCGGCGCGGAGGTCTTCGTCGCGGAAGCAGCGGGCGACCTGGAAGTAGCGGTCGAAGCCGGAGATCATGAGAATCTGCTTGAAGATTTGCGGCGACTGCGGCAGGGCGTAGAAGTGGCCAGGGTGGACGCGGCTGGGGACGAGGTAGTCGCGCGCGCCTTCGGGGGTGGAGCGGGTCATGAACGGGGTTTCGATTTCAAGGAAGTCGTTGGCGGAAAGGTATTCGCGGATGGCGCGCGTGACGTTGTGGCGGAGCTCGAAGTTGCGCTGCATCTGGGGGCGGCGGAGGTCGAGGTAGCGGTACTTGAGGCGGACTTCTTCGTTGGTGACGGCGTCTTCAGACGGCGAGAAGGGTGGGGTTTTCGATTCGTTGAGCAGCAGGAGTTCCGAGGCGACGACTTCGATTTCGCCGGTGGCCATGTTGGGGTTGGCGAGGCCTTCGCCGCGCAGGCGGACGCGGCCCGTGGTGGCGACGACGTACTCCGGACGGGCGGCGTCGGCTTTGGCGTGAGCGGCGGGCGAAACTTCCTTGTCGAAGACGATCTGCGTGATTCCAGTGCGGTCGCGCACGTCAAGGAAGATGAGGTTGCCGTGGTCGCGGCGGCGGTTGACCCAGCCCATCAGCGTTACGGTTTGGCCTGCGTCTGTGGTGCGGAGCGCGCCGCATTTGTGGGTGCGCTCAAGGTTGCCGAGGAAGTCTAATGTCACAGTCTTTGTATTGTACGAAGTTTTGGGATTCTCTCTCGCTTCGAGAGCGTTCTCGTCGAGTGGAACTCCCCACCCCCCGTGTTTCGCGTAAAGTTCGGAGAACACAGGGCTTACAGGCGGACTTCGTTGGCGATCAATCGCAAATTCCTGAAAACAATGAGGCTAATTTGTAAAGTCCTCAGAACATTGCACTTGCGGTGGAATGGAAGGTAAGGGAGCTCAGAGCGGTTGGGCGCTAGAGTCTCACAGCTTCTGGATTCATTGTAAACGGCGTGTCAAGCGTTTGGGGCTTCGTTTATTTGGATAGCGACGTTGGCAGCCCACCCATCGTGATAGAGCCACGATGAATGGGGCACCCCGCATTCGGACACATTATAGTGTCGCTCTGTAAACCCACTTCTCAAAATCGAGAAGTGAAGCACCCGCACTGGTGGTGAGCTAGACATGGGCCACCCGCCAGTCATCTTGCTGTTTGATTGAGTTTTGGCGAGGGACAACACCAAAGTGCCATCGCGAGGGGGGCAAGCTTAGGGAGATACCAAAACATAAGGGAATACCCGTTCAGTATTCCTAGTGAAGACGCCATGCCTCCACCCACCAACAACAGAGACGCTAGAAGAATCATACCGATTGTGCGCCTTCGTACTAAGCAAAAAAAGAGCGGGACATCCGCTAAAAAAGTAAGAACAGAATATATAAGTTCCTTCGGCGAATCGTTCCGACCGAAGGCAAATGTAGTCCCAACCAACCAAAGAATGTTGTAGGCCACATACAGCGCCATAAGGACGTAAAAAGCGTAAAGCCGAAAGCTACTCACGGAACCCATTGTAAGGGCGTGTCAAGCGTTTGCGGCCTCGCAGATCACCCCACCCATCGCAAAGTGCGCGATGAATGGGGCACCCAATGTGCAGGCCACCCGCCGGGTGCTGGACTGGGTCTCTCCTAGAGCGTAGTGCGGTGTCGCAATTCAGTACGCACCGATTCCCTGGTCATCAATGCTCTTGCGGGCTGCAAGGCGCCTGTGCAATACTCATTGCGCTTTCGTTTATTTCAGAGAGGATCCGTCATGAAGCTGGCCATACTTCTCCTGGCAACCACGTCGTTTTTCGGTTTGAGCGGCGACCATGACGCGCCAAGTCTTGCCGGTATCCGCCTTGAGATGAGCAAGGACCAAGTCCACAAGATTCTTAGTCGAGTGGCTACTTACAAGTCTGCGGATGAAAATCAAGAAGTGTGGTCCGTGACCCACGACGCTAGTATGAGTTTCGTCTTCGTCGGCTTCGCCCCTGACAATCGCGTGCGGTACATCACGACCCTTGCCCGGACTGATGGCGGCAGCCCTCTCAAGTGTGCTCCGCTCAACAATCCAAAAGATTCCAAGGTCACAGGCACACCTCCCGACACCGTTTACACACGGTCGTGGACGGAGCATGAGGAGTCGTACGTCGCGATCGCGCATGGAACCCCAGGCCACTTCACACTCTGCGCGGTGAAAAAGGTAGGTTCCGGCGTTGAGAACGACTAAGGAGACCCGTGCGAAAAGCGCGGCAATAGGGACTGATTTTGTAGAGGACACAATCCCCTTAGCGGAAACCTGCGTACTCCAATTGCAAAGCGTCCACTGGGGAAAGTTTTTGGATAAACACTGTGCAAGGGCAAGCTCCGTTTTTCGAATCGGCCGTATCCCTCGCGCTGCCTCCTTCGTGGGCCCCGGTCTTCTGATGATCGGAGCCTGTGGTTACGCTCAAAACCCGACGGGTGCTGTTCGTGGAGTGGTCGAGGATGCGGCTGGCCGGCGTATCGTCGCCGCGTCTGCCGAGTTCTCTCTCGCGGCTTCCAACATTATATTGATGGTGAAGTCCGATAAGCACGGAGAGTATAGCCTGCGGGGTCTGACCCCGGGGCAGTGGGCGCTTCGCGTCCGGGCACCAGGATTCGCTGTCGCAGAAGGCATCGTCACGATCAACGTGAGCTCTACCCGAGATGTCGAAATCGTCCTCAATCCCGCAGTGGTTAACCAAGCCGTATCCGTTTCTGCCCAATCGTTCTCCGTCACCACACAGCCCATCGACTCATCGAGCAGCGTACTGCAGAGCGTGATCACTAGAACTGACCTCGATTCATTCCCTCTCCCCGCGCGGAGCTTCGCTAACATTGCTCTGCTGGCCCCCGGCACCGCGCCTGTTGAGCCCTCCGATCCGACCAAGGCTCGCATTACGGCGGTATCGACCGGAGGAAGTTCCGGCCTCAATAACGAAATCTCTGTCGATGGGATCGACAACTCCGATGATTTTATCGGGGGCTTCCTGCAGAATTTTTCCCCCGATGCTATCCAGGAGTTCGCCCTCCGAACGACCCAGGAAGACGCGGATACGGGCGGCACAACAGGCGGTTCCATCGTCATCACGACCCGCAACGGGACGGATGCGTGGCACGCCACGGGCTCTGTGTTCGAACGCTCGGACGTGCTTAATGCGCGCAGGCCCATCGAAAATCCGGCCCCTGAACCCAAGCAAAATTTCTCTCGCCAGAATTTCGTGGGTACCGTGGGCGGTCCTCTTATCCGGGATCACCTCTTTGGTTTTGCCGCCTTCGAATCGGTTCGCGAAGAGGCGACGATCTCTTATAGCCCCGTGAATCTTGGGGAGTTCCGGGACCTTTCCCAGCTCGCCCGTGCAGGCCTCTTACCGGGTGGCACTCAAGTGGATGTTCCCGCATCCGTTGCGATCCCCTTTCGCGACTACGAGGATTCGCTACGCCTTCAATGGGAGGAGTCCCCAAAATCTCAGTGGTTCCTGAGAGCTTCGACCGACACCTACCTCACTCGCAACAGCCTGGTGCAGCAGGGAACCCT
This sequence comes from Terriglobales bacterium, assembly GCA_038205325.1. Classification (GTDB taxonomy): domain Bacteria; phylum Acidobacteriota; class Terriglobia; order Terriglobales; family Acidobacteriaceae; genus Granulicella. Next base: position 4,375 of record JBBRCA010000078.1, on the reverse strand, counting down.
GCCCTCGACCGGCGTCCTGGCTCACAACAATTACTTCAGCCTTGCTGCAGGCAATCAATTCATTTTTTCTCCGTCGCTGATTGGTCGATTCGCCTTCGGTGTGGGCAGCCTACACCTTACTCAAACTCGCAACTCCAACCTCGGCTTCGCGCTGGCATTTCCCTTCAGCTCCACCTCACTCACAACCTCCGGTTTTGAGACCTTCGGCGACAATCAGTTCGCTACCCCAATTACTTTTTTCCCTTCCACGCGGAATCAGCAGAAGTATCAGGCTCGGTACGATCTTAGTAAGACGGCGCGCACGCATACTTTGAGTTTCGGCGTGAATGTTATCCATGAGCCCGTGCTGGACGGAACCTTTGCTCCTAACAGCGAAGTCGTCTACCGTCTGCCCGAGAACCCCTCCTTTTACATCGGCAATCCGGGTCAATTCACAGCCGATCTCGCCGCCGGCGTGTCGACGAACGGTCCGGGCGGCAGGTTTGGCCAGAATGTCCAACGCTTTGCGATCTATGCCCAGGACTCCTGGCGCATCCGCAACCTGAGCTTTAACTATGGTCTCCGCTACTCCACGACTTTCGGTCTTCTGCGAGCTTCGGGCAAGACTCAAGAGTCGACTGCCGGGTACTCTACTCTCGCTAAACTTGAGATTCCGCTCGCCTTGGGAATTCCCAGGGACGACCGCAAACAGTTCGCGCCGCATCTAGGTTTGGCCTGGTCCCCTTACTCCCGAACCGTCTTCCGCGGGGGAGCAGGTCTCTTCTTCAACGACCTTGCGCAGGTGGGCTGGTCGACCGCACTTGAGGCTCTTCATGAGCCCGCAGCCTCTTGTGCCGATCCATTCAAGAGCGGGGCAGGAAGCTCAGGGTGCGTCCCGGGAAGCAATTTTGGCGGGACCGTCAATCTCATCGATCCTCACTACCAAACTCCCTACGCCATTCACCTCTCCGCTGGTGTTCAGCATGCCTTTACGCCGGCGTGGACGGTCAGCGCGGATTATGTGCATGAGCAGGGCAACCACGGCTATCGCGCTTATAGTTATGTGGGCGGTGCAAACCTCAGCACACCTCTGCTCGCGAGCGACGATCCCACGCAAGCCGACGTCGTCCCTAACGTCAACTTCTTTCGGTCGGACAATCGATCCAGCTACAACGCCCTCCTCCTCCATGGCCAGGGCATGATCGGGAAGTCCCTGAGCCTCACGGCAAACTACACCCTCGCAAGTGCGAAGACCTGGGGATGCGTTCTGGGAGAAATCTTCGATTATGTCAACGGTGTGTGCGATCCGCTAAATGCCTTTGCGCCCGGAGACTATGGGCCGTCCGGTGAAGACATTCGCCACCGATTCGTCATCGCCGGATACTTAAAGGTGCGCAAGGGGTTTGAACTCACCTTCATCTCCCAAGGCGAAAGCGCCCGACCCTTTACGATCGTCACCGCTGACGGACGTAACCGTATTTCTGTTAATGGCATCCGCACTTCACTCGATGAGTTCCGCGGGACCCCGTTTCTGCAAACGGACCTGCGCGTGAGCCGCCCGGTTCATCTCGGCGAACGTTGGACTGTCACCCCATTCGCGGAATTTTTCAATGTGGCAAATCGCAACAATCCCGGCGCCAATTTCGTTACGAATGTCGCTTCGCTCGCTCCCCAAAGCCAAGCTCAATCCGGTAATGTCACCGATGTCTGCACCTCTACGGACTGCACGGCCACGGTCCCCATTACTCGCCTGCAGCAACTGGCAATACCTGCGGGAGCTCTGGGAGATTTTTTCGGACCGGGAACTACTGTAGGCGTTCCGTTTGCCGCTCAATTAGGCGTGCGGGTCTCGTTCTAAGAGCTGGTAACGATCAGGTGCTTGCGGAGCGGGGCTTTCTGGTTGATTCAATCCAGCCGCACGACGTATGGCAGCGCGGCGGGGTCGGGGGATTGGAGGGATTCGGCGACGTCGTTGGCGTGGGCGAGGTCGGGTTGGGCGGGGTTGACGCGTACCCAATGGCCGGTGGGGCCGGTGAACTCGATCACCTTCGCGGTTTTGTAGCGGCGCATCAGTTCGGCTTGCAGGTCGAGCGCGTCGTCGGGGCTTTTGAAGGCACCAATCTGTACGCACCAGCGTCCGGCAGGGTCGGGGTTGGGGTGCGCGAAGGCTTCGATCTTGACCTGCGCGAGGCCCGGACGCCAGACGCCGATGGCCTTCGCCGCGCCCATAGAAAGATCGAGAACGCGGCCCGGAACGAACGGCCCGCGGTCGGTGATGCGCACCAGAATACTTTGATTGGTGGCAACGTTGGTGACGCGCACGGTTGAGCCCATGGGTAGCGTCCGGTGGGCGGCGGTGAGGGCGTTCTGGTCGAAGATGGTGCCGTCCGCGCCTGCGTGATTGTGGTACGGCGGGCCGTACCAGCTCGCGACGCCGAACTCGGTGAGCACGGGCGGGCTGGACGTGTCGTCGAAGCCTTGTAAAGACTGCGGCGGGCTGGTGGGCGGCGTTTCTGCGGGCGGCTTGGTGGGATAGCGAGCGGCGATACCCGGCGGCGGAACGCGGCGCGCGGAAACTGGCGGAGGCGGAGGTTGGTAGGCGACCCTGGCCTGATGATGGCAGCCACCGGTAAGAGCAGCAGAGGCGGTCAGCGCAAAGACTGCGGTCGCGCGTGCGGCGAGGGGGGAGCGTGCAGGCGCGGATTGTGGTAGAAATGGCAACGCCAGTACCTGTAGCGATGATTCGTTGCCAGAGGACATCGGTCAATGCGCATCGGCTGCAGAGTGTCGAGGTGGTAACGCGGCGAAGAAGTTTCTTCGCGCTGCCCCTTGCAGCAAGCTCTGTCGGGCTGAAGTCCCATTCGATACAACCACTTGACGCGAAAAATGCGTCCCTTGTACACACGGCCATATATGATATCGATGTCGCGCAGCCTCTCGTTCATGCGCGCAAAGCAACACCCTCAACGCGCAAAGCAACATCGCAACGAAAGGCTTCACTTATGAACTCTTACGCACGCTGCTCCCTCACTTTGGTCGTCCTTGCAGGATGCTTTACAGCGCCGCGCGGTGAAGCTCAGGCCGTGAATTCGTCGCCGCAGCTTGATGCTGCTGCCTCCGCCGCTCCGGTTATCGCGGGGTCGTCTTCGTCACCGGTGAGCGATGCTGTCCCCCTTCCCGATGCGCCCAGCGCCTCCGCTCTGGGAGCGTCCGCCCCGGAAGCGGGCCAGACGGCCTCGACCGGGGGCAACGTCGCGCCGAAGTATGAGAAGTCCATCTCACCCGATCAAACCGCGCAGCCGCTGACCGGCCGCGACAAGGTCGTGCTTTCCCTGCGGCAGTTGTACGCTCCGATTCCAGTCGCGGGCATCATTCTCTCCGGTGGATATACGCATCTGGTCAACGGTTCGCCGAACTATGGCACCAACGGCGTCGCGGCGGCCAAGCGCATCGGCGCTTCGTTTGTGCGCAGCGAATCGCAGGAATTGTTTTCCGGTGCCATCCTCAGTCCGCTGCTGCACACAGACCCGCGCTATTACGTTCAGGGGTCGCAACACAGCTTCGTGCATCGCGTGTTCTACGCCGGGACGCGCGTGCTGGTGACCAAGACCGATAGCGGACGAAGCACCGTGAATGCTCCGCTGCTGATCGGCTATGCGGCTTCCTCGGCGCTCAACTACGCGTATTATCCGCCCATCAACCGGAACTTCAAGGACACCGCTTCGGAGTTCGGCGGATCGCTGGGCGGCGAGGCGATCGGTTTCCTGTTCAATGAATTTTTTGATGGTGTGCTGCGCGCCATCCATCTCGAAGCGAAGTAGTTCAGCCGATAGTCGATGCACCGCGGACTGCGGAAGTTTCGCATCCAGCGCGTCGCTCGATATTTTTCGGGGTTCAAACAGCCGATGCTCGACTTTTCCGCAAAGCGCCTCTGGGCCTGCTTGCTTTCGTTGCACCTCGGGCTGGGAGCGACGGCGCTGGGGGCGCAGGCTTTGGGGGCGCAAACGCGGGGTGGCGCGGATCCCCCGCTGCCGGACGCTCCCAGCGCGGTGTACGCCGCAGCCAATAACGACGCAGCGGAGCAAACGGCTCAATCCACGTTCCTGCCGCCGTGTCCTCCTGCGCTTGCGCCCTCCCCCTCCCCCTCGTCCTCCCCCTCCCTGCCCGATCGGCAGTCGACAACTGGCACCGCGCCCGCGCCGCAAGCCTGCGTTACCCCGAATCCGCTGCGTATCGTCGTCAATGCCGAGGTGCGGCAACCGTTGACTGTGCGGCAGAAGGGCTTGCTGGCCGGTCGCGACCTTATCGACCCCTTGAATCTGATCGTGATCGCGGGTGAGGCCGGGATCGGGGTCGCGGCCAACTCGCATTCAGCGTATGGGCCGGGGTTCAAGGG
>JBBRCA010000077.1:0-13286 GCA_038205325.1 Terriglobales bacterium | reverse complement strand
CCGAGCACTTCCACAGGCTGTTCGATATCAATGTTCTCGGCCTTCTGCTGGTCACTCAAGCCGCGGTCAAGCATCTTGGCGAGGGCTCCAGCATCATCAACATCGGCTCGGTCGTTAGCCGCATCACCCCGCCCGCCAGCTCCGTTTACTCCGGCACAAAGGGCGCAGTCGACGCCATCACCGGCGTTCTGTCGCGAGAGCTTGGTCCAAAGAAAATCCGCGTCAACGCGCTCAACCCTGGCATGGTCGAGACGGAAGGATCGCGCAGCGCGGGCTTCATCGGCTCGGAGTTTGAAAAGGGTGCCATTGCGACGACACCGCTAGGCCGCACCGGCCAGCCCGGCGACATCGCCAGCATCGCGGTGTTTCTCGCGTCCGACGACTCCGGCTGGCTCACCGGCGAGCAGCTTCTCGCCGGCGGCGGTACTCGCTAAGTTCGGCAGCTTGCACCCGGCAGCTTGGACCCATAAGCGCGCCTACCCAACGCAAAACGTCCCCGTGCGTTGGGTGGGCCGCCAAACCTCACCGGCCTGCGCTCAAGCGCACACCACCCGAAAGGACAAAATCATGGCAAACCTCCTCTGGCTTCTCGGCCCCTTCGTCCTCACCTTCGCCTACGCCGCATTTGCCCCGAACGAGCGCCACGGCTCCTGCGAACAACCCTGCCGCTACTAACGCCTCCGCTTCCCCGCTAACTTCCCGGCGCTGCGTGCCCACTGGCTTGCTAGAATCACAACCAATGAGCATGCGCATTGGCCTCGGCTTCGACTCCCACGCCTTCTCCCTCGGCGTCCCGCTGGTCATCGGCGGCCTGAAAATCGACCACCCGGAAGGCCTCGCTGGGCACTCCGACGGCGACCTCCTGCTCCACGCCATCACCGACGCCCTGCTCGGCGCGGTCGCGGCAGGCGACATCGGCACGTTCTTCCCCCCCACCGACCCCAAATGGAAGAACGCCGACTCGACCCTCTTCCTCCGCACCGCGCTTGAAGAGATCGCGCTTGCCGGCTACAAGATCGTCAACCTCGACTGCGTGCTCATCATGCACCGCCCCAAGATCGTTCCCATCGCCGCCGAAATGCGCGAGCGCGTCGCCGACCTCCTCTCGCTCGACCTCAAAAACGTCAGTATCAAGGGTAAGACCCCCGAAGGCCTCCAGCAGGACGGAACCGCCGTCGCCCACGTCGTCGTCCTGCTCGAATCCATCGACCTCCCCAACGAGCACAAGAAACTCGCCATCGCCGCCGACATCCCCACCGAAGCCGACATCGACGGCGTCCTCTCCACCGTCGCCGCCGACACCAATGACATCACCGCCCTCGGTCGCAAGCGCTCCCCCTTCGACCCCGACGACCTCACCTGAAGGGGATGCTTCGATTAGGCCGCCGCGCGAGAAAGTTTCAGGAACCCGGACTTACCGAAGCAAGTCAAACTGAAATTGCCGCGCGCAAATAGCGGCAAGTCGACCAGTTGCGTCCCTGCGATACACTTCCCCACATGCGCCGACTGCTCCTGATCGCCACGCTTGCCACGTCCCCCCTGCACTCTCAGTCCTCGTCACCATCCGGCGGTCTACGTTATGTCATGCCCAAAGGCCCCGGTGTCATGCTCGTCACTCTCGGCAACGGCTGGGTTCCCCAGAAGCTAAATCTTCTCGACAACGGCACTCGCTTCGTCATTCAACTCAAAAACGATCGTCTTGCTCTGGAGGCTTCGTACATCCTCTTCCCCAATAACACTGGCGCTCCCACTGCAACGAGCTGCCGCGACGCCGTCATCCATCCCGTGCTCACCAACCCCAGGTCCGACGCCACGGTTTCCCCCGAGCAGCAATCAACCAGGAAGATGAGTGACGGTCGCGCTCTCGCCATCTCTTCATACCGCATCGAAAGAGCCACAAGTACCGATATCCAACAAGAAAACCTTTTCGGCTTCCTCGGCGACGCCAACACCTGCGCCGAGGTTCATGTCTCCAAAGTAAATTTCAAACCCGCGGATAAGCTTCAAATGAACGCGGTCCTAGACGCCTTTTCCTTCGATCCCACCTACACTCCCGCCGCCGCCGACTACGGCGTCATAGGCACCCTCTTCTTCAATTATTTCCGGGATTACAAGGCCTCGGCCATCTACTATCGGCGCACGCTCGACACTCTGCCTCCCACCGAGCTCGCCGCCCCGGCCTCGCTCATTGCGCGCGTTACCGTGGACCAACTCTCCATGTCCTATGGCATGTCTGGCGACCTCGCCGACTCCCGCGCCATCAATGAAGCCGCCATCAAACGCGACCCCACTTATCCCCTCTACTACTACAACCTGGCCTGCGCCGACGCCGAATCCGGCGATGCCGCCTCCGCCCGCACTCACCTCCAGCAAGCCTTCGACCGCCGCGCCAACACCCTCAAAGACGAACCCTTCCCCGACCCCACCAAAGACGAATCCATTCTCAAACTCCAAAACGACAAAGCCTTCTGGGCCTTCGTCCAATCTCTTCCGAAAAGCTGATTCAACAGCTCTCCCAAAAAACTTTCAACACCCACAGCTTCATCGCGTACAGTGGACTGCAAGTCCTCAGGAGGCAATCAATGGATCCAGAACAACAGCAACACGTGGCCGCCATGATGGCCGGCTTCGGCATGATCTTCTTTATGATCACGGTGGTCATCTACGCCATACTGGTCTTCCTTTTCTGGCGCATCTGCACCAAGGCCGGAATGGCCGGCCCGCTCGCGCTCATCGCCATCATCCCCGCCATCGGCCCCCTGATCGTCCTTTGCATCCTCGCCTTTGGCGATTGGAAGGTGGTTCCGGTCCCCCCGTACTACGCCCCTCTCCCGCCCCAATATCCGCCACCACCCACCTACTCTCCACAAGGCCCCAACGTCTAGCGACGAACGTGCGACTGGTCTCACTCTGTTAACATTGGCGTGAACCAATGACAGCCGAGACCTCCCGCACCACCCGCGTCCGCATCGCCCCGTCACCCACCGGCGACCCCCACGTCGGTACCGCCTACATCGGCCTGCTGAACTACATTTTTGCGGCGCAGCGCGGCGGCCAATTCGTCCTCCGCATCGAAGACACTGACCGCGCCCGCTTCGTCGCCACCTCCGAGCAGATGATCTTCGACGCGCTGCGCTGGATCGGCCTGACCTGGAACGAAGGCCCGGACGTCGGTGGGCCATACGGTCCGTATCGCCAATCCGAACGCACCCAAATCTACCGCGAGCACGCCGAGATTCTCCTCGCCAATGGCAGCGCGTACCGCTGCTTCTGCACGCCCGAGGAACTCGAAGCCGCGCGCGAGCGCCAGAAGGCCGCCAAGCTCCCGCCGCGCTACGACGGCACCTGCCGCCGCCTCACACCTGAGCAGGTCGAAACCAATCTCGCCGCCGGCAAGACGTTCGTCGTCCGCATGGCCGTCCCCCTCGAAGGCGCGACCACCTTCCGCGACGAATTGCGCGGCGACATCACCTTCGACCACTCCAACGTCGACGACCAGGTGCTCATGAAGTCCGACGGCTTCCCCACCTACCACCTCGCCAACGTCGTCGACGACCACCTGATGCACATCACCGACGTTATCCGCGCCGAAGAGTGGATCAGCTCGACACCCAAGCACGTCCTGCTCTACAAGGCGTTCGGCTGGGAACTTCCGCAGTTCTGGCACATGCCGCTGCTGCGCAACGTTGACAAGTCGAAGATTTCCAAACGCAAGAATCCCGTCTCACTGGTCTACTACCGCGAGTCCGGCTATCTGCCCAACGCGCTGCTCAACTTCCTCGGCCTGATGGGCGGCGGCATGGCCCAGCCCACAGAACAAGAAATCGTCAGCAAGAACCTGAACACCAAAGAAGGCGACATTTTCTCCCTCGCCGAGATGCTCGAAAAGTTCGACTTCAAGCGCATCTCCCTCGGCGGCCCGGTCTTCGACCTGGTTAAACTCAAGTGGCTCAACGGCGAGTACATCCGCAAACTTTCACCCGAAGATTTCTTCGCGCAACTCCGCCAGACGGTCCTCTCCGACGAATATCTTCGCGCCGTCGCACACCTCATCCAGACGCGCATCGACACCCTCGGCCAGTTCGGCGACATGACCAGCTTCTTCTTCTCCGACAACGTCATGCCCGCCGAGTCCGTCTTCCTGCCCAAGAAACGCTCGCTCGAAGAAACGCTCGCTTTCGTCGCCGATCAACTCGCCGCGCTCGAACTTGCACCTTGGGACGCCGCCCGCATCGAAGCCGAACTCAAAAAACTCGGCGAAGAAAAGCAGTGGTCGGTCAAAGAAAACTTCATGCTGCTGCGCGCCATCGTCACGGGCAGCGCGAACTCACCGCCGCTGGTTGAAAGCCTCGTCGTCTTCGGCAAAGCGCGCACTCTCGACCGCATGAGGCGCTTCCTCGAAACACAGAAGAAACTTTCTCCACGGCGCAACTAGCTTTGGTTGTCATTCCGCAGCGCAGCGGAGGAATCTGCTTTCGCTCGCATCCGCGACACCCTGGGTGCCCCCCTTCATCGCGCGGCACTTGGCGCGATGGGTGGGCGGGCACACCGCTACTTCCCCGTCACCGCCACGTTTACCGCCAACGTCCGCGGCGGAAAACAAGCCGCGTTATCGCACGCCTGATAGCGCAACCCACCTGTCAACGTACTCTGCCCCTTCGGCACAACCACCCGCAGCCGCACGCGAAATTCCCCCTGATATACATCCAGCGTCTCATCGGCAAGACGGAACGCCGACCCTTTCGGATACTCCTCACCCAGCAACTTAACGCCATTGGCCACATCGAGCTTCAGCACCGTCGATATCAGCATCTCCGACGACGGCGTATGCGAATTCACATGAAACCCCTCATCCACCCGAAAACGCAGCTCGACAACCGCAGGCTTCCCCGCCGCAACCTCGACCACCTCGGCCGCATACGTCACATGGCCTTTACCTGTTGCAGCACCCGGCAACCCCACAATACTCTGCGCCCCCGCTGAGAGACACAGCCCCGCCAGCAGCGCCGCCGCAAGCCCCACTGTTTCCTGTTTCCTGTTCCCTGTTCCCTGCATCACTCCCCCGCCCCAACCATCTTGCGAATATTCGCTTCCATCTCGTCCTTGCTCGGAGCGCCCGCGGTTTCCTCGACAATGGTCCCGTTCTTATCGACGTAGAACGTCTCGGGATAGTACTCGACGCCGCCATAAGACTTCGCCACCGCGCGATCCGGCAGCAGCAGCGGATAGGTCACTCCCAGCCGGTTCGCGGCCTTCAAAATATCGTCCTTCGACTGCCCGGGGTCGTCGGAGATACCGAGCACCTCGATCCCCTGCGCCTTGTACTTGGCGCGAAACTCCTCGAACCACGGCATCTCCAGCTTGCATGGCCCACACCACGTCGCCCAGAAGTTCACCACCACGGGCCGCCCCTTGTAGTCCGCGAGCGACACTTTCTTGCCTGCGGTATCGAGCAGCGTAAACGCGGGCGCGGCCTTGCCCTTCAGTTTCAACTCCGGCCCCGAATCCTCACCCCCCGTCACCGTCACCGGCGTCTGTCGCCCCTGCTGCATCGCCATGCGCCGGGAGCGCATGTTATGCCATCCTGCCCAGAACAGCAGGCACACCACCACCACCATCACCGCCGCAACCGCAATTCGACGCATCGAGAAAATTGTCCTTCCGAGCGGTTATGACGTAACCTGCCCTGCTCTAGAGTTTAGACGCTGCCAACCTCATCATCTTGACGCACGGGCCCACAAAAGTCTTCGCTGCGAAGGCCTCTGCTAGCATTAAGCGCAACCGTATGCGCACGCCGACCAAAATCGAATCGCCCGCCGACCTCGTCCGCATTGAAGCCGCCGCCCTCGAAGCCCTCGCCAAACGCCTCGACGGCCCGGATGGCTCGATGCACGATGCGTTCGAGCGCGCCTGCACCCTCATGGTCGACACCGCGCAGAACGGTCACCGCATCATCCTCGCCGGCATCGGCAAAAGCGGTCTGATCGCCCGCAAAATCGCCGCGACCTTTGTCTCCACGGGCGCGCCCGCCCAGTTCCTGCACCCCGCCGAAGCCCTGCACGGCGATATCGGCATCCTCAACCGCGGCGACATCCTGCTCGCGCTTTCCTACAGCGGCGAAACCGAAGAGTTGCTCCGCATCGTGCCCGCAGTCCGGCGCATCGGCGCGACGCTCATCAGCTTCTGCGGCTGCGCCACGTCCACGCTCGCCCAGGCCAGTGACATCTCGCTCGACGTCAGCGTCTCGCGCGAAGCGTGTTCATTGCAACTCGCACCCACCGCCTCGACCACCGCGATGCTCGCGCTCGGCGACGCTTTCGCCATCCACGTCAGCAATACGCTGGGCTTCCAGGCCCAGAACTTCGCAGAAAACCATCCCGGCGGCCAACTCGGCCGACGCCTCGCCAGCGTCCGCCAACTTATGCACACCGGCCACGCCCTGCCCCACGTCAAGCCGGCCGCGACCATGCCCCAAATCATCCACGAAATGTCCGCGCGACGCCTCGGTATGACGACCGTCCAGCGCGGCACCAGACTCCTCGGCCTCATCTCCGACGGCGACCTCCGTCGCCTCTTCGAGCGCGCTGGCCCCGACGCCTTCCACAAGACCGCCGAGCAGATCATGAATCCCGCCCCGCTCACCATCGCGCCCGAGCCCCTCGCCTCCGAAGCTCTTCTCTTGATGGAGCAGCGCAAAATCACCGCGCTGGTCGTCACGTCCGACGGAACGCAAGCCTCTCCCGTCCTCGGCGTGCTGCACATCCACGACCTCTGGGAAGTCGCGCCAAGGAGTAAGGAGTAGTGAGTAAGCAGTAGCGGTTTTATACTCCTTACTCCTTTGCCCTTACTCCTTACTCACTACTCCTTGCCCTCCACTACAATCGAACCAACATGCATCGTTGGTCTCAACTCTTCATTCCCACCCTCCGCGAAGCCCCCGCCGACGCCGAAGTCGCCAGCCACAAACTCCTGCTGCGGGCGGGTTACATCCGCCAGCTTGGCGCGGGCATTTACAGCTACTTGCCGCTGGGACAGCGCGCGCTCAACAAAATCATCGCCATCGTCCGCGAAGAGATGGACAAGATCGGCCAGGAGTTCCTGCTCCCCGCGCTCAACCCCCGCGAAGTCTGGGAAGAATCGGGCCGCTGGGCGGGCATGGGCGACAACATGTTTCGCCTGCGCGACCGCAAGGGCGCCGAACTTTGCCTCGCCATGACGCACGAAGAAGTCATGACCTCCATCGCGCGCAACGAGCTGCGCAGCTACAAGCAACTCCCGCAAATCTGGTACCAGATCCAAACCAAGTTCCGCGACGAGCCGCGCCCCAAAGCTGGCCTGCTGCGCGTTCGCCAATTCATCATGAAGGACGCCTACTCCTTCGACGTCGACGAGGCCGGCCTCGACGCCAGCTACAAGAAGCACTACGAAACCTATTGCCGCATCTTCCAGCGCTGCGGCCTCGAGTTCATCGTTGTGGAAGCAGACTCCGGCGCGATGGGCGGGTCGGGCTCTCAAGAATTCATGGTCTACACCGAAGCCGGCGAAGACCTCATCGCCAGCTCCGCGTCGGGCTACGCCGCCAACCTCGAAAAGGCCACCAGCAAGCTCGCCCCTGTCCAGGACCTCGCGCCCACCGGCGACGCTCCCGAACTCATCCACACTCCGAACTTTCGCACTATCGACGAAGTCCACGCGTTCCTGAGCGCGAATGTTCCGTTTGAATTGTCATCTCGACCGGAGCCCACACCCTCCGAATTATCACCTCGACCGGAACGCGGGCCCAAAGAATTGTCATCTCGACCGGAGCGCAGCGCAGTGGAGAGACCCGCAGTCCTCCAACCCCACCACCAACTCAAAACCATGGCCTACATGGTCGCGCACCCCGACTCCGACGCCAAGCAACTCAAAGCCGTCGGCAAGACCCGCGCCGTCGTCGCCTTCCTGCGCGGCGACCACCAACTCAACGAAACCAAACTCGCCGCCATCGCCCTCGGCGAACTCCGCCCCATGACGCCTGAAGAAATCGTCGAAACTTTCAAAGCGCCTGCCGGGTACCTTGGCCCCATCGGCCTCGACGCTGCGCCGCACCCGCGCAAACCCGGCGTCCTCGTCGTCCTCGACGCCGCGCTCGAAGGCCGCGCCAACCTCATCGCAGGCGCGAACAAAGAGGAGTACCACCTCCGCAACGTCACTCCCGGCCGCGACTTCAAGCCGACCCTCATCGCCGACATCCGCAACATCAACGAAGGCGAACCCGACCCCATCGCAGGCGCACCGCTGCGCCTCGGCAAGGCCGTCGAAATCGGCCACATCTTCAAGCTCGGCTACAAATACTCCGAGAGCATGGGCGCACGCGTCCTCAACGCCGACGGCAAAGAAGTCATGCCCATAATGGGCAGTTACGGCATCGGCATCGAACGCATCCTCACCGCCGCTATCGAATCCTCCGCCGCCGCCAACGCTGCTTTATCGACCTCCGACTTATCATCCCGACCGGAGCGCACACCCTCCAAATTGTCATCTCAACCGGAGCGCACCTCCTCAGAATCGTCATCTCGACCGGAGCGCAGCGCAGTGGAGAGACCCGCAGTCGGAGCGGCCACAGAACAGTACGCTCTGCCCGCATCCATTGCCCCTTTCCAATGCGTCGTCACCATCACCAACGTTCGCGAACCCGACCTCCTCGCCGCGGGCGAAAAAGTCGCCGCCGCGCTCGATACCGCAGGCGTCGACACGCTCCTCGACGACCGCGACGAGCGAGCCGGAGTCAAGTTCAAAGACGCCGAACTCATCGGCATTCCGTACCGCATCAACATCGGCAAAAAACTCTCCGAAGGCCTCGTCGAACTCGTCGACCGCCTCACCCACATCACCATCGACCTCCCTATCGACAGCGCCGCCGAACACCTCCGCGCCCTCATCGCGTCTAAGCCGTAACAGTCACACCCCCTCCGGTTGTCATCCCGTAGGGATCTGCTTCTGTACTTGCTGTTGCCTTTGCTTTTCTTTCTGTCATTCCCGCAGGGAATCTGCTTTTGCCTTTGCTCTTGCTGTTGCACTTGCTTTTCTTTCTGTCATTCCCGAAGGGAATCCGCTTTTGCCTTTGCACTTGCTGTTGCACTTGCCGTTGCTTGTTTTTCGCCGTCATCCTGAGCGCAGCGAAGGACTCCCGTATTTCGCCGTTGCGCTTACCTATTCCCTGTTCCCTGTTCCCTAACCCCCACTCTCATGCCCGTCAAACTAAAACTCGACCACAAAAACGACACCGTCCTGGGACGCGTCGGACGCTTCCTCGTGCTGACTTGCATCGTCTGCATCGTCCTTTTCGCCATCGTCTTCGGTATCGCCTACCACCACTACCAGGGCGTTGTCGACGAGCGCCTCGCGCACGGCCCACTCTTCGCCTCGGTCGCGCAAATCTTTGCAGCGCCCCAGGAAGTCCGTCCCGGCCAGCGCCTCGCCGCGGCCAGCATCGCGGCCTCACTCCGCCGCGCCGGCTACAACGGCAACCCGCTGCTTGGCACCTTCGAGCTGCGCGGCAACAAGGTCCTCATCAAGCCCGGCCCGCAGAGCTTTCACTCCACCGACGGCGCCACCATCACCTCAGTCAACGATCAAGTCCAATCCATCACCGCCGAGAACGGCGTCGCGCTGGGCTCGTATCAGCTCGAACCGCAACTCATCACCGCGCTATCGGAGGATAAGAACCGCACCAAACGTCGCCTCGTCACCTACCAGGACATTCCGCCACGCCTGGTCCAGGCCGTCGTCGCCATCGAAGACCACCGCTTCTTCGAGCACTCCGGAGTCAACTACGTGCGCCTCGCCAAATGCGTCATCGCCGATACCTTCACGCATCAACGCGAGTGTGGCGGCTCCACGCTCACCATGCAACTCGCCCGAGGATTCTTCCTCACCCCGGCGCGCACCAAGAAACGCAAGCTCGAAGAAATCATGATCACCTACCAACTCGAATCGCGCTTCAACAAGCAGCAGATCTTCGAGATGTACGCCAACCAGATCAACCTCGGCCAGCGCGGGTCGTTCGCCGTCAACGGCTTCGGCGAGGCGGCGCAGGCGTTCTTCGGCAAAGATCTTCGCCAGCTCGACACTGCCGAGTGCGCCATGCTCGCCGGCATCGTCAACCGCCCCAACAAGCTCAACCCCTATCGCCATCCCGACGCCGCCATAGCCCGCCGCAATCTCGTGCTCGACCAGATGGTCGAGACCGGCGCGCTCACGTCCGCCGAAGGCCAGCGTGCCAAAGCCGAGCCCATCCACCTCGCTCCCTCCAACGTCGACGCCAGCGAAGCGCCCTACTTCGTCGACCTCGTTCACGATCAAATCGTGCAGCGCGTCGGCGATCAGGAACTCACCCACGACAGCCTGCGCATCTACACGTCGCTCGACCCCGAACTCCAGCGCGCGGCCTCGGAAGCGGTTGAAGTCGGCATGAAGAACGTCGACGAAATGGTCCGCAAGCAGCACAAAAAAGGCGCGACCAACTTCACCTATCCGCAAGTCGCGCTCATTGCCCTCAACCCGCATACAGGACAAGTGCTTGCGCTGGTTGGCGGACGCAACTACGGCATCTCGCAACTCGACCACGCCACATCCAAGCGCCCCACCGGCTCCATCTTCAAACCCTTCGTCTACGCCACCGCGGAGCAGGCCGCAGTCAACGGCCAGACCCTCGAAGGCGGCCCCTTCACAGCGATTACCATCCTGCACGACGTGCCCACCACTTTCACCTTCGACAACGGCCGCCAAACCTACTCTCCCGGCAACTACATGAACGAGTATCACGGCGACGTGACCGCCATTTACGCTCTCGCGCACTCGCTCAACAACGCCACCATCTCGCTCGGTCAGCAGGTCGGTTTTGAAAACGTCGCCGCGCTCGCCCGCGCCTCCGGCATCGTCGATGCACGCGGCACCCCCGCAGTTTCGCTCGGCTCCTACAGCGCCACGCCGCTCGACATGGCCGGCGCTTACACCGTCTTCGCCAACAGCGGCGTACACCTCAAACCCTGGATGCTCGCCAGCGTGCGCAACACCAACGGCGACATCGTCGCCGACTTCGCCCCCGAAGCCCAACAAGTCATGGACCCGCGCGCCGCTTACCTCACTCAGTCGCTGCTCGAAGGCGTCATGAATTTTGGGTACGGCGTCGAGGTTCGCAAACGCGGCTTCCGCGCCCCAGCCGCCGGCAAAACCGGCACATCGCACGACGCCTGGTTCGCCGCCTACACGTCGAACCTCATCTGCATCGTCTGGATCGGCAACGATGACTACACCGACGTGAAACTCCAGGGCGCGCTCGCCGCCGCCCCCATCTGGGCCGAGTTCATGAACCGCGCCATCAAGCTCCCTCAATACTCCGATATGACCAGCTTCACGCCCGTCGACGGCGCGCACATCCTGCGCATCGACCGCGCCACCAACCTCCCCGCCGACGAGACTTGCCCCAGCGACACCTTCTCCGCCGCCTTCCTCGACGGCACCGCGCCACAGGGCACCTGTTCGCACATGGGCGAGGACACGCAATCGCTCGGCGCAAGAATCTTCGGCACCAACAACCCACCCGACTTCAACACCCCCCTCGACCCCGACGGCCAGCCCATCGAGCAGCCCAAGCACCGCAACGCCTTCCAAAAACTCTTCGGCCTCGGCAAAGACAAAAAGCCCGAGGACCAACCACAACCGCAATAACACGAACCCCATCGCGTTACTTCGCGAAACATTATTCCCTTCCCGCCCTTTGCGTCAAGGTAATGCCGTTGCTGTTGCTGTTGCCGTTGCTTTTCTTTCTGTCATCCCGTAGGGATCTGCTTTTGCTTTTGCTTTTGCTTTTGCTTTTGCAGTTGCAGTTGCAGTTGCAGTTGCTTGTGCCGTTGCCGTTGTTTGTTTTTCGCCGTCATCCTGAGCCGTAGGCGAAGGACCCCCGTATTCTTTCGGTTGCCCACGAAACATTCAGCAGCTCGACTTCCGCCCACCCACCAACTTCATCCGCCCACCCACCGGCGCTTTCTCGCTTTGTCCCTCCGCCGCCACCCACGGCTGACAATCCGAACACCAATAAGTCGACCGCACCTGCTCCCCCTGTTTCCGCATTTGAATCGAAGCCCCACATCTCCGGCATTCCTCCCCCTGTCGTCGATACACCCACAGCCGATCCCCCGCATTCATCGAGCGCGTCGTCCGCCGATTCCCCGCATAAGTCACAATCCCATCGCCCATCCCATCGACCACATTGGCCCGCATATATTTCTGCGCAAACTCCGCCATCACTTCCATCTCGCGCTCCGTAATCGTTCTCATCTGCCGAAACGGATTCACCCCCGCCGCAAACGCGACCTCGCTCTTGTACACATTGCCCAACCCCGCCATCACCCGCTGATTCAGCAGCACAACCGCAATCTCCGCCTCCGGATGCGCCGCCCCATACTCCCGCATCGCCTTCACCCCAGCCTCAACCGAGTACTCATCCCCCAACACATCCACACCGAGCTTGGGTACCTGCGAACTTCTCGCCAGCGACCGCGCCGTATGAAACTCCGCAATTGGCACATTGAACGCCACCGCCTGCAGGTCACCGCAGGTCATCGCCACCCGCATCCGCGACCGCCCCATCCACCACTTCTCACCGGTCCGATAAATATGCCACGACCCACTCATCAACATATGCGTCACTAAAATCAAATCCCCGGACAAATAAATCAAACACCACTTCCCCCTCGCCTCCACCGTCTCCACCGTCCGTCCCACCACCGGCGCATCATCATTCGCACTCGCCAGCTTCGCCAACCCCGTCTCAAACGCAGTTACAGCCTTCCCGCCGATCGCCTTCTGCAAAGCGCGGGCCGCTCGATAAATTGTGTCTCCCTCAGGCATACATCAGATCACCATGCGTTCCAGCTCTACGCCGACGGCAAACTCGGTAAACTCCGCCGCACATTAAACCCCAACGGCGCAGCCTGAAACCCTGCATCCAGCAAAAACTTCGCCAGCGGATGCTCTACAACTCTCACCCCATTCACACTCGTAATCAACATCCCACCCCGCCCCCGCTCGCCATCTTCCATCCGCCGCACATACGCAACTAGAAACTCCGCCAGCGCCCTCGCAGCCTTCGACCGCCCCGGCTCTTCCTCCGGCAACATCACCTGCACATTCGTATTTCCGCGCCGCAGATAAGCCGTCAACGCTCCATCCACCAGCACCACCCGCGCCCCCACGCTCCGCGTCAGCGAAGACCCCTCCTCCGGCGCACTCGGCCACCGCAT
>JBBRCA010000076.1:0-13384 GCA_038205325.1 Terriglobales bacterium | reverse complement strand
CGTTGATGTCGTTGCCGCCACCCAGCGGCTTGCGGCTGACCTCTTCGTATTGGCCGCGAGCGACAAGATGAAACGGCAGCTTATCCACGGTCGCAAGAATGTCCCAGATTTGGCGCGGCGCTTCAGGGGTGGCTTCGCCGGTCAGGCGGTCGCGCGCGTCGGCCTTTGAGTAGAGGCCTTGCACGAAGCCGTGCGGAAAATTATGGCGCACGATGAAGGTGAGCGACTTTATGAGTCCTGGGCCGACGTCCTGCTGTAGGCCGGTGTAGTTGGAGACGCGGGCCAGTTGCTGCGCGGTGGTGACGTGGCCGAGGGTCAGGCGAAACTCGGTATTGGCGGTCAACTTGCTGGCCACCAACTGATACGAGCGCGCTTTGGCGACGATCGTGCCGCCGTGAATGGCGGTCGTGCCGATGCGCGGATCGTCGATGTGGAAAGCCTGCCCGTAGCTCAACGAAACAGTAGGAAGGAAGTGGGCCACTTCCGGAGGAAGGAACGTCAGCGTGGCTTTGGGCGAACGTACCGTGGCGCTGCGGTCGAAGGAGAGGTCAGGACGGTAGCGGTCCTGGTTGTTGACCGAGACCTGATCGAGACGGTATCCGGCGTCGTAGTGGAAGTGACGCAACAGCGTGCCATCGAACGCGACGAAAGGGCTGTAGAAGTTGATGGTGATGTCATTCGACGTGTCCGGGACGAAGAGGCCGGTGATGTCGTCGATTTTGTCGAGATTGAGGTCTCGCGGCGCTTCGCGGCGAAGGTCGACGCCAGCCAGAAGGGAGAAGGCCTTAGTGGTGCGCTGGGTATAGAGGGCATCTTCGGAGTTGACGTTGCGATGTTCGCTCTGGCGAATGAGGCCGTCGCCGAAGTTGGGCCGCACGTCCAGCGTGTAGTAGCGATAGAAGCCCGAAAACTGAAACTGACGATGTTTGGTGAGCCGCCAGATGTCGTTGAAGATGACGGCGCCGTTGGAGGTCTCTTCGTGCTGGCGGGCATCGATGGTGTCGTCGGGTGTGGGTGTGTCGATCGGAATCAATCCGGGCTGGAACGCCGTCCCGTAATAGCCGATGCCGTAAACCGTCAACTCATGTTTGCCGAAGTCGAACACCTTGGAGATGTTGCCTTTGTACTGTTTGCGATGCTCGAGGCGTTTGAGGTAGCCGTTGCCGAAGGACACCTCAGCACCGACCCAGGTGCGGTTGGACGGATCTTTGGGACTCCCACCGGCGACCAGATTGAGGTCGCGATAGTCGGCGGTGAGGCGGAGTATCGGCTCGATGCGGTCGCGCAGGCCGAAGGTAATGGCCGCGTTGACGGAGTTGTTTCCCTGGCGAACATTGAAGGCCGCTCCATCGACCTGGACGCTTTCAATGGCGATGGGGATGATGACGTTAGGGTCGGCGTACCCATTGCCGTGGGCGTTGGCTGGCAAGTTGTTGGGATACAAATAGCCGCCGATCTGGAAGAACATGGCGATGGGCTCGCCGTGATCACCGGCGACTCCGGGCGAAAAGTACTGGGGCGGCTTGACGCCTCCGGCGGGCGATTCAACGGGCAGGCCGGGGATGGAAACGGGCAGGCCGGGCCGTCCGGGATTCGCATCGAGGGTCTCGTCGCGCACTAGAACCCTTTGCGCGGGGTCGGGTTCGAAGATTCCAGCGTCCGAGACCGAGGCGGTCACGTTGACCGATTCGTTGCGGGTTGCGAGAAACGTGAAATGCAGGTCTTCGGTTTGTCGGCTATCTGCGCGGACTTCGACGGTCCTGTCGAGCACCGCAAATCCGGGCGACTCCGCCGATAAGCGATATTCTCCACTTTCAATGGCGGCGAAGGTGAACCGACCTTGCGGGTCGGTCCGGTCTTGGTAACACGTCGAGTCGGCACGACGCGTGAGGCGGATAGCGGCGTTCGCGACGGGCTGATTTTGAGGGTCGGTCAGAGTGCCGGTAAGACTCGGTGCGATTTGGGCTCGCAATCCGAAACTGAGGGGGCCAAGAAAAAGCCCCAGAACCGATGCGCGAAACGTGCGGTGAAAACGACCGCTCAAGTCCATAAACATGGACCTCCTGGCAAATCGTCGATCGTAACCTGTGCGGCTGACGCGAACCTGAGCATGCCGCTCATGCAGAAATCGTTTTTTGCGTAACACCAATTCGTCAAATGGTACACAAAAGGAAAGAAAATTCTGTAACTGGTTGGGACAGATCTCACCTGTTCACAATATCTCTTGGCGCTCCTGCAAAGCTGTCATCTACCGGAGACGCGCTTTTGCGCTGGAGTGGAGAGACGCGCAGCTTCTCTTCGCAGCCGAAGATCCTTGCCACGGAAAATTTGCAGAACAGGCTTTCAGGCTTGCAAATGTCAGTCGGCAGAGCCATTGGGTTCGGCGAGTAGGGTGGCATCGTCCTTAAGTTTGCTGGCGATGTTGCTCCAGACGGCGTCGGAGGGTTCTTGCGGAGGGCCGAAGAGGCTGGCGGCGTGTTCGGCGATGGTTTCGAGGTCGCTCACGAGGGCTGCGCAGTCGGGATTGGACTTGAGGAAGTTGGCGAAGCGCGGGTCCTTGCTGATCTTGCCGCGACCGGTGACAAAGAGGTCGGGAAGTCGCGCCTCAAACTCGGCGGGGGTCATGTTGTCGTAGTTTTCCTGGGCGTTGTGCCGGATGGTTGGACTAGACATTGACGCCCTCCCTTCCGGACGCCAAGGGGGTTGCTGGCTGAGGATTGCGAAGCAGTTCGCGGAGTTTTAGGCGGGCCTTGTGAAGCTGCGATTTGCTGTTGCCGGTGGAGCACTCCAGCATGGTCGCGATTTCGTTGTGCTCGAAACCTTCGACATCGTGCAACACGAAGACCATGCGGTAGCCCGGGGGCAATTCGGACACGGCGCGTTCGAGGGTGACGCGATCGACTGAACCGGCTAGGTTGGTGTCGCGAGAGCCGAAGTCGCGCTTGGGGGCGTCGTCTTCAGAGGGGTTGATAGTCTCTTCAAGCGAGACCAGGTTGAGGCCCTTTTTGCGCAAGTGCATCAGCACGAGATTGACTGTCAGGCGATGCAGCCAAGTAGAGAAGGCGCTCTCGCCGCGGAAGCTGCCAAGCTTGCGAAAGAGGTGCAGGAAGGCTTCCTGGGTCATGTCTTCGGCTTCAGAAACGTTGCCCAACATGCGCAGGCAGAGCGTGTAGACGCGACGCTTATGCAGCGCATAAAGCTTTGAAAAGGCGTCGGGATCGCCGTTTTTGGCGCGCTCAATGGCTTCCGCTTCGCCGGCAATCGGGGGGTTCCGCTTGAACAAGCCGGAATTCGGTTTTGTCTGCATGCTTGGTGCGCCTTCTAAAGTCGTTGAGCCCATATCCGGTCCTTGTGCTGGAGTCGTCGCCGGAAGTTCGCTGGCTTTAGCCTACCGCAAAGCACAGCTTCCCGTTTTCGCCTGGAGGTGACACTGATTTGCCGTCAATTCCATTCAGAGTGCGAGGACGGTGTGAGGGTTGTATGTGCAAACGGGGTTGACGACCTCGATATTGCGGCTGGACTGAATTCAACGAGTTTTGAGTTGGGCGTTTTGAGCGTGGAGCGTCCGGATTCGATAACCTCCGGCACGGAACTGGCATCTGTAAAATTGTAAAATGAAACCCAGGCGGGCACGGACGAGCTTAGGGGCCGCTTCCGGGCATCGATTGGATTTCAGCCAAATCTTCGGTGAGGGACGTGGGCGGGGCGAGTTTGGCAATTTTGAGTCGACAAGCGAGCGGCGAGGGCAAGCAGTCTTTCAGGGCTTGCATTGCGGCTGCGCGGATTGCGTTTGGGGTGTTGCTGGCCCTCGGGTTACCGATGGTCGTTGCGGCACAGGCGAATCCGCCGAGCGTTTCAACGCCGCAAGCCGTGCCGCAGTCTGCCGCGCCGGGTTCGAAGGGGGCCACTGAATCCGGCCAACTGTTCGATGTGCGTCCAGCGTTGGCGACGAGCGTGTGGGCTAAGCGTGGGGAGCATGTGACTGAGGTCCGGTTCGACGGCGTTACGTTCGAAAAAGACGATGCGTTGCCGGTGGAATTGACGCAGAAGGCGGGGACCGCGCTCGATCCGGATAAGGTACGCGCCGACCTGCGCCGCCTGTTTGCAAGTGGGCGGTACCGCGACATCAGCGTGCGCGGCGAGGCAGCGAGCGGTGGAATCGCGCTGGTGTACGCGGGCGTGCCGAGATACTACATCGGGCGGGTGCAGATTGTGGGCGTCAAGAGCGAGAGGCTGTCGTCGTTGCTGGAGTTCGCGACCAAGCTGGATCCGGGCACGGCGTACACCGAGGCGTTGGTCCCGGCGTCGGTGACGGGCATCAAGGAGTCGCTCGCTCGCAACGGCTACTACCAGCCGCAGGTCGAAGTCGCGACCAAGAAAGACGACACCGGCGACCAGATCCACTTCGATTTCAAAGTGAACATCGGGCCGCAAGCGCGGGTTGGAGAGCTCGCGATCGAGGGCCCGGACGTCGGGTTTACGCCCGAAGAGTTTCGCAAGAAGGCGAAGCTCAACTGCGGCGTTCTGGCCCGGTTGTTTTCGCACAGTTGCCGCCCGAAGGTGACGCGGGAGACGACATCGACGGCGCTCAGCAGCCTTCGCACCCAGTACCAGAAGAAAGACCGGCTGGAGGCGACGGTGAGCGTTCAGAAGGAGACGTACAGCCCGCCGCGCAAGCAGCTCGATTATGATTTTGCCGCCAACCAGGGGCCGGTGGTGAAGGTCGTCGTGAAGGGTGCGAAGCTGTCGAAGTCGCGGCTGCATTTGTTGGTGCCGGTGTTTGAAGAGGGCGCCGTGGACAATGATCTGCTCAATGAAGGCGCCTACAATATTCGCGACTACCTGCAACAAAAGGGCTACTTCGATGTGAAGACTTCGGTGCGGGTCATCGGCGAGGATACGCCCCATGAGACAGTCCAATACACCGTCGACGAAGGCAAGAAACACAAGGTACTGACGGTCAGTGTCAAGGGCAACAAATACTTCGACACGGGCACGATCATGGAGCGGTTGAGCACCCGGAAGGCCGACCTCTACATACGTTCCGGGCGTTACAGCCAGGAATTGGTGAAGTCCGATGCGAACTCGATCAAGGCGCTGTATCGCGCCAACGGCTTCAGCAAGGCGCAGGTGACGCCGACGGTCATGGATGAGGACCAGGACCGCAATGGAAAGGCCCTGAAGGTCGCGCAGATTGCGGTCACGTTCACCATCGACGAAGGGCCGCAACAGAAGTTTGGGTCGGTGGAGTTGACGGGCGTCGAGCCCTCACGGTTGGCTAAGGTGAAGGACTTATTGCAGAGTGAGGAAGACCAGCCCTTCTCGCTGCTGACGCTTTCGGGCGACCGCGATGCGGTGCTGTCGTACTACGTTTCGCATGGGTTCGATCAGGCCCGCGTGGAGATCAAGCAGGAGATCGAGAGCGACGCCGATACGGCCACCGATGTGACTCTGAATGTGACGGAAGGCCAGCAGGTGTTCATCGACCGGATACTGCTTTCGGGCATCATGCGCACCCGGCCGCCGCTAGTGCAGGGCCAGCTCAAGGTCCATGCGGGCGACCCGCTGGACCAGGCCGCGCTGCTCGAAACGCAGCGGAACCTTTACAACCTTGCGCTGTTCAACGAAGTGAATGTGGCGGTGCAAAATCCTACCGGCGAAGCTCCGCAGAAGAACGTGCTGGTCCAGGTGACCGAAGCCAAGCGCTGGGACGTGACGTATGGGTTTGGGTTCGAAGCGCAGACGGGGACGCCGGCACAGGTGCCAGGGACGCGCAGGGGCAAAACCGCGGCGCAGAATGGCCGTGCCGGCGTGAGTCCGCGCGTGACCGGCGATGTGTCGCGCATCAATTTATTCGGGACCGATAAATCGCTGACGCTGCACGCCACGTATGGTCTTCTGGAGCGCGTGGCGACGTTGAGCTTGAACAACCCGCGCCTGGTGAACCACCCGAATTTGACGTTGACGATTTCCGGCGGATATTCGAACGTACAGGACATCACGACGTTCGCGTCCTCGACGCTGCAGGCGGACGTTCGCGTCTCGCAGAAGGTGCGCAAGACGGACACTTTCATCTACGACTTCCAGTACCGCCGGGTGGAGGTCGATCCGAACAGCCTGGAGATCGCGTCAAACCTGATTCCTTTGTTGTCGGAGCCGGTGCGCGTGGGCGGGCCGGGGATTACGTGGTTCCACGATACGCGCAGTCCGAGCCCGCTGGACGCGGGCAAGGGCCGCTACTTTTCTGTGCAGGAGTTTATTGCGTCCTCGAAGTTTGGTTCGCAGACCGACTTCAACCGCATCGATCTGTCGCAGTCGACGTACTACACGTTTGGCAAAAAGAAGTATGTGTTTGCGCGCAATACGCGGGTGGGATTTGAAAACAATTTCGGGCCGAACCCGAACCTCGGCAATCAAAACTGCGCGGGCATTTTGCTGCAAACCAATGCGACGTGCAATCCCGTGCCGTTGCCGGAACGGCTATACGCCGGTGGCGGCGCGTCGCATCGCGGGTTCCCGATCAATGGCGCAGGGCCGCGCGATTTGTCGACCGGGTTTCCGGTAGGCGGGTCGGGCGCGGTGGTGAATACATTCGAGCTGCGATTGCCGCCGCCGACGCTGCCGATTGTGGGCGACAGCGTTTCATTTGTAATTTTTCACGATATGGGGAACGTGTTTCAACACCCCGGCGATATGTTCAAGAGCATCAAGAACTTTCGTCAGCCGAACGAAGCGACTTGCAGAAACGTGATGATTCCGCCGGGCACTCCGGGCAACACGCCCGCCGAGCGGCAGAACAACGCAGTGGGCACATGCAATTTTAACTATTATTCGCATGCCCTCGGGCTGGGCGCGAGATACAAGACTCCGGTCGGGCCGATCCGCGTGGACTTCAGCTACAACCTCAATCCGCCGGTGTATCCAGTGTTTCAGGACTTCAACAACAATCCGCCACATGTCGGCCAGGGCAATCACTTCAACTTCTTTTTCAGTATTGGCCAGAGTTTCTAACGCATGAACGGACGCATACATTTTGTCGACGCAATTTGCCGCGGTTTGGCGGTGGCGGCTTTGTGCGCGGGGTGGGAGTATTGCATTGCACAGGCTGCGGCGACCAAAGCGTCGGTGCCGCAGGCGACTGCGCCCGCGCCTGCGGCGCCGAAGCTGCCGCAAGGCGCGGGCGAGGAGATCGACCGCGTCGTGGCTATCGTCAACGGCGATTTGATTCTCGACAGCGATGTGGATGAAGAGCGGCGCTTCACCGCCTTCCAGCCGTACCGCGATGCTGCCGGCGATTTCTCGCGCGACAAGGCGATCGAGCGCCTTATTAATCGCGACTTGATTTTGCAACAGGACAAGTTGCGCACCGAGGAACCTATTTCCGACGCGGACGTGAAGAAAGAACTCGACGGGCTGCGCAAGACGATTCCAGAGTGCAAAAATGTGTGCGAAACCGAAGCCGGTTGGCAGAGTTTTCTGACGGCGCACGGGTTCGCCGAAGCGACGTTGATGGCGCGCTGGCGGGTACGGATGGAAGCGCTGCGGTTTATCGAAGAGCGCTTCCGCATGGGCATCAGGATTCCGCAGGCGGACATCAAGGGCTATTACGAAAAGACGCTGTTGCCGCAGTATGCGCGCCAGCATGCGACACCGCCCAAGTTGGACACAATCTCCGAGCGCATTCAGGAAGTGCTGTTGCAGCAGCAAGTGTCGAACCTGTTGGGCGACTGGTTGAAGAGCCTGCGCGCGCAGGGCAGCGTGGTGGTGCTGAAGCAGGGTGAGGTGGCACCGTGAGCGCTTCACCCGAAACCGCCGCAGTGAAAGCCCCTCACAGCCGCGCGTGGCGCATCGTCGCGTGGACGGTTGGGTCGCTGTTTACGCTGCTGCTGATCGTGCTGTTGGGCGGCTGGTATTACACGACGACCGCGGATTTTCAGCGTCGCGTGGGCAGCGAGGTCGTCAGCGTTCTGGAAGAGTCGACTGGGGGCAAAGTCGAGCTGCAACATATTTCGTTCAGCCTGCTGCACCTCGCCATAGAAGCCGATGGGCTGGTGATTCATGGTACGGAAGGGCCGAATGAGTCGCCTTATATTTCGGTCGCCAAGATTTTTATTCGATTGAAGATCAACACATTTCTTTCGCACGCGGCGGAGAATGGCGCGCGGTCGCGCATCGGCTTGACGTATCTGCGGGCGGAGCAGCCGCACGTGCATCTGATCGTCGCCAAGGACGGCAAGACCAATCAGCCGGTGCCGAAGAAACCAAATTCGAGCACAGAGCCGATTCAGGACTCGCTGCTCGACCTGCGGGCGGGAAAAGTTGAACTCGCGGATGGTCTTGCGGTCATTAACGATCGCGCGATTCCGTTCGACCTTGCGGCCAACAATTTGATGGCTGAGGTGCATTACATTTCGTCCGTTGACCATTACGGCGCGACCGTCGAAGTAAACGACTTGCGCACGAAGATGCAGACGCAGCCCGAAGTGCAGTCGCATTTGCGCCTGACGGCGGAGGTGGGTCGCGATACGGCGGAGTTGAAGAGCTTCGACTTTACGACCGGCGCTGCGACGAGGCTGAGTGCGACGGCGCTGGTCAACCACTTTGCGAAACCCGAGTGGCAGGCGTCGATCGATGGCTCGCTGGCGTTGAAGCAGATCGGGTTTTTGGCCGGTGTAGACGGGTTCACGGCGGGGGCGCTAAACCTCAACGTTCGCGGGCGCAACTGCGAAGTGACGCCGGTGGCGGCGCAAAAGCAGCCGCGTTTTTTTGCGCGGCGGCGGCCCAAGACACCGGCGGCGACGAAGATGCTGCCGCCCGATCCGGAGTGCAAGGCGGGTTACTTGATGGTGGGCGTCATGAAGGTCCGCGACGCAGGCTACAAAGACCAGTATGTGCGGCTGCACGATGTGAACGGGAGCGCTCAACTGCACATCACGCCGACGGAGTTGTTGTTTACCGCCCTCGCGGGCACCCTGCCGGGGGGCGGCAGCGCGGAAGGCGCTCTGCGGATTTCGAACTGGCTGGGCGAGGTGGCAGCGAGTGCGCCCGCGACTTCGGCGACCGCCGTGGCCGCGGCCAAGACGGCCAACAATGTGGCAAAAAGCGCAGGCGCGAAACCGGTGGTGAAGGACCTGAACATGTCTCCGGTGGGGTCGGCGCTCGCATACCTGACGGTGAACGTGAACAAGATTCCGCTGCGCACGATTTTGGATATCTCGGCGACTCCTGGGTACGGCGACCTGGGGCTCGATACCTCGATTACCGGGCCGGTGAAGGCGAACTGGGGTGGCCCCGCGAAAGACCTCGCAGACACGGTGCAGATCGATGCGAATCTTCAACTGTCGCCGACCGGCGTGGTGCGGGCAAAGGCACGCAACAACGTTCCCGTGCGCGGGCAGGTGCTGGCGCACTACGACGGCGCGCGAGAAGTGGTGAACATTACGCGAGTTCATGCGGAGACGACGGCGACGGTGCTCGACGCGAGCGGCGTGCTGGGCGTAAATCGAGGCGACCGCCTGACTTCGCTAAGCGTCAATTTGCAGGCGCGCGATATTGGCGAGTTCGACCAGCTTCTACAAACGCTCGGTTTCGAGGCGAACGGCAAGAAGGGGAGCGCTGCAGTTCCGGTGGTGTTGCACGGAACGCTGGCGTTCAATGGCACCGCCGCGGGGCCGATTCGAGACCTCGACGTAAAGGGCCATCTGCTTGCCGACAATATCGAAGTCAAGCTGGGCACGATAACAGATACGCTGATCGATTCGGTCGTCGCGAATGCGGAGTATTCGCCGAGCGCGGGAGTGGCGGTGGCGTCGTCTACGATCAAGCGCAACACGGCGATATTGAATCTGACGGGAACGGTGCGGCCGCGGCGCGTGGTTTCGCGGCGTGGCGTTGCGTCTTTTGTGTGGGACGACAGCCTGGCGCTCGACGCCTCGGTGAAGCTTGCCAATGCGCAGGTGACGGACTTGTTACAAATTACCGGGCAGCAGAGCAAGGTCCAAATCACGGGTGTCGCGAACATCGACGCGCACGTTGCCGGAACGCTCAACAATCTGAATGGCGGCGGCAATGTGACACTGGCCAATGGAGTCGCATACGGCGAAAGCTTTCAAACGATTTCTGTCGATGCAACGGCGCAAGGCCAGCAAATCAATGCTTCGCGCGTTCTGATCGCGGCACATGGAATGCAAGTGACCGGCAACGGCGCTTACAACCTCTCGAACCGCCACATCGCCGCGCATGTCGAGGGCAACAATCTACAGCTTTCGAAGCTGGATTCGGTGCGGCGAGCGGTCCCCAATGCCGACGGGATTGTGACGCTGAACGCGGACGCGAATGGAACGTTCGACGAGCCAAACTTGCGCGCGAAATTCAGCGTGGCGAAAATTGTGGTGCAGGGTAAGCCCTTGGGCGATCTCGTCGCGACGGCGAACTCAACCGGGTCGACTGTTTTTTACGATGCGCACTCGACGCTGGTGGGAGCGCAGGTGAACGCCAACGGCCAGACGTCGCTGAAGGGCAACTACGAGACGCAGGCGAAGCTGACGCTGGCGGGATTCGATGTTGCCAAGGCGATTGCGCTGTTTGCGCCGGGCAGCGTGAAAGCGAGTTCGTCGATCGGCGGAACGATTACAGTCAGCGGGCCGGCTGCGACACCCCAGGCGCTCACCGGGGCGGCGGAGTTCAACGACTTCGACGTGAAGCTCGAGGGCGTGGAATTGCGGGCCGCCGAGCCTTTTCGGGCGAGCCTGCGTGGCGGCAACTTGACGGTCGACCGGTTGCACATCACGGGCCTGGACACGGACTTGAATGTCGGCGGCACGGCGAAGGTTTTTGGGGACGCGAATCCCAATGGCGGGCCGGTCAATCTGAACGCCAACGGCAGCATCAGCATGGCGTTGGCGCATACCTTCGATCCGGACTTGATCGCGTCCGGCAAAGTGACGTTCAAGGTCGCGGTCGAGGGCCGCGTGAAACAGCCGCAGCTTGGCGGCAATGTGCAACTGGTGCATGTCAACGTCGCTGTGGACGGCGTTCCAAATGGTCTTACGGACATGAACGGCACGCTCGAGTTCAACCAGAACCGCCTGGATGTGAAGGACCTTGTCGCGACGACGGGCGGCGGTAAGCTGAAACTTGGCGGGTCGCTGAGTTATCAGCAAAAGGGTATCTTCGCGGACTTGACCGCGACCGGCGACGTAGTGCGCGTGCGGCTCTATGGTTTGAGCACGACGGCGAACGCGCAGTTCAGGTTGCAGGGCGGCCCGCAGTCGGCGCTGCTCTCTGGCAACATTTTGGTGACGCGTTTTGGAATCGGGCCGGGAGTGGATTTTGCGGCGTTTGCGGCCAGCGGAGGCGTGAGTGCGCCGTCCGATCCCAACTCCGCCGCCAACAAGATTCGCCTGGATGTCCACATCACGAGCGCGCCGCAGCTTGATTTTCAGAACTCGTATGCGAAGCTGGCGGGTACGGTCGATCTGACGGTGCGCGGCACGCTTGCCGTTCCCGCGGTACTCGGACGCATACAGATCACCGATGGCAGCGCGACATTCGCGGGAACCAAATATGAACTCCAGCGCGGCACGATCTACTTCACCAACCCGGTGCGCATCGATCCGATCATCGATCTCGACGCGACCGCGCGTGTGAACAACTACGATCTGACCATCGGCCTGCATGGGACCATCACCGCGCTCAAGCCTACGTACCGGTCAGAACCGCCGCTGACTGAGGCGGACATTTTCAACCTGCTGGCCCTCGGCCGCACGCAGGAAGAGGCGCAGATTTACCAGGAGCAACAGGTGCAGGCCGGCACCGACCCGACGACCAGCGCGCTGTTGGGGGGTGCGCTCAACGCTACGGTGTCGAGCCGGGTGGGTAAATTGTTTGGCGCGGGGTCGGTGAAGATCGACCCTTCATTCGTGGGTACGCTGGGCAACTCGAGCGCGCGGATTACGGTGCAGGAACCGCTCTCCAAGCAGTTGACGCTGGTGTATGCGACCAACGTGAACCAAAGCGCGGAACAGTTGATCCAGGTTCAATACCAGCTCAGCGAAAACACGCAACTGGTGGCAACGCGCGATGAGACCGGAGTATTTTCAATTGTTTACAAGTTGCGGAAACGCTACCGTTAGCTTGCTTCCTACGCCCTTCAAGCCTACAATCCGTGGTTCCGTGATTGTGCGCGGATATTTAAATTTGGAGGTTTCCATGCGTGGTTTGAAAGTGTCGATCTTTTCTGGTGTTCTGGGATTTTCTTCACTGCTTTGTGCGCAGGCCCCAAGTGACGCGCAGATTCAGGCGGACGTGCAGCGCGCACTCAACAACAAGCGCTTTGCCGACGTGCAGGTTGAGGTGCAGAGCGGCGTTGCGACGCTATCCGGCACTGTCCAGCTTTACAGCGCGAAGGAAGATGCGGACAAAAAGGCGCACCATCGCAAGGACGTTCGCGCCGTGCGCAACATGATTGAAGTGCGCGGCGGCGGCGAGGGAGTCGACGATGCGCAGCTGCGGGACAAACTGGCCAAGCGACTCGCTTACGACCGCGTCGGCTATGGGACGACGGCGTTCAACAACGTCGAGATAGGCGTGCAGAACGGCGTTGTGACGCTGCGCGGAACGATGTACGGGCCGTCTGACAAGGACTCCGCAGTGTCGCTGGTGGAGAACACGCCGGGGGTTCGCGATGTGATCGACGAGCTGGAGGTCGCGCCGCTTTCACCCAACGACGACCGCATTCGGTTGGCGGCGGTGCGCGCGATTTATGGCTATGGTCCGCTGAGACGCTATGATCTCGATCCGGCCAAAACGATCCGGATTACGGTGGTGAACGGTCGCATGACGTTGAATGGCGTGGTCGATTCGCAGGGGGACAAAAACATCGCCGGGATTCGCGCTAACGGCGTCCCGGGCGTGTTCGCGGTGACGAATAATTTGCAAGTGGCGGGACAGCGGCGGGAATAGCTGCGATCGCCATAAAGCGATTTCTTCATCCTGACACTGGCCGGTGCGGTCAACCTATGTCCCGAAGGCGGAACGTGGGTTGATCGCACTTGTTGGCGATTCTTTATGATGGAAGTCGATGGAAAACGTTCTTCGCAGCACACGCGTTACGCTGGAGATGATCAAGTGGGAGCACTCGGTGTTCGCGCTGCCGTTTGCGCTGACCGGGGCGGTTCTGGCGGCGAATGGCTGGCCTTCGGGCCGTACGCTTTTCTGGATTGTGGTGTGCATGGTGGCCGCGCGGTCGGCGGCCATGGCGTTCAATCGGCTGGTTGACTCGGCGATCGACGCCGCGAACCCACGCACGGCAACGCGAGCGCTTCCGGCGGGGCAGCTTTCGCGAATGTTTGTGTTGAGTTTCACGGTGCTGGCTTCGGTGTTG
>JBBRCA010000075.1:0-13481 GCA_038205325.1 Terriglobales bacterium | reverse complement strand
GATGTATACCATCAACCAGTGCGGCGGCTTGCATGGCCACGTCAAGGTAGGTTGGGATGGAACGGTGTTTCTGCCCAACAAAAACTGCAATGGTCTTCAGGGGCTGATCGTCTCGAAGGACAATGGCCTGACCTTCACGGTGAATCCCGTGACCGGTAGCACCAGCGGGACAAGCGATCCTTCAGTCGGCATCGGTAACAAGGGCCGTGTCTACTTTGGGTACTCCGACAACGCGGGCCATCCCATGATCGCGGTCTCCGACGACAACGGGCAGTCGTGGCATTCCAACCAGAACGTGGGTGCCCGCTTCAAAATCCAGAACACCTTCTCTCCGGAGGTTGTGGCGGGGGACAACAATCGCGCTGCCTACATGTTCATCGGTACGCCGGCCGCAGGGCCGGGAACCGGGGACGACACAGCCACTGTTTTTAGTGGTGTGTGGCACGCATACATCGCGACCACTACCGATGGCGGGAAGAGCTGGCTTACGGTCGATGCCACTCCAACCGACGCCGTTC
The DNA here is from genome assembly GCA_038205325.1 of Terriglobales bacterium. Taxonomy (GTDB): domain Bacteria; phylum Acidobacteriota; class Terriglobia; order Terriglobales; family Acidobacteriaceae; genus Granulicella. The sequence continues at coordinate 12,963 of JBBRCA010000075.1, read as the reverse complement.
AACTCGGTGTGATCTGCACCAACGGAACAACGTGCCCAACGGGTACCCGCAATCTTCTGGACTTCAACGATGTAACCATCGATAAGTTTGGAAGAGTCTACGCGGCATACACCGATGGCTGCGTCTCCGCGGGCTGCATCGCAGCTGGAAACTCTCCCACTGCGGGCCACACCAAAGCAGCCAACGATGGGGCCACTAAGGCAGCCATTCTGCGGCAGGCGACTGGCGAAGCCCTGTACATTAACCCCACCGCACTGAAACCCTGACATAGCCGCGAAATGCGACTACGTCTACCCAATAAAAACAATGGCGCGATCCCAAGTGGGTCGCGCGATTGTTCCATTAAGACATTTCGCAATTGGTGTAGACCGATGTTCAGGCGCTAACCGCTTTCGGAGGGAGCAGGGGCTTTCAGGCCCCTGAAGTCGGCTCCAAAACGAGCGGGCTTCAACCCCGGACTGGACCGACTCATAATCTGCTTACCGACCGCAAGCTACATCTCCTTGGTGACGCCGTCCACGAACGCCTTCAGCTTGCGGCTGCGGCTGGGGTGGCGGAGCTTGCGGAGCGCCTTGGCTTCGATCTGCCGAATGCGCTCGCGAGTAACCTGGAACGACTGGCCCACTTCTTCGAGCGTGTGTTCGCTGCCGTCTTCGAGGCCAAAGCGCATCTTGATTACGCGCTCTTCGCGGGGCGTCAACGTGCGCAGCACCTGCGACGTGTACTCCTTCAGGTTGACCGCGATCACCGCGTCCGAAGGCGAAACGGCCATGCGGTCTTCGATAAAGTCGCCCAGATGCGAATCTTCTTCCTCGCCAATAGGCGTCTCGAGCGAGATCGGTTCCTGCGCGATCTTGAGTACTTTGCGCACCTTCGCGACCGGAATATCCATGCGCTTGGCAATCTCTTCCGACGATGCTTCGCGGCCCAGTTCCTGCACCAGTTGACGCGACGTGCGGATCAACTTGTTGATCGTTTCGATCATGTGGACCGGAATGCGAATCGTGCGGGCCTGGTCGGCAATCGCGCGCGTGATGGCCTGGCGAATCCACCACGTCGCGTAGGTCGAGAACTTATAGCCGCGACGATACTCGAATTTGTCCACCGCCTTCATCAGGCCGATGTTGCCTTCCTGAATGAGGTCGAGGAACTGCAGGCCGCGGTTGGTGTACTTCTTCGCGATCGAAACGACAAGGCGCAGATTGGCCTCGATCAGTTCGCGCTTGGCACGCTCCGCGTCCATGTCGCCCTGCACCATTTCGCGCTGGGTGCGCTTGAGGCTGTCGAGCGAGATGCCGGAGTCTACTTCCACGCGATCAAGGTCGAGCTTGCAGTTTTTCTGCTGGCGCTTGTACTCCTTTTTGAGTTCTTCGGAGCGCGAGGCCTCGTACTTGGCCTCCAGCGATTTAATCTGGCGCTCCAGCGTGCGCATCGCATCGACCGTTTTGTTCACCTTGTCGAGCAGCCGCTTCTTTTCCGAGTTGGTGTACTTGAACTCACGGATGATGCGGTTGACGTACACCTGCTCGCGGCCCATCAGCCAGAGATGCTTGCGCTCGTATTTGGCCTTGGCCTTGGCGTCCTTGCCATGCGGCTCGTGCGTCTTGGCGAGCTGGTCGCCCGCCTTCTTCTGGTGCTTGGAAAGCTCGTCGATGCGACCGACGGTGGCCCGGACGCGCGCCTGCAGAATCTCTTCGGTAAGCTCTTCCTCGTCGAAGGTGACGACTTCCTTAATGTTGCGAACGCCGCGCCGCAGGTCTTCTCCCAGGCCCACGATTTCGCGAATCACAATCGGCGAACGCGAGATGGCTTTCATGACGCGCATCTGGCCGCGCTCGATGCGCTTGGCGATTTCAACTTCGCCTTCGCGCGTCAGCAGAGGCACCGTGCCCATTTCGCGCAAATACATGCGGACGGGGTCGTTGGTTTTTTCGAGGGTTCCGGGGGTCAGGTCGAGTTCGACATCGTCGGACTCCTCGCCGGCCTCATGCTCGGCTTCGGCCTCACGTTCGGCGTCTTTGCCGCGGCGGCCTTCACTGGAGAGAACGTCGATGCCCTGAGTGTTGATGGTGGTCATCAGGTCGTCGAGTTCGTCGGGCGAGGTGATGTCGCCGGGCAGCAGATCGTTGACCTCCCCGAAGGTGAGGTAGCCTTTCTCTTTGCCCGTGTCGATGATGCGGTCTACGTCTTCTTCGTACTTGTCGAGTTCTTCAGCCACTGTGCGTGCTCCTGGACCTCGCGAGCAGTCTGCGAGGCAAAAATTTCATGGGACCGTCCCGCGCTCAACAATCGGCGCGAAAGTTTCCCTGGGTTTCAACGGGGTCGATGGAAACGGGGTGTGCGGTCAAAGCCGCGAGCGCGTGCGGAAGTCGCATAAAACCAATCGACGGATTTCATCGCTTCGGCAACTCTAAGGCGCACGTCTCCAGCGAAACATAGTCTACCACATATATTTGACGGCTTAGGAGGCGGAAAAGATGCAGCGCCTCCCTCGCACGTCTATGCAAGCCAGGGATTGAATAGTTTTACGGGAAGCCCCTCAAAATCGGACGTATTGCGCGTGACCAACGTCAGATTGTGAACGATGGCAGTGGCGGCCAGCAGTGTATCGACCACAGGCCGCGTGCGATCTGAAGAGATATCTCCCCAAACCTTGGCGATCTCCACGTCTATCTCGATGATGCGGTTGGCGTAGGTTCGCTCCAACTCATCGATCCACCGGCTCAGGCTCAGGACGCCGTCCGGCGACCGCCGGCGTTTCGATACCAAGCCTTTTCTCACTTCGCCAAGCGTCATCACGCTAATCACGACCATCTCAGGATCCAACGAGTCCAAATAGGCGGCCACTGCCGGTTGCTTGTGCGCATGCCGCAAGGCAGAGACCGCGTTTGTATCAAACAGAAACTGCCTCACAGTCCGATGTCCCTTTCAGGGTCAACGTCTCGACGCAGAGCTTCAAAGAACGGGTCATCGTCCTCAAGTTTAGGAAAGCTGCGGAGGAACTCCACGAAGTTAGGCTTCGGGATCGTCTGCGGCTCGTGCGCGTAACGCTCGCGATAGTCCTCGATCGAGATCACCGCCGCCCGCTCCGTGCCGTGGCGCGTAATGATCTGCGGCCCTTTGGTGTGGGCGTCCTCAATCAGCGCACTGAGATGGGTTTTGGCGTCCTGTAGCTGCCAGCTCGACATCGTCATCTCCACTTCCGACTATAATTCTAGTCGTTCTGAACATCATCGGCAATGCATCCTCATCCTCTCGGAGGGAACTTGGTCAAACTCTGTGTGCTTGCCGCGCTTTTTGCGGCACTCAGCCCTGCCATTCCGGCTCAGCAATCTTCGACGACGAATCCAGCCGACGCTCAGTTTAAGGCCATCTACACCGCAGAGTGGGCTTGGCGGATCGCCCAGCGCGGCGAAACCGACGACGAGGACGAGGATAAAATTCTGCCCACCCTGCCGAAAGCCGACCCGGCGACCCAGCAGCTTCGCTGGGCGCATTGGACGGACACGCTGCATCAGCTCGATGGGATCGATGCCAGGTCTCTCTCGCCGCAGGAGCAGGTCAATTTGCGCGTCTACCGCGCGCAGCTCACGACACTGACCGCCGCCCAAAAATTTCGCGAGTACGAGAAGCCGGTCAACTCCGACACCGCATTCTGGTCGGAAGAGGCCAGCGTTGCCGACCGCAGCTTCACGTCGCTCACGAATTACCGCGATTATATTTCGCAGTTGAACGACATTCCGCGCTACTTCCACGAGGAAACGGACAACATGCGCGCCGGGGTCAAACGCGGCTTCACGGCGCCGAAGGTCACGCTTGCCGGTCGCGACGCCTCCATCCGCTCGGTCGCCGAAGCGAAGACGCCGGAAGAGACCGTCTACTACCGCCCCTTTCTCAAGATGCCCGGCACCATTCCGCCGGACGTTCAGGCCAGCCTTCGCGCTGAAGCTCGCGCGGCGATTGCCAACTCGGTGATTCCGGCCTACATCGATCTGCTTAAATTCTTGACCACCGAATACTTCCCCAACGCGCAAACCTCGCTGGCCGCCGAACGCCTGCCCGACGGTAAGGCCTACTACCAATCTCAAATCCTCGAGTACACGACCACCAATCTCACCCCCGCCGAAATCCACGCCATCGGCCTCAGCGAGATGGCGAAAATCCACGCCGAAATGCTGGCCACCCTGCAGCAAGCCGACTTCAAAGGCGACCTGCCTGCCTTCCTGCAATTTCTCCGCACCGACCCGCAGTTCTACGCCAAGACGCCCGAAGAGCTGCTCATGCGCGCGGCTTTTATCGCAAAGGAGTTCGACGGCGTCGCCTCGCACTACTTTGGTTACCTGCCCCGCCAACGCTTCGCGATCAAGCCCGTCCCGGCGGACATTGCGCCCTTCTACACCTCCGCGCGCGGCGGCCCCGCCACCTATTGGGTCAACACCTACGACCTGCCTTCGCGCGCGCTGTACTCGCTGCCTTCGCTCACGCTGCACGAGTCCGCGCCGGGCCACTCCTTCCAACTCTCCATCGCGCAGGAGCACAAGGCCCTGCCCAAGTTTCGTAACGCCTATATCTCGGCATATGGCGAAGGCTGGGCGCTCTACTGCGAGCGCCTGGGCACGGAGATGGGCCTGTACCACACGCCCTACGAGACGTTCGGCATGTTGAGCTATCAAGCCTGGCGCGCCGCCCGCCTCGTCGTCGACACCGGCGTCCATTCGCAGCACTGGACGCGCAAGCAGGCGCAAGCCTACCTGCACGACAACACCGCGCTCTCAGATCACGAGATCGAAACCGAAGTCGACCGTTACATCTCATGGCCGGGTCAGGCGCTCTCCTACTACCTCGGCGAACTCGCAATCCTGAAGGCCCGCCACAAGGCGGAGACGGCGCTGGGCGCGAAGTTCAACATCCGCGCCTTCCACGACGCTGTGCTCGAACTCGGCTCTGTCCCGCTTCCCGTACTCGAGGAGCACATCGACGAATTCATCGCCCGCGGCGGCATCGGCCCTTACCCGGACATGGAAAATTAACCGGGTACCCGCAGTTGCCAGTCAGCAGCCGGTAGCCTGTTGCCGTTAGCCGTTAGCCGTTAGCCGTTAGACGGATTTTGGCTTCGGCTTCGGGCTTCGGGCGTCTAGTGAAAACTTGTCATCCTGAGCGTAGCCTGTCGCCGGGCTTCGGGTTTTGGTTTTCGGGCGTCTATTGAAAACTTGTCATCCTGAGCGTAGCCTGTCGCGGTCTCATCGCGACAGGCGCAGTCGAAGGACCTGCAGTTTCTCCACGCGGCCACGCTTTCAGGTTTGCCGCGCCCCAGCCTTACTACAGACACCGATAAGCTCCTACTCAAACTGCGGCAAATGCTCGACATCCCCCGCTGGCACGGGTTCCAGCGGCCCACCCGCCTTCATCCACGCCTTCAGACCGCCCTGAATCACTTTGGTCTGGCAGTTTTCCATCTCCAGCATATGCGCCACGCGCACGCTGGTCGCCTCGCGTGCGCACGAGCAGTACAAATAAATCTCGCACTCCGGCGCCATAAACTCCCGCAGCGCCTCCAACTCTTCCTTCAACCGGCTCGGCTCCACGCGGATCGAGTTCTTGATCCTCTGCATCCCGGGGTCGTAGTAGCCGTGGCTGCGCACGTCCGCGATCACCACCAGCTTTTCGTGGGTCGCGGCCTTCATCAGCTCCCAGAGATCCTGCGCTTCCACGCGCTCGATATTGTTGAAGCGCTTGTCGCGCACCCAGTTGTAGAACAGCCACATGCCATAGAGCAGGACCACGCCCAGCAGCGTCGCGACGGTGACATGGCCGGCGTGCTGCACCCCCACAAGGATCTGGCGGATAAACGGACTGAACAAATAGCCCGTCAGCGTCCACGCCATCACATAGCCAAACACCCCGACCGAGTCCAGTTTGAGGAACCGGAAGAGCTTCATATTGAGGCTCCCGGCCAGCGGCGCCGCCACCGTCCCCAACCCCGGAACGAACTTCGCAAACAGCAGCGTCTTGGGCCCGCGTTTGTAGAACGAATTCGCCGAGCCGAAGATACAGTTCTCCGGGTTCATGCTGAGGCGGCAAATCCCCGCCAGCAGCCACCACCCCGTGAACCGCCCGCCGAAGTACATGATCGTATCGCCCGCCAGCCCCGCCAGCCCCGCGCATAGAATCACCACGCCCAGATTCAGCGAGCCTCCATGCGCCGCCGCCCCCGCCGTCAGCAACACCACCGAAATCGGCATCGGCAGGCCGCACGAACTAATCAGCAGAATGACCGCAGTGATCGCATACCCATGATGCTCAACGACACTGACCCAATTCATCGCGCGCGTCCTTTTGATCTTCGTGTGTCCCATTGGATGCACGAAGAGTCTCCATCGAGTATGCGTATTGCAGGTCACTTGAGCAAGCTCTGGTGTCCAGCCTCGTCGAGCAATGATGCAGGTCATCTGAGCAAGCTCTGGTCCAGCTTCGTCGGGCAATGATGCGGGTCATCTAAGCAAGCTCTGGTGTCGAGCCTCGTCGGGCAATGATGCGGGGTGCCCCATGTCCCGCCTTTGGGACATGGGTTTCGACCGTGCCACCAATCTCTACACCAACTGAGAACGGATCGACCCACTTCTCGGAGGGAGCAGGGGCCTTCAGGCCCCTCAATCATCGCTACCACAAAAATGGGCTTTAGCCCCGGGCACTTCGTCGGCCACGCCGCTCAGGCTGGACTTGACCGGAACTTCCCCGATCAGGGGCGCTCCGAGCTTGCCTCTAGAGGCGTTGATGGGAAGCGTCTCACCTATGCCGAGGTCACCGGTGTCGGAGCCGCCACGTCGCACTAAGAGGCAGCAAGGGCGCGGCAAACGTAAGCACTAACCCTTGCTGGATTTCTTTGGTTTACGGGATGGCTTTGGTGCGGATTGTACGGTACTCTTAGGCACGCAGAAAAGATGAGCTGCTAGCTTCTCGAATCTTTCTTTCGCTTCCGAGCCTTCGTGGTATTTGTGTTTCATAGGAAACCCCACAATCCAACCAGTATAAGGAAGATGGATATTGAATTCCGATCATAAAGGCAGTGACCCGAACGATCCCCTTCCAGGGGAAGCTCAAATCCCCACGCTGCACGGGCGACTGACCGCCGAAGAACAGATTGCGATTGACAAAAAAAGGATAGCAGCAGAAGAGAAAGAGTCCGAAGCCGCCTACAAAGAGAGGCAGATTAAGCTTGCGGAATCGACCAACAGGCTTGCATCTTCTAATGTTGTACTCACTTGGGTTTTGGCAACTTTCACTGCCGTCGCCGCTGGTGCCGGCGTCTATCAAGGATGTGCCGCCAGTAAGAGTGCTACGCAATCCCAGGTATCCGCTCACGCGGCGGAATGGTCCACTTACTGGTCGTGCCTCAACTCTCAGTCCGCCCAAAACCTGTTTATTCAGTCTCAAAGGAGCGCAGACGATTCTCATGTTATGGCTGTAGCCACTACTCAACAGGCCGCCGCCGAAATGCAATCTGAAAGATCGAGCATATGGTACTTGCCCCGGCCTCCTGGGCCTAAGGAAATGATTGGCACGGACTTCAGCATTCCCTTCAGCGTCAAGAATGCGGGGAAAGGAGATGCGTACAGCCTGATAATAAGGAGTAAAGCGGTTCTGCTTAGAAAGGGAGATCAACTCCAATTGAGCGAGATTAAGGGTGATACCAAAATTACCGCTATAGTTTTCCCGGCAGGAGTAACTCATCCTGAAAAGGCCGAACCCCCGTTCGGGCAGACTTATGTGAGTAACCTCGTACACGATGTACGAGGTCAAGTTGTCCCCACGACATCCGACGACGTTCACGATTTCCTGAACGGAGGGCAAACTACGGTCGCTGTATTTGGCACGATGACCTATTCGGATATTGCAGGTCCCCATGTCGAACGATTTTGCAATATCGTAGGGCTTATGCAGACGGGCACTCAGCGCAAAAGCGTGACCACAGACAACGTGGCTAAGTGCGCACGATACAACCGTCGAAATGCGGGGTATACATACAAACCGCTGGCGCAGCCAATCTTGCGCTCGAATAATGTAGCTTCCGAAATCTCCTGCGTAAAACCAAAAGATTAAAGACGCCACCCTGTCGCGGCAACATAAGCATATCGCTTGGCGACATGTGCGCCAAGTGATTTGTCGCCCTTAAAACTCCACCCTCACACCCAACTGCAACTGCCGCTCGTGCGCCACTCCGTTCGTCGACGAAGTCACCGTCCCGAAGGCCTGCGTGTTCAAACCCTCCGCCGCCACCGTCGCCGCGTCCTGAAACACCAACGGCGTCACCCCGTTCACCGGCGTTCCGGCCAGAAAAGCCCGTGCATTCACCCGCGCCGCGTTCACATGGTTGGCCACATTGAACGCCTCCACATACCCTTCGCCGTGCAGCCTGTCGGTCAGACGAAACCCGCGCCCCAACCGCGCATCCACATTCCACCGCGCGGGCAGTCGCAGCGTATTGCGCCCCACCGTCGGCAGCCACGCGCTGCCGCCCGAGCCGTTGATACTGTACGACCCTCCACTCAGCCGCGTCCCGCCGAAAATTTCGTAGCTGTACGGCCTCCCACTCCCCGCCGTCCCCAGCGCGGAAACCCGCCATCCCGTCAGCGTCTTCCGCAGCGCCTCCGGCCCACGCCGCAGGCTGCTCCGCCAGATCGCGTCGCCCGCAAACCGCTGCGGAAAGTTCGCATCCGCAAGCCCTTTGTCGTACCCCACGCTGAACGGGTCGAACTGCCCATTCCGCCGCGGCGTCGCGCCCTGCTCCGCGCCATAATCGATCGCCTTCGACCACGTATAGCTTCCATGCAGTTCCATTCCGCCCCGCCGCCGCAGCCGCGCCTCGACCGTCACTGCATGCCACGTCGCATTCGCATTCGACTCCAGCGCCGTCACCGGCCCAAACTGCGACGCCACCCGCCCGCTGTACACCGGCACAACGAACGTCTCGCCGTCGCGAACATGCCCATCCCCACCCTGAAGCACAAACCTCCCCAACCCCGTCGTGGGCGCAATGTTCACATCCACCGTGTTCGGCAACTGCGTCGCAATCGCCATCGAATACGTCCCCCGCACGGTCAAGCCAGCGCCAAACTCGCGCTCCAGCGTCAACTCCGCCTGCTGCACGGCGGGCAGCCTGAAGTTATGCGCAAACAAGACCGCCGAAGTCGTCGCCGCAATCGCCGCCGGCGGCGCGCTCACATAGGCGCACGGATATCCAAAGCCCTGATTCGCCACCTGCGGGCAAGCCGTCACCGTCGTCGGCGTAATGTGGATGCGAGTCGCGCTCGACGGCAGCGCGGTATCGAGCAGCGCCGCCCTCACGCGTGTCCCCGGCAACCGCCCAAAGTACACGCCATATCCCACCCGCGCCGTTCCCCAGCGCCCTCGCCGCGGAGACCACGCCACGGCCACCCTCGGCCCCGCGTTGTTGCGGTCTTCAGGAAACACGCTGGTCGCTCCAATCGTCCGAAACGCCGCATCCAGCGCGACATTCGGCCGCTGCGGCAACGGCAGCAACGTGTACTCATAGCGCGCGCCCAGCTCCACCGTCAGGCCCGGCCTCAGCCGCCAAAGGTCCTGCGCGAAGCCCGCGAAGTCGTGCGTCGTAAACTCCACCTGCTGCTGTCCAAAGCTCTGCGTAAAGCTGCGAAAGCAGAAAAAATGGTTCGTCGCATTGATCGACGGGCAGCCTCCATTTGGATTCACCCGCACGTTGAACGTGTAGTCCGTAATCCAATCGACCAGGCCCCCGGCGCGCCCGGCGGTCGCTCCGCTGTCGTACCGAAAAGAACCCACCGTGTCCGTCAGCGAATCGATCCGCTCATGCACCCGGCTCCAGTCCGCTCCGAGCGTGAAAAGGTGCCGCCCCGGCGCCCACTGCAACACCTCGGCGGCCTGCACGCGCTGCTCATCAGGATAGGCATTGCGCCCCAGCGACGCAGGCGTTCCGTATAAGAACTCTCCCTGAATCGACACCTGCGGAGCAAACCCTCCTGGCCCGATGCCCGGCTCCTGCGCCAGCGGAGCGCGGGGCTGCTCGAACTCGAGGTCCGCCGCAAACTGTCCGCGCACCTCGTTATTGAGCTTGGGCGAAAACGTATGCAGCCAGCGAACGGTCGTCGCGTCGCTGCGAATAGTGGCGTCGCCCAGGCTGGCCGTCCCGCGCGCGACCACCGCCGCCGAAGCCCCCGCGCCGCTGCCCGCCGGAGAGCCCAGCCGCGAATGCGAATAGCTCGCCATCACATTGTCCCGTGCACTCACTCGAACGTCGAACCGCACAAACTCCAGCCCCCGATTGGCACTGCGCGGAACTTCGCCGGTCAGGCTGTCCAGATAATTCAGCGCCGCCTTGGTCGCCGCCGCCGTCACGCCGCGATTTCCCAGCAGCGCGACCTGCGTCGCCGAAAGCGCATAAAACGTCGCTAAAGACGGCGAAGAGACCGCCGGAAACCCTCTAAATTGCTCATCAATAGACGCAAATCCGAACACCCGCCGCCCCCAAACCGGCCCCCCAATGCGTCCACCCATACCCTGCAACGCGTCGTGCGGCTTAGCTAAAGTATTTGTAATCAACCCATCCCGATAGTGCGTCACCACCGAAAACGGGTTCGCCGCCGCCCACGCACTCTCCCGCAAAGTATAAAAACCGCCCCCATGCACCGCATCCCCTCCACCGCGCGACGTCGCCGTCAACAGCCCGCCCGCGCCGCCGCCGTATTGTGCCGAGTAGTTGTGCGGCGCAACTCGAAACACCCGCACCGCGCCCTGCGAAAAGCTCGACTGCGCGCGCAGTCCACCCTCACCCCGCGCTCCGCCGCGAAAACTCCGGTCGCCTGAAACACCATCCAGCAGGCTTACATTCTGCGTCGGCGCAATCCCGCGAAAGCTCAACAAAGCCCCGACATTCGACCGTGTCGCATCCTCCACGCCGCCCGCTCCCCCGTCCTCGGGAGTACTGTCCGCAACCTCACCGCCCACATCGTTCACCTCGGACGATATCAAACTCGCGTCCTCCCAGCGCCGCTCTTCAAGCGGAAGTGCCACCAGCTTTGCCGCACTGACGTTGGTCGAACTCACCGCGACTGGCACAGCGCTTTCGCCGTTGTCCTTCTTTCTGTCATTCCCGCAGAGAACCTGCTTTTGCGGGTTCCCCATATCTGGCTTTTCGGACATGGGCTTCAGCGGCGCCACATTGCCAGAAATAGAAAGCCCCTCCTGCAAAGTGACCTCGCTGACCACCCCCAGCTCGACCATTACCCGCTCACGTCCCACCAGCCCAGTCCCCGTCGTAGCCTCAACCTCATACACACCCGGAGGCAAGCGCAACGCCAGAAACGATCCGCCCTTGCTGGCCTCAACCACTCGCTCCGCGCGCGAAGCGCTGGCCCTCAAACCGCTATCCGCATCCGTATTGGTATCCACAGCCCGCAGCACAATACGAGCGCGAGCAGCCGGCTGTCCTGAAGACAACACGACCCTCCCCGCGAGCGCCCCATCCACAGCCGTCTGACCCACCGCAGCCACGCCGAGACGCAGCGCGGCGATACACACTACGGCAGCAAATCTGCGACGTGGCTTTACAACTCTGCAATGCACCACAAATCCTCGGAGGAGTACCGTGAGCGTACAGTGTCACGCCCGTTTTGGGAAGCCCCTCCCCCACGCCCATCATGCTGCACATCTATTCGCTGTTTCCTGTGTCCCGCCCTAAAACAAAGAGGGCGGCAGCCGAAGCCACCGCCCTTCACTTCAAAAAACTACTAGAAGTGGAACTTAGCTCCAACCTGCACTTGACGCGGGCTGTAGGCAAGATTGCTGTTGGAATTTGTCACAGAGCCAAACAACGGCTGAACCGGGTTCGCCGAACTCGTATTGAACGTCAGAGTGGGCGGCACGGCAGTCGTAACGCCTTTGATGGTTTGTGACGTCTTCACAAAGTAGGCTGTCTGGTTCACCGCCGTTACGTTCTGATGGTTCGCAAGGTTGAAGCTTTCAATCAGCACTTCCAGATTGGAGTGCTCCGTCACCGCGAAGTGCTTCGAGAAGCGGAAATCTAGCACCGCCGTATTGGGCCGTCGAAATCCATTTCGACCTAGCACGTCGATGCGGTTGTCACCGTTCGACCCGTTCACTCCGCCGCCAATCGATTTGGCAACGCCCGCGCTGGTAATTGCGACCGAAGGCGACCCGCTCGTCCCGGCCGAGAACGGAAGACCGTTCTGCACCGCGAAGCTCGGAGACAACTGATATGCGTTCAACAAATATCCCAACACGCCCTTGTACTTGCTCGGCGTTGTATAGATCGCATACGCTACCAGCCGGTTGGGGACGTTCTGGTTACTGTTGCCGTGGTCGGCGCGCGGGTTCGCCGGATCGACCTGATCGTTCGTATCGTTGAACGTCGAGTTATTGCCGCCGTTATCCAGCCCATGAGAGAACGTGTAATTCATCTGGAACTGAAGGTTGTTGGTCGCCCGGTGGTTCAAGATGGCCGCCAGTGCATGGTAGCTGGAGTTGACGCCGCTGTAGATTCGAGTCAACGAACCGAAGTTGCAGTTCGGACGCCCACTGCTATTGGTGCAGCCCGCTACCGGAACCTTCGCGTAGAACCGTGTCGTGTAGGTCGACCCAGCAGGCAGCGGCCCCTTGTTTGAAGTGTCCACCACGGTATAGCTGATTGTTCCCGAGGCGGCCGGCAGGTTGTCATCCACAAACTGTGGACTTTCCCCGTCCCAACGCGCCCAGGTAACTGATTGCCAGTGTCGTCTTCCAACCCAGATCCTGTTCCACCGTCAAGTCGCCCTGATACACGTAGGGGTTCTGGAAGTTCTTGTCGAAAAACACAGCGGAAGGTGTCCCGATGGTCCGCGGCGCCGTAGGTAGAACCATCGGGAAGCCGGGAGCTCCTGCCGTTGCGTTTGTAAAGAAGAAGGTCGCCTG
>JBBRCA010000074.1:0-13615 GCA_038205325.1 Terriglobales bacterium | reverse complement strand
CAGGTCCTTGATGCTGTCGTTGACCTTACGCAACGGTTCTTTGATGGTGCAGGTACCGTGCAGGTCGCAAGTGCCGTGAATCGTAATGCAACTGGTGATAAATAGCGGGCCGTCGATGGCTCGGATGACCTCAAAGGCGGTGATGTCGTGCGCGGGCCGCGCCAACGCGTAGCCGCCGTTGGTGCCGGCGTGCGAGACCAGCAGGCCGGCGCGCGTGAGCGTCTGAAGAATCTTGGCCAGAAGCTGGGGCGGAATGTGGTACGCCTCGGCAATGTCCTTGGCGGACTGTGCGTGCGCGTCCGCCTGCTCGGCCAGGTACTTAAGGGCCATGAGGCCGTAGTCCGCTTTTTTGGTGAGCCTGAGCATGGGAAGGGTGGCCCGTAAGCGAGCTTGAGGCCAGCTTCAGTGTACGGCTTGAGGCGCGGCGGAAGCAAGACGAAGCAAGAAATAGAGTCGAATTTCAGCGGTGTCGGACTTGGATTTCCAGGTGTCCCGGCGCAGCGAAGAATTTGCTTTAGCTCTTGCTTTATTGTTTGTCATTCCCGAAGGGAATCTGGGCTTGCTCTGGCGGGCCGTGCTACACTCGCATCCCATATGCAACGGGGGTGAGGTGCTCTGTAAAGATGACTGCCGCTACTTTCGTGAGGACGTATCTAGTCGTCGCCGGGTGCATGGCTCTGGCGTGCTGCCCGATCCACGCGCAGGAGGATGGCGGTGCCTCCTACACACGCAACGAGGAGCTGCTGGAGAGCATCTTCATTCCCTACATGCCGCACGCCCCGTTCAGCCTGAAGTTGAGCACCGAGTGGTCAAAGCCGATGCCCAACGGCGGGACGTTTACGACCGCCAACCAGCGCCCGATCATGCGCGACAGCGTGGGACGCATCTACCAGGAGCGCTGGGCGCTGGCGCCAAAGGACAGCCCGGTTGCCTCGTACATGACCTGGATACAAATCGCCGATCCAATTAAGCACACGCTCTACGAGTGCAGCGCGCGACAGCATGTTTGCGAGCTACTGACGCTGCGGGACACCACGGCACTACGGCTCAGGCCGGAACGCATGACCTCGGGCCCCCTGCCAAACGGCACAGGCGAACATGCGCATAAGGACCTTGGAGTTGAGTTTTTCGCGGGGCTGCTGGTGCGGCACTATCGCGACACAACCAAGCTGAACCCAGGCACAATGGGCAACGACCTGGCCATGGTCACGACCCGGGACTATCGTTTTTCCGAGGCCCTCGGCTTAAATCTTTCATCCGTGCTGGATACGCCCGCGCTTGGGCGGCAGATGTTCACCGTCACCGAGGTGACGACCACCGAGCCTGATCCGCATTACTTTCTTCCGCCAGAAGGCTGGAGGGTGGTGGACCACCGCGCGGCCGAGCCCGCGGCTGAGTAGCAAGAATGCATAGTGAAGGGAGTGAATGAAGAAGGCCAGGTTGTCCTTGTCTTATTCACTATCCATTTCTCACCCTTCACTTTCATCATGACGAGATCAAATCAGCTACCATGCGATAGTCCTTTGGATGGCCTGAGATGATCCGCCTGTTTTGAATACGATTCGCCAATTTCGCGCCGCGCCCAATCTGCTGACTATGCTGCGGTTGTTTGTGCTGCCGTTTCTGGTGATCGAGATTCTGGATGGGCATTGGAAGCTCGCCTTTGTGCTGCTCTGGATTGCGGGCGTCTCGGACGGGCTCGACGGCCTGCTGGCGCGCTGGTTGCAACAGAAGACCACGCTGGGTCTGTATCTCGACCCCATCGCGGACAAGCTCCTGATGAGCACGCTTTTCCTGGTGCTGATGCACGTCGGAGTCATACCCCGCTACGTCACGGTGCTTGTGTTCAGCCGCGACCTGGGCATCTTGCTGATCGCCACGTTGCTGTTCGCGACGGGCACGCTGCGCGACTTTCGCCCGAGCCTGCTGGGGAAGGCGAATACGCTGCTGCAGATTCTGGGGCTGCTGACGGTGATGACCTGCCAGGTGTTGAGGGCGTCTCATCTGCTCGGCTTGAGGGACGTGCTTTTGAAGGCGATTGCGGTGATGGCACCGGTGTCGGCGGCCGAATATGCGTGGATTGTTTTCAGACGGGTGCAGACGCCGCGAGCGGCCGCGCCAGACGGGTAAAGTTGCGGCCACGCCAATGTTCGATTTACACTGGTAGAACGCATGAAGGCGCGTAGCTCAGTTGGTTAGAGCGCTACCTTGACACGGTAGAGGTCAGGAGTTCGAGTCTCCTCGTGCCTACCATTCTTATCTATAACTTGCGAGAAGAATGACGGGCCATTAGCGAAGTGCTAGACGCCATCAGAGCCGCTTGAGCGTCTGTGCAGAAAGCCGCGCTGGTTGTCTGCACTTCTCGTTTGCCGCTTTCAATCGCCTGAGCGTAAATCCCCATCGTTGTGGTGTGAGAACTATGCCGCAAGAGTTCCTGAGTCGTTTTCACACTCGCGCCGCTGCTTTTTAGCAGACGGGTTTCCCTTTAGAGGATTACCCGTTTCCGACGAACGCAGGTCCTTCGCTGCGTTCAGAATGACAGTTCGAGAAAAAGTAGAGGTCTGCAATGGTTCAAGTGAAGCAAGACGATTTGATCGAAAGCGTGCGCGCGGCACTACAGTACATCAGCTTTTATCATCCCGTCGACTACATCGAAAATCTTGCGCGCGCGTATGAGATGGAACAGTCCCCGGCGGCGAAGGACGCCATGAAGCAGATCCTTGTGAACTCGCGCATGTGCGCCGAGGGGCATCGACCCATCTGCCAGGACACGGGCATCGTGACGATCTTTATCAAGCTAGGGCTGGAGTGTCGTCTCGTCGGTACAGGAGACGGACCGGCGACACTGACGCTACAGGAGATGTGCGATGAGGGCGTGCGGCGCGCGTGGCTCGACCCCGACAACAAGCTGCGCGGCAGCATCCTCGCCGATCCGGCGTTTTCGCGTAAGAATACGAAGGACAATACGCCGTGCGTGGTCGAAGTGACGCTCGTGATGGGCGACATGGTGGACGTGACGGTCGCGGCGAAGGGCGGCGGCAGCGAGGCGAAGTCGAAGTTCGTGATGCTGAATCCTTCGGACTCGGTGGTGGACTGGGTGCTGAAGACGGTTCCGACCATGGGCGCGGGTTGGTGTCCGCCGGGGATGCTCGGCATTGGCCTCGGCGGGACGGCGGAGAAGGCGATGCTGATGGCAAAGCAGGCGCTAATGGAAGACATCGACATGCAGGCGTTGAAGGCGCGCGGGCCAAGCACCAATATCGAAAAGCTGCGCGTCGAGATCTACGAACGAGTGAACGCGCTGGGCATCGGCGCTCAGGGGCTGGGCGGATTGACGACTGTGCTCGACGTGAAAATTCTGGAGTGGCCGACGCACGCAGCCAATCTTCCCGTCGCGATGATTCCGAACTGCGCGGCCACGCGCCACGCGCACTTTGTGATGGATGGCAGCGGACCGGTGTACCTTGACCCGCCGTCGCTTGAAAGCTGGCCGAAGCTGACCTACGACGTGCACGGTGCGCGGCGCGTGAACCTCGACACGGTGACGAAGGACGAAGTGAAGACGTGGAAGACGGGCGAGGTGTTGCTGCTGAATGGAAAGCTGCTTACGGGTCGCGACGCCGCGCACAAACGCATGACCGAGATGTTGTCGCGCGGTGAAAAGCTGCCCGTCGATTTCAAGGGCCGCTTCATCTATTACGTCGGTCCGGTGGAGGCCGTGCGCGATGAAGTCGTTGGACCTGCGGGGCCGACCACTGCGACGCGCATGGACAAGTTCACCCGCCAGATGCTCGAAGAAACGGGGCTGTTGGGGATGATTGGCAAAGCCGAACGCGGGGTGGCGGCGATCGACGCGATTCGCGACAATGAAGCGGTCTATCTGATGGCTGTCGGCGGCGCGGCCTACCTGGTGTCGAAGGCGATCAAGCACTCGCGGCTGGTCGCTTTTGAGGACCTCGGAATGGAAGCGATCTACGAGTTCGACGTGATGGATATGCCGGTGACGGTCGCCGTGGATGCGAAGGGCGTGAGCGTGCATATCACTGGACCAGCGGAGTGGCGCGAGCGGATTGCACAGAGTATGGTTGTTGGCGGTGTGGCGATCTTGGGACAATAGGAGAGAACAATGCATATCTTTGCGGTTTTGCTGGTTGTGGCGTTGAACGGGACAGATTACACTGCGAAATCTCAAGACAGTGCGGCAAACAAAGCCGCCGCGTTGGCGAGCGTTGGAGGCGAGGCGGTACAGGTGATCGAATCGCGATATGTTGCCGATGGCACAGCCCTGGCGCCGAAGACCGGCAAGCCGCTTTCTGTCGGGAAGTGGGCGGTTGGCAAGCAAGCGCCCAAGGATTGCCCGCCAGCCACGGAAACATGTGTCAGCGTGTTTTATACGGCGGCTGATGACGATGTTCGCTGCGAGTGGACCGTGATGCTAATCGGTGATGGCTCAGATGGACGTGTGATGGAAGAAAATGAGGACGCGGCCCGATATATGATCGCTCGCCTGAGGCAGAGCGAGGTGGTGGGTCTGATCGAGACGAGAGCCAAGGCCGTTGACCCTCCCATCGCACGCGCAGCTCATATGGCGGGCGATGTCGTCGTGCGCGTTTTTGTCGGCCCTGATGGTGTTCCTGTTCGAACAGTCGCGGTATCTGGACCGGAAATGCTCAAAGGAGCCGCGATCGACGCAGGCAGGTTGTGGCGATTTAAGCCTTACATGGTGGGCGACCGAGCTGTGCGGTTCCAGATGGAAATAACATTCACGTTTCGTAATTACGACCAGCCCGTGACGATGAAACCATAGGGCATCGGGTTGCCCGTCCGCGAGACTTTTCAGCGAAATGACCGTTGCCGAATCGTATGGGCTACCCGATCGTTATTCGCAGCATCCGAAGTGTAAACCGCCGATCCGGGGTAGGCTGCGGCTGTGTTTCGCGGCGGCTTCAACACAAGGAGATTCAATGTACTTATCTGGAAAGAAAATCGTTGCAACGCTGCCACTGATGCTGATATTTGGAGTCGGTGCGGTGACCGCGCAGGAGCCAAATCCGACTTCGGTCGCTCCGCAACAGCGTTCGGCCGACGTCATTCAAGAAGGCCCCAACGGCATCTTTATCTACCATGTCAAGGTGGTGCAGCGCGACCTCGACGCGGTCAACTACCTCAACCGCCGCGATGCGACCCACGTCGATTTTGCGGGCACGGATTTGATGCCGAACGCGCGGGGCAACGCAAAGGTGGAGTCCGTCACGGGAAAGACGAAAATTTCCGCGAAATTTGAGGGTCTTACGCCAGCCAACGGATTTGGGCCGGAGTATTTGACCTACGTTCTGTGGGCCATTTCCGCAGATGGCCGTCCGCAGAACATGGGCGAATTGGAGTTGGCGGGGAACAAAGCCAACCTGGATGTTTCTTCCTCCTTTCAATCGTTCGGAATGATCGTGACCGCCGAACCGTACTTCTCGGTCAGCCAGCCGAGCGACGTGGTGGTACTGAAGAACGTCTTCACCGACAAGACGCAGGGCGTGTTGCAGCAAGTGAATGTGCATTACCAGCTCCTGCCGCGTGGGCTCTATGCGAACACGGAAGGGGCTCACTCGGAACCCAGTCCGATCACCGACCGCGAACACTATCCGCTGGCGCTGTATGAGGCGCACAATGCGGCGCGTATCGCACGCAACGCCGGCGCGGACAAGTACGCCGCCGACATCATGTCGGAAGTCGCGACCGATCTCAAAAACGCCGACGACGAGCAGAACTCCCGGCATCGCGACGTGAAGATGGAGTTCACCTACGCGCGTGAAGCTGTGCAGCGCGCCGAGGATGCTCGCATCACCACACTGCGCAAGCAGGCTACGGAGCGTGACCGTGCCAACGTGGAAGCGAAGGAGAACGCTCAGGCGCAGGCCGCCAACGCTCAACAGCAGGCAGCGTCTTCGCAGATTGCGGCAGCTAATGCGCAGGCCGAAGCCGACCGTGCTGCAGCCGAAAAGGCCCAGGCCGATGCGGCCCGTGCGCGCGCCGAAGCCGACGCCGATAGAGCTCGCGCGGAAGCCGCCGAGGCCAATCGCAACGCGCAGAAAAGCAGCGAAGATGTCAATGCCGTTCGAGAGAAGCTGCGCACGCAGTTGAATGACGTGCTGCAAACGACCGAAAGCGCGCGGGGCCTGATCGTCAACATGAGCGATGTGCTCTTCGACACCGCCAAGTACACGCTGAAGCCCGCAACACAGGTGAGCTTGGTGAAGGTCGCGACGATCCTTCAACTTTACCCAGGGCTGAAAATTCAGGTCGAGGGCTATACGGACTCAGTCGGCGGAGATGAGTACAACCAGAAGCTGAGCGAGAACCGCGCTAATGCGGTGCATGATTTCCTGATTCAGAACGGCGTTCCGGCGGCCAATGTGACGGCCGCCGGTTACGGCAAGAACGACCCTGTTGCGGACAACGGCACGGCCGCGGGACGCCAGCAGAACCGCCGCGTCAACATGGTCGTATCGGGAAATGCGATCGGCGTAGAAACCAGCAACCCGCAGTAAGCAGTAAAGCGTGCGAGATGGACGAGGGCCGCGAGTGATCGCGGCCTTTTTTTTGGCAGTTTACGTGCTGGTAGATCGAGGCGACATTTAGATGGTGGCTTATTTGCCGGCGTCAATCTTCAAAGTGAAATTGAAGTCGTTCTTGCTGTCGAAGGAGCTGATTTTCTTGATTTTACTGCGCTTACCTTCGAACTCGGCGTAGATTTCGTAGTCGGTGTTCTGGGAAAGCTGGCCGAAGTGAAAATCGCCTTCATCGTCCGAGATGAAGCTCTTGATGGTGAGCGTGCGGGTGTCTTTGAGATAGACCACGGCCCCTTTGATTGCGGCATCGTTCTTGTCCTCGACCTTGCCTTCGATGCTGCGGTTGATGAGGCCGCGTTGCTGGGCATGGGCCGTGGCGACGAAAGGGCCTGCGGAGAATATCGCGAAAGCCAGCGGCAGGGCCAGCGCGAGGCCGAGGCCGCTGGCTGTTGCGCGAGCCGTCGCGCGGACCGTTGCGCAACTACACGCAGCTCTTACGCACGCGGCGATTTTGTCACTCATCTTCGGCGTCTTCATCGGCGGCGACTGCATCTGCTTCGTCATCGTACCCCTCCGCATCGACCGCTGCTAGCTCCAACGGATCGCTGGAGACCACTTCAAGGTCGCTGCCACACTCGTCACACACAATCACTTCGCCTTCTTCGACATCGTCCACGTCGATATCCAACGGGTTGTCGCATTCCGGACATACAACTGACATAAACGTCATTCCTCCCCAATAGTTTCGCGCGCTGTTGCTAGGATGTTCGCAAGCGGCCTTTGGCAGCTTATATTGTTTTATGGAAGTTCCGATCAAATCTCGGCATTCCCTCAGGGCCAAAGACGTCTTAATTTTACTGCGTTGGTGGTGCGACTGAAGCCGAACCCACCGTTTTGGACCCCTCTCAGGAGAGTAACCCATGCTCGCTCGATTTAGATTTCCGGTCGAAACCCTGATCGCTCTTGCGCTTGCCGCAACGACCCAGTTGGGAGTGGCGCAGGCGACGGCCCAGGGAATGCCCGTGGGTGTTGCCGATCCACGGATTGCGGCGGCGATCGGACAGGTTTCGGCGGCGAAAGTGCAGGCCGACATTGCGAAGCTGGTCAGTTTTGGCACGCGCAGCACGCTTTCGAGCATGGACACGGACTTGCCCCCGGGACATGGGATCAGTGCGGCGGCGGATTGGGTCGAGGCGGAGTTCAAGGTGATCTCCGCGGACTGCGGGGGTTGTCTGGAGGTCAAACGCGACGAGTTTACGGAGAACCCTGCGCCCGCGGGCACGGCCCCCAACCGCTTCGCGCGGCCAACCAAGCTGGTCAATGTGTACGCCATTATGCACGGGACGGCGACGGGCAAGAATGCGCCGTGGGTGTTGGTGACGGGGCACATGGATTCGCGCGTGACCGGCACAATGGACTCGCATTCGGACGCTCCGGGAGCGAACGACGATGCCAGCGGCGTGGCCGTGTCGATGGAGTCGGCGCGGGTGTTGTCTGGTGCCTGGAAGGGCGGGCTGAAGCTGCCGGGGACGGTCGTGTTCGTGGCGGTCGCCGGGGAGGAGCAGGGGTTGAACGGCTCCCGGCATCTCGCGCGGTTGGCGAAAGCGGAGGGTTGGCCGCTGGAGGCCGTGCTGAATAACGACATCGTCGGCGGGGACACCACGCCGGGCGATACGATGCAGGACAAGACGGCGGTGCGGGTGTTTTCGGAGAGCGTGCCGAGCGTAGCGACGCCCGAGCGACAGCGCCAGATTCTGGGGTTGGGCGCGGAGAACGATTCGCCGTCGCGGGAGCTGGCGCGGGATGTGGCCGAGATTGCGCCGCTGTACTTCAAAGCGACCGAGGTGCATCAGCCTGGCACTGCTCCGGGCGCAATTCACAGCCACATGGTGCATCTGGTGGCGGCGTTGCATCCGGTGCTGGTGCTGCGGCGCGACCGTTACCTGCGCGGCGGAGACCATACTAGCTTCAACGGCGAGGGCTTCGCGGCGGTGCGGTTTACGGAGTGGCGCGAAAATTTCGACCATCAGCACCAAACGCTGCGGACGGAGAATGGCGTGGAATATGGGGATCTGCTAAAGTTCGTCGACTTCGCCTACGTGGCGAACGTCGCGCGGCTGAATGCGGCGATGCTGGCGACACTCGCGTCCGCGCCCAGCGTTCCTCAGCATGTGAAGGTGCTGACCACGGCGCTCGACAACAACTCGGAGTTGACGTGGGACGCGGCGGCGTTTGCGCCTCCGGGAACCACGTACGAAGTGGTGTGGCGCGATACCACCGAGATGTTCTGGAGCCACTCGCAGAGCGCTGGTGCGGCGTTGACGCTGAAGCTGAATGTGTCCAAGGACAATGTGCTGTTCGGGGTGCGGGCGGTGGATGCGGCGGGGCATCAGTCGCTGGCTGTGCCGCCGTTGCCGGGAAGGTGATGTCGGGAAGAGGGTGAAAGGAGCTCAGAGCGATGAGCCTTTCAGCTTGGAGCGGCCGAACGCATAGGATGTATATATGGCTTTGCGTTCCAACGGTCCGATTATGCTGGCGCTTCCGGCGTTTCGCGACGTGACGCGCAGACTTATTCTCGTTGCCATAGGGGCGTTTGTGCTGGTGGCGGTGATGGATCGCGTGTTTCCTGCGCCGCCTGCGGGGACGATGGGTCTGATACTGACGCCGCAGTTGGCGTTCCATCGCATGCCCTGGCAGTTTCTAACGTATGCGTTTCTGGCGGGTGGACTGCTGAATACAGCGTTTGCGCTGCTTTCGATCTGGTTCTTTGGAGCGGCGCTGGAGGCAGAGCGCGGCGGGCGCTGGCTGGGCGAATACGCCGCAGTGTCGGCGGTCGGCGGCGGCTTGCTGGCGGCGCTGATTAGCTTCGCGCATCTGCCTGGAATCGGGCCGAACAGCTTCGTGTTTGGGCTATGGCCGATGGTACTGGCATTGCTGCTGGCGTTTGCGCGGATGAATCCCGATGCGGAGATGAGGCTGTACTTTGTGCTGCGCGTGAAGGCGAAACATCTGCTTGCCATATTTCTGGCGTTCTATCTTTTGAGCGCTTTGATTTCTCGCGATGCGTTCAGTGCGGTGACGGCACTGTGCGTTGCGCTGTGCGGATTTTTGTACCTGCGGTTCGCGCCCCGCCGGGGTTTGCAGTTCGCGGCTTCGGAGGGTTGGTTAGGGATACGCAATTCGTACTACCGCGCCAAGCGGCGACGCGCGGCGAAGCAGTTCACCGTCTACATGCGCAAGCAAGGCAAGGACGTGAATCTCGACGCTTCTGGCAAGTATGTCGGTTTGGATGACGAGCGCAAAGACCCGAACGACAAGCGGTGGATGAATTAGCAGAGAGCTTCCGCTTTATCTTTGTGCGCAAAAACAGGCATAATGGCACTATCATCGCTCAGAAAAAATCCCTTGCAAGGGGGAACAGCTTCGCAGACGGGAAATCTATGCAATCACGCTTCGAGATGACCATTGGGCCACGCAAAGGGTGGCAGCCCCTCGACTTCAGAGAGGTTTTCATGCAGCGCGAGCTGCTGGGATTCCTGATGTGGCGCGATATCAAGATTCGCTACCGGCAAACGCTGTTGGGCGGGGCGTGGGCTGTGATTCAGCCGCTGCTGGCGATGTTGATTTTTACGTTCTTCTTTCATCGGCTGGCCGGGGTGAAGGGCGATCCTCAGGTCCCGTACGCGGTGTTTGCCTTCGCCGGGCTTTCGGTGTGGACGTTTTTCGCCAATTCGCTGTCCATATCGAGCAACAGTCTGATCGCAAATCAATCGATGGTGACGAAGGTGTATTTTCCGCGAATTTTCATCCCTCTAGGAGCGATCGGGGCGATGCTGCTGGACCTGGTGTTAAGCCTCGGTCTTCTGGCGTTGCTGATGCTGTACTACCATGTGCATCTGTCGAGCCATGCTCTGCTGTTGCCTATTTTCATCGTTGGGGCGGTGCTTTCGGCGGCGGGCCTGGGGATGACGTTTTCGGCGCTGAACGTGAGCTTCAGAGACGTTAAATATGCTGTGCCATTTCTGATTCAGATGGGGATTTTTGTGACGCCCGTCATCTATCCCATCCGCATTGTGCCGGAGAAGTGGGTCCTGCTGATGGGGCTGAATCCCATGACCGGCATGGTGATTGGTTTTCGCTATGCGCTGCTGGGCACTCCCGCATCGTGGGCGGTGATGGGGATTTCGCTGGCGGTGAGCGTGGTGGTGTTTGTGTCGGGGCTGTACATTTTCCGGCGTATGGAACTTCGATTTGCGGACGTAATCTGATGCCACCCATGATTGAAGTTCGGGGACTTTCCAAGCAGTATCACTTCGGCCTCTCGGTCGATAAAGCGGGCAATGCGCGCGAGTTGATGATGCGCGCCTTGACAGCGCCGTTCAAAAGACGGGAACCGAAAGAACGGCGGCCGGAGAATACTTTCTGGGCGCTGAAGGACATCGGTTTCAACGTGGATGCCGGCGAGATTGTCGGCATCATCGGAGCCAATGGCGCGGGCAAAAGCACGCTGCTGAAAATATTGTCTCGAATCACCGACCCAACTGAGGGCCGGATCACGTTGCGCGGGCGCATGGCCAGCCTGCTCGAAGTGGGTACCGGTTTTCACCCCGAACTGACAGGTCGCGAGAATATTTTCATGAACGGCGCGGTGTTGGGAATGCGGCATTCGGAGATCAAGAGAAGATTCGATGAGATTGTCGCTTTCGCGGAGATCGAAAAATTTCTGGACACGCCGGTGAAGCGCTACTCAAGCGGGATGAGCGTGCGTCTCGGATTCGCGGTCGCAGCGCATTTGCAGCCGGAGATCCTGATCGTGGATGAAGTGCTGGCGGTTGGCGACATGGCTTTCCAGAAGAAGTGCCTCGGAAAGATGAGCGAAGTCAGCAAAAGTGGACGCACAGTGCTGTTCGTTTCGCACAACATGGCGGCGGTCGAGAACCTGTGCCAGCGCGGCATCGTGCTGGAAAGCGGCCACATGATCTTCGACGGCGAAACCAAGAGTGCGGTCAGACAGTATCTCGCGCTGACGAACAAGGACGGCGAGGGTGAGGGCCACGAGATCGACCTTTCCGATGCTCCAACCAGAAAACCGCGGTACGCGCCCATCATGCGGAAGCTCGAGTTGTTCACGGCCAATGATGAGCCTGCGCCACGCGCGATACAGGTCGGGGCACGGCTGAAATTGAAAGTCCATCTGCGACTGCCTCATGTCGTTCCAACGCTCACTTTCGCTGTTGGAATAAACAACATGTTTGGGCAGCGAGTGCTGACGCTGAATACGCTGTGCGATCCCAACCTGAGTCATGGGCCGTTGTCGGGTGAAACCGTCGTGGTGTGCGTCGTTCCCAGTCTTACGCTTGTTCCTGGCCAATACTTCCTGTCTCTGTTCATCGATTTCGGCGCCGAACAAACGGACGTGATTACGGACGCTCTCACGCTCACTGTCCTCGATGGCAATTATTTCGGCGTCGCCAAACCCACCTTCAGTGGAGTGTTTGTGGTGCCGCACAGTTGGAGCGTCGAGCAGGTGATGGAGGTTTCCTTGCCAGAAGTCGCGAGATGACTTGAGGCGCGGGTGATATGCAAACTGAATCGCTGGCTGGCTTTCGGATTTCACCACAGCAGGAGCGCATCGTCGCGTTTGCGGACGATGCCGGCACTCCGGTTTCGGCCTGCTTGTATGAGTGCGTGGGGCCACTTGATGTGGAGGCGTTGCGCGCTGCCCTGGCGAATGTTACGGGCCGTCACGAGATTCTGAGGACGGTGTTTCGCAAACACCGCGAACTCAAGCTGCCACTACAGATGATCCTCGAGCAACAGACGTTGAATGTGCGGGTCGAGGATCTGACTGGGTTGTCTGGCGAAGATCAGCAGCATGAACTTCGACGCAGGTTCGCGGCGACTGCGCGTGAATTTCGCGCGGTGAGCGAGATGCCGGTCGTTTCGAGTACCCTGTTCCGGCTAGCCGATGGCAAGCACTCGCTTCTGCTTGCGATGCCGAGCCTGTGCGTCGATGCGGCTTCGTTTGGGGTGCTCGCAGAAGAGTTGTGGCAAGTGCTGTCCGGGGCGGCGCTGACGGCCGACTTGCTTCAATATGTCGACGTGACGGAATGGCAACACGATTTGCTGGATGGAAGCGAGGATGCCGCAGTTGCAGCGAGAATGTTTTGGAAAGACCAGGCTCATACGCCGTTGCTGCTGCCGCTGGAAGCAGGAGAATGGGAGAGCGGTTCATCGGAGCGGGTGCGTGTTAAGATTTCGCGGGAAAGTGTCGAGCGGCTGAGGGCCGTGGCCGAAGAGAGCGGCATGAATGCCGAAGATGTTCTGTTGACCGCGTGGCATCTTCTTCTAAGTCGCGTGACGGGAGAGGCGCGGACGGTGGTACTAACTGCGTCGGGCGGGCGGGAGTACGACGAAATCAAGAACGCGGTGGGTCCATTTTCGCGGTACCTTCCCGTAACCGTGGAGGTTGAAGGCAAGTCGCGTTTCGATGAGACTTTGCGCAGCGTGGCGGCGTTGACAAGGCAGGGGCGAAGCCAGCAGGACTGGTTCGTTCCGGGGGGCGCGGCGACGAAACCGGGGATCGGCTTTGAGTTTCACGATCTGCGGTGGCCTGTAGTTGAAGGCGATTCACGCATAACGATCACGCCTGTTGCTGTTCATGTTGTATTGGAAAAGTTGAAACTGCGCTTGATTGCGACGGACACGAATGCCGGATTGAGCGTCAATCTGGACTACGATTCGGGCCGGTATTCGCGGGAGCCGATGGAGCAGTTGGCGTCGTCGTTCGAGGTGGGGCTTGCACAGGCGTTGACGAACCCTCGCATTCCGGTGGGGAGCCTTTCGCTGCTCGCGGGTCCCGCGAAGGAGAGACTGCTCGCGATGGGTGTGGGCGTTTCAGTCGCGTCTGTTTCTTTTCCGATGCATTCCTTGATTTCTGCACAGGTGTTGCGGAGTTCTGGTGCTGCGGCTGTGCGGAGCGATGCGGAGGTGCTGACGTATGGGGAGTTGGAGATTGGGTCGAACCGGCTGGCGCGGCATTTGGTGAAGAT